>JBEKES010000009.1:0-28308 GCA_050013715.1 Candidatus Micrarchaeaceae archaeon
TTGCATTAGTGAAAATGTCTATTACAGTTCCAGTAACGAACCCATCCTTTATTTCTAATTTTAAGTCAAATTTATCATTTAGATTTACACCGCCATTAAATGGTATATTTTCCGAACCTTTAGCTGGGTAGTTTACATTCCCTTTATTATCCCAAATCATATAACCAGCAGTTATTTTTTCGCCCTTTACCTGCAAACTAAATTGGTACCACCAACCTTTATCAGTTAAACCATTTGCAACAACACAATTTGTATTGAAATTACCGGGAATTGAAATAGCTTCCGTTTTAAATTCCACTTTATCTGTTTTTTTATTTATGTATTCTATCATTTGGAGATTTTCTGTTGATCTATTTGCCATATGTATTATGTATTTTTCATAACCTATTTTGTAGGTTAAATTAGCGCTAAATAAAATAGAACCTGCAAGAAAAGCTCTTGCTGCGTACGATTTAGCTTTGTGCCAAATTTTTTCTTTTTCCTTGGCCCGATCTTTTAAGGTCTTATGTTCTTCGCTTTTTTCTTTTTCCTTTACTCTATTTTTTAAAGTATCTCTAGTCTCGTTTACCTGAGTCGAACTGGATTGTTTTTTGTGATGAAACATTATTTCCGCCTTTAAGAATTAGGTATATGTAGATATATAAAAATGCATCCATCTCATCCCGGTTTTTCGAGGTGACATCTCAGAAATGGACTCGGCGAGAACATCACGTGAAGTGAGAATTCCCTTTTGGTATACAATGATATACATTGACATGTAATTATATCAAGTGTTAATAATCTTATTTACGTGGAATATTACATGAAATTTGTCTATACAAAACATGCTGAAAAGAAGATAAATGAGAGGGCTATAGATAAAAGTATTATTGAAAAAGCATTAAGCAATTCTGATGAAATAATAAAATCACCAGAAGGAAGGTTAATAGCTCATAAAATAGTAAATAGAAAGTTGCTTAGAATAATATACGTAATAAAAGGGAACTCTTATATTATTGTAACAGCATATTATACTAGGCCATCAAGATATGTGGTGAAAAAATGAAAATAACTTATGATTCTGAAGTTGATGCATTAGATATACATTTTCAGAAAGGTAAATATGAAATTAGTCAGGAATTAATAGAGGGTGTAATAGTAGATTACACAAAAAGCGGTAAGATAATATCTATAGAAATATTAAATGCATCTAAAAAACTTCCATTAAGTGAAATGAAAAAAGCAATAGTGAATATCTCTGCTGAAGGCTAATTCTGCTATCTTTTTTCCAAGGCGAAATCATCTTATGATGAGCGTACAACTCACGTCACGTAGGAATTGGATTTAAGACATATAATGACATACTTTGATGTCTTTATACAAAATTTTGATTTAAGCACTTTCTAATTTGCGTTAACTATTATATCAAATATCTGCTTTGGTGTTAGGGAGGCATCTATAAATTCTAATCTATTTTCTTTTGCTTTATTTTGAGCATATTCTATCCAACTAAAAACAATCTGTTTTTGTTCTTCAGTTTTGGCAAAATCATAAGGATTTTTTCTATTTCTAAGTCTTTTAGCTAGTAACTTCTTATCTGCTTTAAGATAATATTTTTTATCAAAAAGATCAAGGAAATCATACATGTTGTCTGAAGCTCCAAATAAATATACTTCTTTATTTTTTCTTAATATATTATTGAGCAATTTTTTACTCCATTGCCAATCATATTTTGATAACCATTTCTGATTTGCATTCTTCATCATTTTACGTGCAATATTCCCATTTTTGTCAATCCATCTACCGATTTCTTCATCAGCATCAAATGCCTTTTTGCCCCTCTTTATGAAATATTTTGATAAATAAGTTTTTCCAGTTCCAGATAATCCAGTTATTAAAACATGTTTTGTTTTCATTTGTACACCAATTACTACTTTTTCAAATTAATTTCTTATAATTTTTAAACCATTTTTATCATTTATAATTTGCGTCCATCCCACCCCAATTCTAGAGGTGTAACTTCGAATCCTGGACTCGGCGAACTATCGACGTAAAAGACGCTGTGCTCATGCTATCAATTGAAGACAAATAAATTAAATGACCATTTTTTTCCCCTGGTATCTTTAAGACAAATTGATTTCAAAAACAATATTCTGTTTATTGCGAACACTTTGTTGATTCTAAAGAGAACGACCCACCCTCAGAGTTTCGAAAACTCTTAGCAGAAGAATGTTTGAGGCATGAAAAGCAGGTAGTTAAAGATTTTTATCCTGGAGCAAAGCAATTGACTTACAAGACTCCTGAGAAAAGTTTTAAACTAGTGCTGTAGGCGATGTTTGATGGTACAAACACCATAACTCAAGCTCCATTATATTATTCTCTGGAAAGTTTCTTTGGGAAGGCTGATATTTTAGAGAAAAAGAAATGGAAAAGTGTTTTCGGAAGAAGATGCAAAAGTACTGGAAAGGCTTATAAAATCCTCAGGATCTGTCAAGAGGCTCTCAAAGAAAGAGCTCTTTGCGGAAATGCAAAAGTTCGCTGAAGAATTAAAGAAAAAAGAAGAACCCTCAACTACGACCTAAGTTGATCTAGTATAAGTTTTGTATCTAATCTTGAATTGACCATACTTCAGTTTTTTCCTTGAGGAATCTCTATAATCTCCTTAAAATCTAATTAGATGTTACTTTAACTACAGCTATTTCACTGTCTGTGGTTTTATTAGAAGAATTTACTTTTATAATATATTTAGCATATATAAAACCACCACCTATTGTGCCCTTTGGTAGATTTGGTTTTATTGCTTTTAGCACTACTTTTACAGTACTATTAGAATTTAACGAAGTAAAATAAGTAGAATTAGGAATATTAAATAAAGAACCATTAATATTAACCCCTCTTCCAGGAGGTGATAGTGCAAAATACACATTAGTCCAATTAGTTCCCGTATTTTGAGTTATAAACACAGTTAAATTGCCAGTAGTGACATTTAATGAAGGGTTTTTACAAACGTATCCAGTTAAAGCAAAACACGGTACATTAAGCCCCCCAGCATCACCAGGTACTCTTAAAGATAAATAAAAAACAATTAAAAAAATTATAATTACTACTAACAATATACCTAAACTCAATAATTTCAAATTTTTATTATCTTTGTTTGATACAACCATATATACACGTATTTTAATTATCTAAAAAAGTTACTGTAGGCATTGTATCTGCAGGTGGTGCATTTCTAGATCTTACATATTGTATATATGATGAAAGTCCGTGGTTTTGGCCTGCCTCACCTATTGAATAATATATGCTGCTATTTAAAGATGGATTTGAATAGGTAGCTCCTGCAGAAGTTCCAGGAGTTTCTTGTATTGATTCATTTTGTGCATTCAATGATGTTGTATTCCACCATATTGATCCGATAACAGGAAGAACATGTGAACGCATAGGTTGTATCGGATTTGCACCACCTTGGTAAAATTGATATAGATAATCACAAGGCGGGCAATTACCAATTAAAGGATTAATTAAACCCATAGGTGTAGCTGTAGTTTCTTTAGAATATGCAAATCCGTTAATGAACCCACCTGAAGCTGGAAGATAGGTATTATTTGTAGCTTCTTCAAGATAGATAGAAGGGTATACATTTGCAGTTGTTGCTTGGTAACTGTTTATAAGTCCTTCAAATACTGTGGAATTCTTATATGTATTTTTAGTTTGTATTCCAAAATATGAAGTTGAGTTGCTTGTTGCATTTATTACAAATCCGTTTTCTACAAATTCTCTTTCTGCCGTGTTTGATTGTGGTGCATTAAATACTGATGGGAACGCACATGGTAGACTTGCACCAAAACAAGAGAAGTTAACATAGAAGTTAAACACGTTTGCACCATTGTCATATTGACCATAAGTGCAATTTATTGTATTAGATGGATTATGGCATGAAAGCTGTGGCGCCTCTCCTATTGGCCCATTTGCAGATAATATACTATAAGGTAATATGTTCATATATATAGTTGCATTGCTATCGGGTTCAATACTGTTTGTAAGTTTGATCCATACTGTTGTATTTGTTGATGAACCGAATGGATTGCTTTGAATCCACGCCTGTAATATATTGCCTGTTGAATCGTTTCCGGTACTGAATTCCACATTAGTCCAATTGGCATTAATTTCATTATAAGCCAAACTATTAACATTTATTTCTTGTTGGAATATTGAAGGCGTTGGCTTTGATTGCGTATTTGTAAGATTTATAGGAATAGAAGCTAAAATTGAGATTGTAGAATTTATCATTGTATAATTATATGCTACAGGTTTTGATTTTGCTCCATTATCTTTTATAAATACAGAATATATATTAACAGTATTTGAACTTACATTAATTGTATTTGATGTTCCAATAATATTTGAAGTTGAGAAATTATGACCCGCAAGATACCACTTGTAAGTAATATTTGCCAGATGTATGGCATTGGTAGTTACATTCGCAAATAGAACTGTATTGGAACCTAAGTTGTGCTTATCTATTTTTACAGATAAGTTACTGCCACTGACCCCAAAACTACTTTGATCTTGAGTTATTCTATTCACAGTGTAATTACAAACATTTGGAATACTTTGGATGCAAACTCTTGCTACATTTGAAGAAGAATTTAAAGTTAAGTTCTTTCCATTTATTGTAGCACTTAACGTATTTACAGGTACGTTACCAAATATTGTATTAACAACTATATTTGAATGTGTAAAATCATTACCAAAATAACCTATACTCCAATTTGCAGGAGGTTCTGTTGGTAATGTACAAATAGAATTTTTACAAGTAATTTCATCAATGAAATCTGCTTTTGATTCATTAGATTTGTAACTTACGTTTGCAGAAAAAGTCCATTTTTTAGTTGTATCATTAATATATAAAAACCATTTTTGTGTACCATTAGTATTATTTTTTATAAATATTATAAAAGCATTAATTGTATCATTATATGAAATAGAATTAGTAATCGGTATCTGACAACCTGTTGGAGATACTAACTCATAATATGAGTAATAAGTAAGATAAGCAACATGAATACCACAAGCAACAAGTGTAGTTTTTGAATTTGATTGAGTACCTATTTGGATTAAAGTAGGATCATATAATAATCCACCTATCCCAGTCCATTGTGTTGACCACCTATCCGTGCCAAATATACCAGTAGTTACTGATACTGGTTGAACTATCCAAGAAGCGTATGTTGCTGTTACAGAATT
Source organism: Candidatus Micrarchaeaceae archaeon (assembly GCA_050013715.1). Taxonomy (GTDB): domain Archaea; phylum Micrarchaeota; class Micrarchaeia; order Micrarchaeales; family Micrarchaeaceae; genus UBA12276. The sequence continues at coordinate 5,227 of JBEKES010000009.1, forward strand.
GTATATGGGATCACCTGGATCATTAGCAACATAATAACCAGACCAGCTATTTGAATTAAAAGAAGATATCATAGGTAATTTCAATTTCAAATTATTTACTTTTATATTTGTTGAAGTATTAGTATTATTTTCTGTCCAATTACTACCTATGATGTTACTAAGATTATATACTGTAAAACCTTGGCTTTTCCAAAAAGAACTATTTGATAAGAATTTAATCAATGCCAATGTTTTTTTGTTAGTATTGTTTTGTAAAATTGTTGTGGTTATTGAAGATGTTGAAGTTATAGTTGTGGTAGCAATCGTAGTTGTTACTCTAACGTTTTGGGAATAAGTATTACTAAAAATAAAGCAGAATAATATCATAGTCAAAAAAGCAAATTTAATTTTTGGAGTTTTGATAAATGATATTAACATAGTACTTTATTACAAGAAAGGTATATAAATATCGGCTAAGTACAACGCATATAGTGTTAGATGGACTCGGCGGGAATCGCACCCGCGGCCTCGCCGTTGCGAACGGCGCGCTCTACTACTGAGCCACGAGCCCATACAATATAGCTTTATACCATACCTTAAATAATTTATATGGTATATAGGTTGCGTTACGTGAATAAATGGAGGACAATAAATACGGATTATCTGCGTCATCTAAAAAGAGACTCGATACGCTACTTAAGGCAGTATTGCTGGATGTCAAGCCCTCGAAAAAGGAGATTGACGACTCAAAATACGCCATAAACGAGGTAATGGCAAGATTGAAGAAAAATTCGCCAAAAGATGTTGAAATACTGCTAGCTGGTTCTGTAGCACGAGGCACTCAAATAAGAGGTAACTCAGACATCGACATATTCCTGCTCTTTCCCAGAAGCATGAAAGAAGAAATAATCGAGAAAAAAGGACTTGAAATAGGAAAATCCATTGTAAACAAGAAAAAAGGGGAATCTTACATTGTCAAATACGCAGAGCATCCCTATACGCGTTTGCTGCTTAATGATTTAAGGATTAATGTCGACATAGTCCCAGCATTCAAGATAAAGGACTCTAAAGAACGCGGTACTGCTGTTGACAGGACACAATTGCACAACGAATTTGTCAACCAAAACTTATCTGAAAAGCAGCGTGATGAAGTTAGAGTCCTAAAGGCATTTCTCAAAGCACACAATATATATGGTGCCGAGGCAAAAACAGAAGGGTTTTCAGGATATCTCTGTGAACTGCTTATATACCATAATGGTTCCTTTTCTAAATTGGTAACAAACATTGCAAATCTGGAATTACCTCTTGTCATTAATACTGCATCAATGCAATTCGACAAGTCAACATTGTCATCTATTATAAAGAAGTTCAACCACAAGCTAATTGTAATAGATCCTACGGACAGCAATAGGAATGTTGCTGCCAACGTTTCTGAAGAATCATTGCTTAGATTTGCGCTTGTTTCAAGAAAGCTAATTAAAAATCCTGTAAAAGGCATGTTCTATAGTCAGAGCTATGACGAAGCCAACTCTGAAACTAAATTAACACAACTGAGAAGCAAACTTAATGCCGATATCTATGCCATATATTTCAAAGTACCTAACATAGCACAGGACATAATATGGCAGCAAACAAAGAAAACAAGACTCAGGCTTGAATCGCTTCTTAAGGAAAACGGATTCGAGCCAATATTATCATTGCAGTATACCAAGGAAACAGATGCAATCATGGCATTTTTCATCCCAGATATCAAAATAAATTCAACAAAAGTTACTGGTCCAAGCATTGAAATGGTAGATGCTGTAGAAAAATTCATGAAATCTCACAAAAATTCAATACTTACGCTTATTGATAAAGACAGAATATATTCCATAGAGAAATCGAAATACAAAAATCCTGAGGAATTTATAAGGCACTTTTTAAGCGATAAATCGACTCAGCTCCCTTCAAACCTTAAAGCGAAAAATGCGACTCTGCATATAAATAAAATACCGGAAAAGCATGCAAGAATGCTTTATCTTGCCCATTGGGAAAAGACCAATATTTAATTATAAACCGTACTTGTTGTCCTCCATAATGAGATCAAGAAGCTCCTTAAATTTGCTTATCTCTTCGGTATTTGGCGTTTTTGTCTTCTTGCCTGATATGATTCCTTTTATGTAATCTATCATTTCTTTTCTCTGCTCCATGGTTTCGATTTCATAGGTTTCATTTCCTAGTTCTCTGCATTTGATGCCGCAATAGTCAGTAGATTCAGATATTATATTCTCTTTCACTTTTTCCTTCTGATACTTCCTGCTCTCAAGCCTTTTTACCAATTCCTTGAGATTTATTCTCATCACTATTGTTATGTCCTGTTTGAGCGCCAACTCAGCAACAAGATGCCCGACTAATATGACTATTGAACTTTTCGACTGCTCTTTTGCAATCTCATTAACTTTTTTTTCTAGCTCCTTGATCTTCACGATTTTTGAACCCATCTTGTCAATCGATGAATACAGCCTTTCCTTTTCCACAATGTCGTTTATCTCTATTACCTTTGAATTTGGTATAGATTCCTCAAGCTCCTTCGCAAAGGTGCTCTTCCCAGAGCCTGGAGTACCTGTAATTGCAATAATTAGATTCCTGCTCGGCATACAAACCATTTTAGTAAAACCAATATAATTATTTGCAGAGCATATAATAGTATATGTGGTGCGATGCAGAGCAGCGATGATGAGATAATAAAAAGGATAGAAAAGGACATAGCCCTATTCAATGACAACATAAAGGGCATAAGCTCCAAGGACAAGGCAATGGCCCGTGTCATAGAGCTATCGAAGATGTACGCAAAGGACTCGAAGAGCTATCTTGACAAGAAGGACTTCTATACCTCTTTCTCATGCATAAGCTACGCCCACGGCCTTCTGGATGCCCTAAAGGATATAATGAAATAGTGTTCAAATGTACAAAGAAGGCAAAGCAATTATAAAATATACAAAGGATTCGTTCCTAAATGCTGATGGCGCAGTTTCCCGTGACATCAGCGTTGCGTTCATATCCAACTTTGCTGACAAATCTACAAAAATAGTGGATGCGACATCAGCAACAGGATTGCGCGGCATTAGATACTATCTTGAAACTCCTTCCAGAGACATTACATTCCTTGAGATAAACAAAAAAGTTTTCAATTCTCTCAAAAAGAACGTAAAATTCAACAAGGTAAAGGCAAATGCGCTGCATAGGAGCATACAGGAATTTGCAAACAACTTCGAAGAGCGATTCGACATTATAGACCTTGACCCCTTTGGCGGCGTAACTCCGTACATATACGATTTGTTGAAGATGTGCAAGGATAATTCCTATCTTCTGGTAACTGCAACTGATTCTGCTGTGTTATGCGGTGCTGATTTCAAGGCTTGTATGAGATTGTACGACGCACGGCCCATGCACAATGAGCTTTGCCAGGAAGCTGCGCTTAGAATACTTATAGGATACATAGCAAGAATAGCTTCGCAATTCAATTTCGGGGTTGAGGTGCAGCTTTCCTTTTCTTACATGCACTACACAAGAGTATTCCTGAAGCTGCATCACGGTTCAAACGAATCGCTAGAATCCATAAAGAAAATGGGTTACATCTATTATTGCGGCAAATGCGGCTACAGGAATATTAAGAATTCGTTCTTTCCTGTTATGCAGAAGTGTCCCAGCTGCAGGAACGAGATTGAAGTGTCGGGAAAGCTCTGGGCAGGCAATATCTACGATTACGATGTCATAAAATCAATGATAAAGCATATTAACAATGGCTCTAATTTCAACGAAAAATCAGCCAAGTTCCTTCAGGGGATATCAGACGAAGCTGATGCTCCTCTTTACTATTCTATGCCAATGCTCACGAGAAAAATGGGCATTGGTTCTGTAAGCCACAACAAGGTAATCATGCTCCTAAAAAAGAAAGGCTTCATGGCATCAACGACTCATCTTGAAAAAGCGGCGATAAGGACAAATGCTGACATTGAGACTATAAAAAAATACATAAAAAACGCATCAAAGGATTAATAAATCAATAGGTCTTGCTTCCGCTTCTTGCCCATTTTTCAAATTTATGGCACAACAAATAAATACTACTTATTAGACAATAATTATTGAAGTCGTTCTGTGGGTTTATAAGAGATTGTGAATGAAATGGAAGCTATACCGGAACAATGCGGTAATTGCGGAGCGAAAGTGTACGAATTCTCTAGCAAAGAGGCAGCAAGCGACAATTCAATCTATTGCATAAAATGTGCAGAAGAATTGGACATGCAGTATTTGGCAAAAAACGTATGCTCTGTGTGCACAAGGCTAATGGAGCACAATGAGGTAAAGCTCGTAATGCCGTCCAGGCTTTACAGCAATTACTTCTTCGACAAACTGCCGATAGAAACAAGATTGATGTGCACAGCTTGCTACAGAAAAGCGGAAAGCCTCGACTTGGTAAGAAAGCCTTTGGTCAAAATAAACCAGATAAGGCTCAAGTTGAAGAGGACTTTTGCAAAAAGAATTCTGCAAAGGAATGTTCTAAAAGTAAGAAACTGATTACTTTCTTGCACTTACCGATATCATGTGGAACTCCTTATCGAAGCCTATAGCCTCCTTGAAGACCTGAGGCTCCATTGTTATGGTGCTATCTGAATAAGGATCGTTTATGTAGAATGTGTCCTTGTCGTAGCCTTTTACCACTACCCAGTGCGGTGATGGCTCAAGGTAAGGATTCAATACATTGGCATTTACAAGAACTATTGGTATTCTGCCGCTGTTGAGCTGCTTCTTTATGCTCTGCACTGTTGTGGTGCCGAATATCTCCTTTATCTTCAATGCCTTTGCCTTTTCCTTTATCTCATTGAATGAGGAAGTAAGAGTGTCAAGATTGATTCCTTCATAAACTGCTAATCTTTTCTCGTAGCCTTCATCCTTTGCATTGCTTATTATCTGGGGCTTTGCGCCGCGTTTCGCCAATGCATAGGCAAGACCGTATCTTGAGCCATGCCATACGCTGCCGTTGACTGCTTCCTGCCAAATTTGGAATTCTGTTTCCTTCTTCATTTTAAGATTCTTATTGAGATACTTTAGCACCATGAGTATTGATGCGGCGGAGCTTGTGAACTCTTCCGTTTGCGCATAATTCGGTATGTCATATATCTTCGATTCCCTAGCCCTTGTCTTTTTCTCAGTTTTTTTCTTTGCTTTTGCCATTTTTAACACCCTTATTGATAACATGCAGGGAGGGAGATGTGTTCAATTCCTTTTTGAACTCCCGTAGACCTAAGCCAACGGATCTTGAGTCCGTCGCGTTTGACCGAGCTCCGCCATCCCTGCACATTTATAAGTTTTATTACATTATGATTTAAAGGTTTGTAATTCCCCATTGTTTTTTATCACAATGCTAGTATAGCCCTCTCATAATATATATACCTTTCCATGTATTTTAGGGCTTGGTTTATAAAGCTTACGACGGTAAAATTTGTTACATTTTCCCAAAAAAGTGTCGTAATTATTGTTGGAATTTATGTGTGTGATAAGCTGTATTTATTGTTAAACAATAATCTTATTCATCTATTTATTATCTAATAATTGAAAGATCTCCATTAATTACAATGGGCTTAACTGCTTCTATCTCACTTTTGCAATAAGACATTTCAGGTATTGGATTCCACATAAATATCTTTTGATCTAATACATGTGCAAAACCAATTTCCATAAGGGTATTTCCACCAACATAGTTCTTGATTCCATTTTTGTCAAAATTTAGAACCAAAACTGCATCTGCACCTTGCATTTCTTTCCAAAATAACCTAATTGCATCTAAATTATACTTTTGGTAAAGTTTGATTTTCTCTATTTCATTTGGATCTTTCTTAATCAGATCCTTATGCAAACTTGTCATGAATGCATCATGTCCTAAAGCGATAAGTTCGTCACGAACTTCTATCATTTTATCAGTAAATTGCATCGATGCTATTATTCCAATTCTAATTTAAACACCTATAAATTAATTAAATATTATTTTTACTAACGTTTTTTGCCAATAAATCAAATTTGTTGAAGAATACGTCCCAAGAATAATGTCGCTCTACTCTTCTTCTTGCCTCCTTTCCTATTTTTTCTGCTATGCTTCTGTTTTCTATTATAAACTTCATCTTTCTTGCCATTTCCTCTTCAGAATTGACAAGAAATCCGGTTTTTGCATTTATTATAGTTTCTTTTGGGCCTCCTTCATTTACTGATATTACCGGCTTGGAGCTTGCCATGCCCTCAAGTGGCACTATGCCAAGATCTTCATTTATTGCTGTGAAAAGAACTGCTGTGCACCTTGAATAAAGTTCTTTCATTTTTTCATCTGTTGGATTCAAAACAAATTTAACATCTTTTGCTCTTTTTGCCTTTAATTTTTTGTAATAGGTTTCAAAATCATCGTATCTTTTTGAAAGGCCGCCTGCTATTATGAGCTTGTAACCTTTTATTCTTGTGATTTTGCAAAATCTCTGGAACGCTTCTATTGCGTATTCCTGCCTTTTCTGCTCTGCGATTCTTGAAGGATATAGAAAATACTTGTCATAGCCTTCGTTTATGAAATCTTTGGGCTCAACTCCTGGTGTTATTACAGTTGCATTTCTGTTGAATATGCTTTTTATCTTTGCCTTCGTGTTGTCGCTGTTTGTCGCAATTGCCTCCGTGTACTTTACTACCTTGTTTTCTATTTTTGAGTATATTCCGGAAAAGCTCTTGTAAAGAACTTTTTCCTTCAAAGTTTTTTTCCTTAAATTCGCAACTGTTGGATCATATAACTCTCTTGGAGGTGTATGGCAGTACCACAGCGCCCTCGGATTCCTGTTCCTTATCCATTCGCTTGGTGAACTGTGCGGATTCACAACATCATAGTCTTCAGGTATCTTGAAATTGTAGAAATTGAAACCATAGTAAACTGCATTGCCAACTCTTGGTGGAAGGCTATTGCTTACAAGTCCTTTTTTGCTGAACACTCTTACATCTAAATCTTTGAATTCCTCAAAGGTACCATTCTTGTCGTAGCCGAGTGTGTATATCGGTGCATCATAACGTTGTGCTATCTTCAAAAGAACTTTCTCTGCTCCTCCCCTTTCATTAAGGTTATGATGCGTAACAACAAGTTTCATTTGAATACCCTCTTTTGATATTTGTCAAATTTTGCCATCTTTCTTTTGTCAACGCCCTTTATGTTTGCTATATTTGCAGGTATGCTAAATGTTTCTGCAATTACGCTAGCAGTTGTCAATTTTGATATTGCATCTTTATCTCCTGACAATGCCGCTTCTATAAATGTAGGTATATTAACCAATGATTGGTAACCTTTTGCTTTTACATTTTTGTTGAATGATTTTGGCAATATTACGAGAAGCGGTACTTTTATCATTTCATCATATATTACGGTTCCGTGTCCTATGAAACCATACTCACCGAACAACTGTCCATGATCTGAGGTAAGTATTATTATTTGGTCATCTCCAAATCTTTCCAGCAAATTCCTTATCAATTCTGTGCCATATCTCATTGCTTTGATTGATGCTTTATCGTATAATTTTCTCCAAGAGTGAAGTAGCTTCTGGTCTGTTTCCTTTTTCAAGAACGGAGTGACCCAATTGAAATCCTTTCCTTTAGCTCCTATATAAGGGTCATGAGCCTCCATGAAATTTACAAACAGGAAGAACGGCTGCTTAAATTCAAGATTTCTTATAGTCTTTAGTATACTGCTTCCTCCTTTCTCAACTGGCCAGCCATCTATGAATTTCGCCTTTATCTTTTTCATTGCTGCTTTTGGAGTAAGCATTGTTGCGCTTAATGCAAGGTCAAGAAATAATTTAGGATCCTCTTTTGCAACAGCATGCGAAAGTTTCAACACATCACTACCGTAGAGGTTCCTGTACTTTGCTATTCTTGGTTTCAACTCATTAGATACCTCTATAACGCTTCCAAACAAATCTGTGAAATATGATTCTGCTATGTAAGTATCGAATCCTTTAAATCCATAGACTGGATGTATGTAAGGGTTAGCTGAAATCCCGTATGTTGAATATCTCATATCTTTAAACTTTTCAAGTATAGTTCGCTTGGTGAGTTTTATCCTATCTATGTCAAGAGATTTTATCTCTTTTGTTTCATGACATTCGTGCTCCGATTGGTATAAACCGGTAAATAATGAAGCATGTGAAGGAAGTGTCCAAGATCCAGGTGCAATGCAATTCTCGAATCTTACTGCATTGAAATTCTTTATCATGTTCGGGTTCTGGGAAATAATCCTGTTGAACATTTCAAGCTTCAGTGTATCCAAAACGATTATCGATACGTTAAGTTTCCTTTTCAACAGAACACCAAATTCATAATATAAAGCTACTTGAATACGCTAAGCAGCTCGTCCTTATTCTTAAACACGTCCCTTACTGGCTCAACAATGGATATTATAGCATCTGCAACTCCGTTCTTCAAATCCACAGGATGCAGTTTTCCGTTCCTGTAATCATTTTCAAGATCCTTGTAATTTGTATAATAGATCTCATTTCCATATTCCTTCTTTCTATCTATATACAAACTTCCCTTTAATGGCAATATGAGATATTGGCACAGCTCTAATACGGGATTGAATTCTATTACTTTTTCTGGGCACCAGGCAGATTTTATGGTTTTCTTTATCTCTTCATCTGTTGCTATTATTGGTATTGCTGAGCCTGGCTTTGATTTGCTCATTTTTGTTGCTACTACCTCTTCCTCCTTTGACATATCCTTCCCTAATTTTGGTGGTTCGGTAAGCGATTGCAGGAGATGATGATGCACAGGAACTATCTTCTTTAATTTCATGTCTTTGAAAATCTCTTTTGCAAGAACATGCACCTTTCTCTGGTCCATTCCTGCATGTGGTATATCCACATCCAATGCAAGTATATCATTAACCTGCATTATTGGGTATATGTATTGAGACACATGCAAAGTGTCTTTTTCGCTTCTTCCCTGTATTATTAAAGTTCTTGTTGCCCTTGCCATTGTGGTTCTGGCAGCAAATTTTATCATATCTTTCCAGTACTCATCATTGTTCCTGTATAAATCCGAACCAAGTATTATCTTAGTATTTGGGCATACCTTTTCGAATGCCTTCTTATAGAATTCGGAAGCCTTTATTATCTTGTCCCAATCTCCTCCAAATTTGTTGTTTGCAATGGTGTGCCAGTCAGCGAGCAGTACCTGTGTCTTTATTCCTACGCTGTCAAAGTCGTTTATTTTCTTGCCTCCTACAAACAAATGGCCAAGATGCATCATGCCACTTATCTCAAGGCCTAGGTAATGCTTTGGATGGTCGTTGCCTTCCAGCAATGCCCTAAGCTCCTCATCCGTTATCACTTCCTTCAACGGCTCGCTTTTTATTATCTCGAGCTTGCTTTCAATATCCATAATATCTTGGCTCTCTCAAAGGATTTAAACCTAATGTATAATTAGAGATTACTTGCTCCTGTTGTTTTTCTGCCTTTGTATGGAGACCAGCAATTCTGCCTTCGTTTGAGCATAGCAATTGGTGCACATGTTGTATTCCATTATGCTCTTCTTGTCGCTCATCGGCCCCTGCTGCAATCTACCTGCATAAATGTAATAGCAACTATCAACTGAGAGTTCTGCACCGCATATTTCGCATTTTAGATCTTCTATGCTTATTTCAACACCTTTAGATTAATTTATATTGCACTTTTATAAAATGATACTAGACAAAGAAAAACCTAAAAAATACTATTGTATTTAAATACTCCTAAAACACATATATTAAAGTTAAACTATATTAGTTTTAATCTATTTTGTGGTTATTTGGAAAAAGGCAACTTCTTTGACAATGAAATGAAAAGCACCATGCTAAAGGTACGCATACTCAGGAGAATGGGCAAATCAGAGGTCAATTCCTATGCGCTTCTTAAGGAATTCACCAAATCCGGGAAATTCTCCAGCTTTTTCGGCACCTCCGAAAACATGAAGAATGAAGTCTATAATACTATAAAAAGCCTGGAGAAGTCAAAATACATAAAATCATCGCAAAAGATAGAGAACGGCCGCCTTAAGAATTATTACACATTAACAGGCAAGGGAAAATTGGTATTGAAATCCACAAAGCATTTGTTTCAAAAACACTTGAAGAATCTTGCATTATTGTTTAATGAGTGATTTGATGAAAGACGATAAAAATGACAAAAAAGCAAATTACTCTGTAGTTGTTAAAAATATTTCAAAAGTTTACAAATCAGAATCAATCGAAGTGGATGCGCTTATTGATGTTTCATTCTCGCTGAAGCAAGGTGAATTCGTTGCAATAGTTGGTCCATCAGGAAGCGGCAAATCAACGCTGATGCATTTGCTCGGCACCATTGACAAGCCAACAATGGGTGAAATATACATAGATGGAATTGCTACCTCCGAAATGAGTGGTGACAAGCTTGCAGAGTTTCGCAACAAGAAACTTGGCTTCGTATTCCAGGCATTCAACCTTGTAAATGGACTTAATGCAGAAATGAATGTTGAATTGCCATTGATGGTAAGTCCAATGTCCTCATCGGAAAGAAGGGAACGAGCAGATAAATTGCTGGTCCAACTGGGTCTTGGTGATAGGTTGAAATTAAAACCAACGCAATTATCTGGTGGACAACAGCAAAGAGTTGCCGTTGCACGTGCATTGGTAAATAATCCAGCACTTCTTCTTGCAGATGAGCCTACCGGAAACCTGGACACAAAGTCCGGTGATGAAGTAATAAAGCTTTTCAAGCAAATAAGTAGGGATCAGAACGTAACAACTGTAATGGTAACTCATAATCCTGACATAACAAAACAATGTGATCGCGTAATTCATATTAAAGATGGAAGAGTCGAAAAAATCGAGGTATTTAAATGAGAAAAATAACAATATTTGGAATGCTTCTGCTGTTTGCAGTGTTTGCATCAGCATTTGCCTTTGCAGGAACCAGCGGGCCATCACCAATTCCGCCACCGCCAAACTTTCAGTTGAGCACCAACGTGCTTAGCCTTTGCAAAGGAATGATAAATACGGTTCCAATATCAATCAAAACACCAGTGGGTGCATCGCTCATGCAGGATGTCCAGCTCAGCATAACCAATTCAAGATACGCATATACTGTGGGCAACGGGACCATCAGCGCAGTCAACGTAAGCGCAAACAAGACAAATACAGTAAACATGAAAATATTCACAAGCCTCAACAGCAGCTCACTTATCTCTGTTGGTGTGGCAATAAACTATCAATATGATACACTTTATTCTGACAGCGAAGTGAGGAACATAAGCTTCGGTGTGGAAAGCTGCCCATCAACTCTTTCCATAGGTGTTCATCCTGGGGTTCTCACCTCTGGGAAAATAGAGAACATAACATTCAATCTTACAAATACGGGAAACACAACTCTTAATTATCTTTCAATGCACGCAGCGTTGCCTAGCATTGATGGAACATTCCTGGGGCAACAACCAATTCAGGTGAGCTCAATTGCTCCACACAGCACTGCAAAAGTGAATGAGGATGTTTTCGTATACAGCAACGCAACGCAATCATTCCCGATAAATCTTACGGTAAGCCTTTACAACGGGACAAGTCTTGAGCAGATAAACCAGAACCCGATTGTATTATCAACTGGAATAATAAACATAACTCCGTCAAGCCTTACGGTATCTCCATCAGTTCCAACACCCGGAAGCATATTCTCAATGTCTTTCGTTCTTACCGATGTGGGAACATCTAAAGCTGCAGCTGTAACTGCAACTGCACTTGTGCCAAAGGGCTTCGCACCCTACGGATCCAATTCCGTGTTTGTAGGGGACATGCAGGTTGACAGCCAGACTCCTGTAACGCTTACGCTTACGGCCCAGAGCACACTGAAGAGCGGCAATTATACAATACCAGTAAGGATAAACTACCTCAACACATTAAGAGAAAATCTAAGCACTATCATAAACGTGCCTGTGCAAATCGCTAGTGTATCAACCTACAATTCAATAAGGGGGGCGATAAACGGAACAACCACAACGTATTCCCATTCAAGAGGCGGCAACGCATTAATAATAGTTATATTGCTGATAATTGCCGTTGTTGTACTGCTTGTATTGTTCCTAAAAGAGAGAAAGCACCGCAAGCTGCATTCAAAATAGGTATTATGGATGAATATTCAAGATATCCTTTGGCTTAGCTTCAAGGATCTGAACGAGAAAAGAGTAAGAACAGCACTTACCATAGTAATGGTTGTAATAGGAGTAGCTGCAATAGTTGCGCTGACTTCAGTAACAGCTGGAATAAGCCAGAGCATAAGCTCCTCGCTCAATTCGCTGGGACCTACTTCCATAATAGTAAGCTCATCCAGCTCTACTGGTTTCACAATAGCAGATGCTGCGACGCTCTCATCGCTTCCCAATGTAACCAGCGTAACGCCACTGCTCACGGGAACGGCAAGCCTGTATACTGGCAATCAGAACGTGTCTGTTACCCTTATAGGTGTTAGCGCTGCCGGGCTCAAGCAACTACTGGGCGGCAATCTCACGCTTTATCAAGGCTCCATGTATCAAGACACAATAACACCTGTGGCCGTCATAGGCCATAGCGTCGCATTTCCAACTAGTGCTGCAGGAAAGCAAACAGCAACAGTAGGCCAAGCTGCCACAATGAAGATTTCAGGAAAGAACGGGGAAACTTTGACAGTTCCGATTGTTGGTATATTGCCTTCCCATGGGGGTTTCATAATACCGATTGATACTGCTGTATTTGTGCCATTGTCTGCTGGAGAATTGCTTCTTCATAAATCCTCATTCAATGAAATGCTTGTCGTTGCATCAAATACTAGCAACGTAAATTCAACATCTGCATTAATAACTTCAATATACGGAAGCAGCGCGCGAGTCATATCTGTTTCAGAGCTATTATCAACAACAGCATCGATAATAGGCTCGATCAGTTTATTGTTCGAGGTAATCGCTGGTGTTTCGCTGCTTGTGGCAGCAATAGGCATAATGAACATAATGCTAATTGCAGTTTATGAAAGAACCCACGAAATAGGAATAATGAAATCTGTAGGATTCAAGAACAACAACATACTAATGATATTCCTGTGCCAGGCGCTTATAATCGGATTCATCGGAGGAATCATTGGAATAGGGCTGGGTGCCGGTGCATCCTATGGCTTATCAGCAGTTTTAGGATCAGGAGGCAGTTCAACATCGGCAAGAGCAACTACATCAACTTCAGGTAGTTCCAGGGCAGGCGCAGGAGGAGGATTTGGCGGTGGAAGCGGAGGAAGCAGTTCAAGTTTCGGAGGATCCAGCAGCTCATCTTCAATTTCATTCCATCCGGTATTTCCTATTAGCACAATAATATACGCAATACTTGTTGCAATGATAGTTAGCGTATTGGCTGGCATATACCCTGCATGGAGAGCCTCGAAAATGGAACCCATAGATGCACTGCGGCAGCTATAAATTCTTGCAGAACACGGATTGCAAATGTATAAATATTTATTAAAACAGTAAAGTACTGGGGGTGAAACTCCAGTTGATAAAATGACAGATAATTCTAAGGATTTCATAAAAAGAGAGACAAAAATAGTATACAAGATGGCATCGCACCACAAGGCATTCCTTCTTTTGATGGTAGGGCTTCTTGTAATCGCATCAGCAACAGCCTACAGCTACAACGTTAAATACAAGAGCTCTCAGCAAACGCTACATAACACTCAATTCACCGAATCGCAGTTGTCAAGCCAGTATGCAAGTTCTGTAAGCTCTCTGCAAGCCAACAATACAAACCTTAAGAACCAGTTGTACACATCAGAGAATTCAAGCCAGAATTTACAAGAGCAGGTAACTCAATTGCAAAGCCAGGTTGCAGGACTAGAAGCTCAGAATGCAGCATTAAGCCATCAAATGGCAACATTGGAAGGCCAACTTCAAAAGGATCAGGGCTCTAGCCTAAAAGGTTCTTAATTTTCAGCTAAGAAGATAGACCCTGTCCCCTTCGCTTACCTGCATCTTTAGCTTTATTCCTATATCATCACCAGATGTTGCGCTTGCAATGTCTTCCTTGTTCATCTGCATGCTGGTAACTGTCATTATGACAGATGAATCATCGCTTTCTATTTCTATCCTGTCGCCTATTCTGAGATCTCCCTCAAGTCTTATCGCAGCAACGTTTATTTTATTGAAGAATTTTTCTACCCTTCCTATAAAAGTTCTCCCGGTTTTGCTTTCATTGTGTTTTTCTTCTTGTTCCTTATCAGATTCATCATTATCATGCTGCAAAGATTCCACTTCTTTATCTGAAGGTTTTGTTTTAATGCCTTTTGTACTCTCTTCTTCATCGTCCCTCATTACGTCATCAATATCATCCATGCAATCACTTCTTGTTTGTTTTCCTTATAATTACATAAGTAACCGAATATATGGCTTTATTCTTTTTTAGTGTATTGAATATATCACGGACCTTTTTCGCATCTGTATTCAAATTAAGAACGTCAATGCAAGTTCCTGAATTGTGCTGATGTAATTCTGTTTTTATCGAATCTTCGAATTTATGCAGTATATCTGAAACATTGTTTTTCTCATGCTCAGCATAGGTTAATACAAATACAATCTCGGTATTGCCTTTTAGCGATTCGAGCGCATCATAATCCTTGATCATGCTGAATATCGCACTTCTGAGCATTTTTGACCTGCTCTTGAATCCAAGGGATTTTTGAACTGCCTTCAATTGTTTTAATGCCTCATCATCTATCGATATGCTAAGTATCTCCAACTAATCACCTGTCTTATAATTTCAACCTAAACTCTTATGGGATTATATATATTAAAGTTAATAACTTTATCCACTACCTTTATTAATCTGTAAGTTAATAACTTATTCATAAATACTTATTAATATTGTGGTATAATGGAAGCACAAAAAAAGAAAAGCAATAACACAGTGATATTTGCAGCTGTGGCTGTAATGGTGATAGTTTTAATCGGGGTTGCTGTATTTGCATTGAATGGCAAAGGAATGCCTCCAGGTTTACAAAATAGTACACAATCAACAATTTTACAAACCAATGTAACTAATCAATCTATGTACAATTCAACTCCTGGCAATCAAATACAAATAGTTGCAGCTGAAAACTTTTGGGGGAGCCTGGTGTCACAAATCGGAGGAAAATATGTCAATGTAACAAGCATAGTTACCGATCCCAATGCAGATCCTCATGAATATGAAAGCAGCTCTGCAGATGCACGGGAAATTGCAAATGCAAGAATTGTTATTGTTAATGGTGTTGGATATGATGACTGGGCATTGAAGCTCATTTCAGCAAGCAACAACCCAAACCAAACGGTATTGAATGTTGGCGAATTGCTCGGACGAGCCAATGGCACCAATCCGCACCTTTGGTATAACCCAACATATGTAAACACTACCGTAAAGCAGATGTACTTGGATCTTGTTGCAGCTGATCCTGCGCATGCAAATTATTACAAGCAAAACTATGAGAATGTAACAAATTCCTTAACACAAGTAGATGGCAGAATGACAGAAATCAGAACGCAGTTTGCCGGTACAAAAGTGGCATCCACAGAAAGCATATTTGTGTACCTTGCAAATGCCACGGGTCTTGATTTGGTGTCACCTCCTGCATTCATGAACGCAGTTGCAGAGGGCGTGGATCCTCCTGCTCAGAGCGTTGCACAGTTCCAGAACCAGCTTGAAAACGGAAATGTGAGCGTATTAGTCTACAACGAGCAAACCGTAACTCCATTGACTCAACAAATGAAGCAGATAGCAACCCAACACAACGTAACAATAGTTGGAGTTACAGAGACAATACAGCCTCCTGATGTTCCGTTCCAGGTCTGGATGAACTCAGAATTGATAAACCTGCAGAATGCGCTAAATGCAAACACATTAGGACAATGATATAAATTATTATAATGATATGAATGGTTATGCGAGAAGATATAGTTGAAGTAAAAAACCTGACAATTGGATACAAAGATAAAATTGTCTGGAAAGATGCAAGCTTCAGCGTTAAGCGCGGCGAGTTCGTTGCTGTCATTGGGCCGAATGGAGCAGGAAAAACAACGATGTTCCGTTTGCTTCTTGGTCTGCAGCAACAGATTAAAGGCACCATAAAAGTATTTGATGACAGGCCAAGGCGTGGAAATTCAAAGATAGGATACATACCTCAACGCCATACAATCGACAACGACACTAATATAGAATGCATCGAACTGGTTCGTCTTGCATATTCTGGAAATAAATGGGGTTTCAGTTTGTCTTCTCAAGAAGAGAAAAAGCTAGCTTATGATACCCTTGCTGCTGTTGGCGCAACAGAACTGGCAAACAAATCATTGGGCTCATTATCTGGAGGCGAACTGCAAAGGATATTCCTTGCTGAAGCATTGGTAAGCAATCCAGAAATGCTGCTTCTTGATGAGCCACTTTCTAATCTTGATATTAAGCGAATTAAAGATTTAGTGTCTCTTATGAACACTGTTGTGAAATCCCGTAATGTCACAGCATTTCTTGTTGCCCATGACATCAATCCTCTTATACAATTCCTCGATAAAGTGATATACATTGCGAATGGCAAAGTCGCAACTGGAACTCCAGAAGAGGTGCTTACATCAAAGCGCTTGACTGCACTTTACGGAACACGTGTAGAAGTTCTCCATGACTCTAAAGGCAACATTGTGGTTGTGGGTGCAGAGGATTATCACGGTGATCAATAATGTTTGTGCCATTCAGTTTTAACCTGCTTTCAGACCTTAAGAATATTTTCCAATATCAATTCATGCAGCATGCGTTTGAGGCCGGAACCATTATTGCAATAGTTGCAGGAATAATAGGCTATCTTGTTGTTTTAAGGCGCTCCTCTTTTGCAGCGCATGCACTTTCAGAAATAGGTTTTGCAGGGGCTGCTGGTACTGTTTTGCTTGGGATAAATCCTGTCCTGGGTCTTTTGGGCTTTACCACTGTTGGAGGTGCCGGTATTGCCGTACTGGGAAAACGTGCAACAAATAGGGACATAGAAATCGGTACAGTATTGGCATTTGCTTTGGGCCTTGGCGTATTATTCATTAGCTTGTATACTGGCTATGCGACCGAAGCCTATTCCATATTGTTCGGAGAAATACTCGGCATCAGCTCAAGTAGCGTCATTATCACAATTGTAGTTAGTTTGATAATACTTGCAGTAGCTGCACTTGTCTATAGGCCATTATTGTTTGCCTCTCTTGATGAGGAAGTCGCAGAGGCAAAAGGATTGAATATAAGTTTGCTGGGCATTGTCTTCATGGTTCTGCTTGCAGCTGCTGTATCTATTGCAATTCAAGTTGTTGGAGTATTATTAATTTTTGCGCTTATGGTAACTCCAGCTGCAACTGCACTTAGATTATCAAAGAAACCTGTTTATGCAATACTTATATCGGTTCTTATTGCTCTGCTTGCAACATGGATCGGACTTTTCATTTCGTTCTATGTATCATATCCTGTAAGCTTCTTTGTGGTAAGCATAGTGTTTATCTCCTACATGTTCGTAAGATTCATATATCCTAGATAAATAAACCTCAGGAGAGATGCATAGGAGTTTACTATCCATTCTGTAACACACGAGAATCATTTTCCTTTGTAAGCTCTTTTTAATACTCCAATATCTAATTTCTTCATCTCGAGCATTGCTTTCATTGCACGAGCTCTTCCTTTTGCATCAGGCCCTCCTAGATATTTGTCTATTTCAATAGGTACTACCTGCCAAGTGACTCCAAATTTGTCTGCGAGCCAGCCGCATGCATAAACCTTTCCCTCCTTAATAAGAGAGTTCCAGTAATAATCTACCTCTCTCTGATTTTTGCAATTTATTACGAAAGAAGTTGAAGGATAGAATTTATCAAAACCTGGATTATTTCCACCATTTATAAAATTGAAAACAAGTCCATTGAGCTTCAATACGATAATAAATGCATTAGGCCCGCTTGGAGTATTTTCCAATTTTTGTTTTGCTATTATTTTGGAATCCTTTCCAAAAATAGATACATAGAACTTTGCTGCTTTGTCAGCATCTTTTACAAACCATAAGAATGGGGTAATTTTTTGCATCGGATCACCTATTTTTATAGAGATTTAATAGTTTTATGCATTTCCCTTTTATTAGTTATAATAAAAAATAGCCCCAGGAGTTATGTCATCGTTGAGAAGGTTGCCCAAACACTATTGAACGAGAGTGTTTAGTGGCGTTTGATGATGTTTGCATGTAGATTACATATTACGAAAGAATTATATGAGTTTTATGTGTAATTATAAATCGATACTAATGCGTAACCAAAAAGATGAATTTGAGGAATTGTTGGATAAATAATTCCAAGAGTTAGAAAATCTATTGGAAAAGCACTATACATATGTTAAAGATTATCGAAGCAAGTTTGATGCTGATTCGATAAGGTTAATAACGGAGCGACTCAAGATAATGAAAAATAAATTGCTGAACTTCCATAAGAGGCAAAGGGTTTTATAATTTACCAGATATAAAGGAGAAAAGTGTAAATATGCCGAAGCAACCAATTAAAATAACTAAGATAAAATTTGGGAAAATGTCTCCAGAAGAAGTTGAAACCATATTAAAGACTAAATACAATGTTCCACAAGTCGATATAAATTATCTTGATGAAGAATTTAAATTAAAATTGCTCAAAGATTTGTTAAGTACACCAATGCTAAACGAAAAAGCATAATTACTATTTCTATAAATATAAATTAAAGCGTGAGAACTAATAATAATTGACGTATTGCAGTCGAAAATAGCCCCAGGAGGTCTTGAGCCCGACAGGACTTAAAGCCCCTTAACTGCTCGCGGAGTTAATCAAATAGTACTTATATATTATTGAACTACAAATAGCATATTGAAAGTCCTAAAAATACGATTAATAAAAGAGAGATTAAATGCAGACCACTAAACCAGAAAGAACACAGATAGATAAGTTAATCTCATATGATATTAATAAAGGTAAAATAGTCGTTGATGGCAAATCTTATATAGCGCATTCAAGGTATTTACACGAGATTAATGAAGGGGACATATTACCCAGACATGCGCTTTCTTTTTTTAATAAGGATTTCCAATATGGCATTAAAGTTGAATTAGGTATAGTAACCAGGCGTTTTATAAAAGATTTTCAAAAGGAAGCCGAAGGACTTACTGGAAGAGAACGACTTGCTAGTGCAGTAAAATTTGTAAAAGATCATGTAAGTTCTCCAAAAACAAATCCACCTGTTTTTGAAACCTTTGGCAAATACCATGATATTAAAAGTCTGGACTATGTGCTTTTAGAAGGAGATAATTGTATGGGTAAGTCAATGGCACTTGTAGAACTTTTCAGACACGACGATTTATTGACTAAAGAATTTGGCAAAGTTTATTGGGTTGCTGGATATATGCGGCCTCGCGAAGCAAAGGGAATTGAGCCTCATGCATGGGCAATGCTAAAACTTAATGAATGGTATATTCTTGAGCCTTCATCAGGGCAGCTGGGACCTTATAGAAGTGTAAGCCATGACTCGGATCCAGCTTACTACAGCTTAGAACCAACCATAGCTCTTTCTAAAAAGTAAGGGGCATTGGAACCCAATTCTACGACGTTACACGTCGAAGCAGCCCCAGGAGTTATGTCATCGTTGAGAAGGTTGCCCAGACATCATTGAATGAGGATATTTGCTGATGTTTAGTGGCATTTGCAGTGCTTGGGAGTGGCAAACTGATTGAGTAACTAATCCGAAGATAACCTTATATAACTTGCCAGTCCTGACTTACCATGGGATGGGGGTCTCATAAGCTTTGGCTATTTCTAATTCTGGCGATTGTAGTATTGCTTAGCGCTAATTTTATACGAAGTCCAAATGAGCAGAACACACTAAGTTTTCTAGGCGCTAATAGCATAAATGCAACTACCTCTACTACAACAAGCATTACAATAAATTCAACAATTATTAATACAAGTTCATCAGCTAGTTCATCTATTAGTTCGTTAAACACAACAACCAGTCTTAGTACAACTACAATTAGCATCAATACAACAATACCTACAACAAGTACACTAACAACAAGCTCTTCAACAACTACATCATCAACATCTCAACTAACGACTTCTCTTAATACTACCACGATATTAGTATCATTAACAATATTATCAAATACAACAGAAATAAACCTTACAAACACATCCACATTATCAGAAGGTTCTCCATCAAAATTCTTCAATGGAACAATAGAATTAGCAAATGTAACAACAAGTTACCAGGCACCTAATGTTGGTAATATCTACTTATACGCAACATCAAACTGGACTGCAACAACATTTATACAACTTGACTCGACATTTGCACAGCCGATATTCCTTAATAATTCCTTTTTCAAAGCACTTAACATCAATCCAGACCAAGTGCAGGTATATCAATTTATAACCGAATCTAAACAAACTAATACAATTGTAAGTAATCCGCTTCTTACAAATCTTAATTATACGTGCCAGCCAGTAGCTGGAAATACTGTAACATTGAACTTTAACGGAACCAGTTTTACGTGCTACAATGGCAGGTCAAGGTTTACTGAAAATTACGTAAGTTCTAATACATTGCCGCCAATGGGCAATTCAATATTGACAAATACTTCTTATAGACTTACTTATTCCAGCTATGTAACAAATACTTATGTTGTCAAAGAAACAAGAAACATAAGTTTCTGGCAACCAATAAATGGAAACGTAACAATACTCGCAAACGGAGCAAACAAGTTCAAAATAATAGGACAGGGAATCCCAAGCAGGACTTACAATTGGGAATATCTTCTAACCACTGCAAATGCAACTTCATATCCACAGGAGAACTTATCCCTAGTTGGAACAAATCAATCAAACTATAATTTCACAAAAATCAGAAATCTTCCAAAAACTTCAATAAATATAGATCCCTCATGGATTATACCGAGCAGTGTAAACTACATAGCAAATATAACTCTAAACAATCTGCAATCAACAGCTCTTGTTGCTGGTACGCCCATATTCATCGGGGTCAACATGCTTAATTACTCACAGTATGCAAGTGGTACTAATCATAATTGGGAACTGTTCAATGGAATAACTGGTAACATCTTGTACCAATGGGATTCTGGAAACACAGCAAATGAATTGCAAACTACATCTACAAATACTGTTCAGGATTGGGGAATATGGACTGTATTACCTTCTCAGATAGTTGCTTCTACTAATGCAGTTAATGTAATATCTCTTGGATTTCTACCAATGGGTTCGTCATCACTTAACGGAAACAATGTTGGTGAAGCACCTCAATTGTCAAGTACATATAATGCATACGATAATGGTGCTAACATATTTACTGGATTGGGAGGGCAGTTCTGGACTTTTGGAGGTTTATCTACACTGCCTTCCTCGTGGTCACAGATAAGTTCAACTACAGTAACATTCAATGCAAGAAATACAATCATAGCAGCTCCAAACTCTGCTCAATGGTATGGAATATATGAAACTGCACCAACCTTAGTAAATACCACGAATACTGTAGAAACACTAATGTTTCTGAATACGAACCAATCCTATTTTGGAGTGACTGCAGGCACAACCCAAATTGGGGGCTCAAAGAATGTTGCAGAACTTGCTGGTGATTTTGTATCGGGCAATTGCCCTAGTTCAAATTATTGCTTCGAATCTGGCGCAGGCAGCACTCTTGTATCAACACAACTAAGTCAATCTGGAGTTCCTAATGACATATCCTTGGTATTCGGAAACCCTTCCACAACATTAAACAGCATCACTGTAGGCAACACTTTAGGTTATAATACAATTCTAGGGCAGGAAACTGGAGGAAATGGTCATCCAGTAGATTTAGGTTATTTCACTGCAGGATGTACATCTGCATACGGTTATATTTGCGGAGAATTCTCTGTATATTGGATGCTTGTAAGACATAATCCGCCAAACAACGCAATGCCAACCATAACATTTGAACCAGTACAAATAGCGACTCCTGCAATACCAACTATTACTGCGAGCATAACACCGACTATTGCTACAAATAAAAATGAGTTGTTTACCGCAACAGTATTCAGCAGCAATTCACCATATACTTACAACTATCTGGTAGTAAATTCAGTAACAAATACCATCATCGAAAATATGCTCGTAACAAATGCGCTCACTTCAAATACTTGGACATGGCATGTACCTGCAAACTTAACTGGTAACACAATAGAAGCCAATGTTACAGTTACAAACTCAAACACGATTCCAATTAAAGCAAATTCCATATATACTCCAATTATATCAATAACTTTCTCGCCATCTCCAGGCTCTCATATAATAAACATAAGCCTGGATAACCAGCAAACTAGCCCAATTACAGCAGGAACAACTATTTTATTGCCATTCAACGGGTTGAATTACTCGCAATATTTCAACGGAAATACAATCAATTTGGAGATATTCAACAGCATTACAGGCAACATACTATACGCATGGTTTGGCGGCAACTACCTTGATCCATCGCAAGTGGCTG
The DNA here is from genome assembly GCA_050013715.1 of Candidatus Micrarchaeaceae archaeon. Taxonomy (GTDB): domain Archaea; phylum Micrarchaeota; class Micrarchaeia; order Micrarchaeales; family Micrarchaeaceae; genus UBA12276. The sequence goes on from JBEKES010000009.1 coordinate 27,809, forward strand.
GATTCAACACTGTATCAAATATACTGTTAGAATTTACTCTTCCGTCGCAAATTGCAGCAAGCACCAATGCGGTCAATGTCATAAGCATAGACTTGATAAGTATGTCTTCTACTGCACTTAATGGCAACAATATGGGTTTGGCTCCCCAAATATACTGCGCTTCAGGTTGCCCTGCAACAAGCTATGGTCAATATGACAATGGAGCTAATGTTTATACGGTAGAATATCAGAACTTCAAAGGAACCTCATGCCCAACAGGATGGAGTTGCAGCGGAAGCTTGTATTCGATAAGCAATGGTGTGCAGATATCAAGCGGAACTGGATCTACAAGCGTTGTTACAACGGCTTCAGATTTCGGCACTGGCACGATATTAGATACTCTAGCAAAGAATCTTGGTACACCTCCATCTGATGTAAACCTTGAATTAGGCTATGGCATTTCAAGCAGGGGCTCTGGCGGTGAAATAGATCTTGATGGTGCAGGAAGCAGCAGCATAGGT
>JBEKES010000010.1:0-26848 GCA_050013715.1 Candidatus Micrarchaeaceae archaeon
GGGAATATTCGGAATACCTCTTGGAGTTGCATCGGTAGGGGGATTGCTTATGCTCATAGGCTTTGCATTCGATACAGACATACTTGCAGCAGTAAGAATACTCAAAAGGAGCGATGGAACACCTGAGCAGCGCGCACTTTCCTCATTTAAGACAGGAACCACTATGACCATAACTGCGCTAATATCATTTTCAGTTCTTTTCGCAGTTTCCTATTTTGCATTCATACCAACTTATCTTGAAATCTCAGGAGTTGTAATAGTCGGATTAGTTGGCGACATAATAACCACATGGCTTTGCGACGTGCCCATAGTACTGTGGTACAAGAAAAGAAAAGAGGTGCACAACAAATGAGCAATCAGCACAGCATTAAAGGTTACTTGAAAGACAGGAGAATATGGCCGCTTATTGTTATTGTTGTTGCTCTTGCGCTTCTTGACTGGCACTATGGATTGCACTTCGGAATAGAGTTCGTAGGAGGAACGCAGATACCCATAACGCTTGAGCATCCAGTAAACGTAACTGCAATGACTGGTCTAATTACTGCACTGCAGGAAAGGGTCTCGACTTTCGGACTGAAGCAAATTACCGTTGAAGGAGTTGGATCGTCGGAAGTATACTTAACAATACCAACGGTTTCGCCCAGTGAAATCAATCAAACTATAGACATAATACAAAGCCAGGGAAAATTCGACGGAATTGTAAATGGCAATGAAGCGATAAACGGCAGCGACATATTGAAGGGAAGCATAGGACAATTAACTCCAACAGTTAGCAACGGCTCGGTTTCGTGGACAGTAACTTTCTATGTAACAAATGCAGCTGCACAGAAGTTCGAAAAGGTTGTGTTTGGACAGTCGAACCAGCCTTTGTATATGTTCCTTGACAGGCCAAGCGGAGTTGTTCTGCTAATCAACAGCTCGCAGATTTCCAATACTTCGTTGGGAATCACCCAGGCGCAGGCTCTTTCGATAATGCAGAGCGCGTTGCGATACAGCAACCAGACAATAACAGTAATGAGTGTCTCAAACACAAACTCAAGCATAGCAGGAACCGAACGATTCTTTGCGGCAAACAAGGGCAGATACAAGCAGGTCATTGCAAGCGCCAACATAAACAGGACATTGATAAATTACCTGCAAAGCAACAACTACACTATAAAGCTGGAAAGCAGAGCAAACATGAGCCCTCAATACACAAAGATTTCAATAAACCAGACGATAGTGCAATCATGGCCAATTGTCGGGCTTCTTTCCGCGCCTTTGTTGAATCCTTCAATAACAAACGGAAGCGTAAGCGACAGCTATGAAATATCTGGTGTCGCGCCAACAACGCTTACTTCAACTCAGCAGCGATTGCTTTACGCGCAAAATCAGACAAAGACAATTGCAAGCATATTGAACGGAGGTGCATTGCCCGTTGCGATAATTGCAGGAACTCCAACAACAATACCTCCAACATTGGGAAGCTACTTCCTTTATGTTAGCGGAATAATAGGAGCCATTGCAATCGGATTGGTTTCGCTTTTCATTGTGATAAGATACAGAAAGATATTCCTTGTTGCTCCAATATTAATAACAACTGCAATGGAACTATTTATAATAGTCTCGATAATAGGATTGGTGGGAACAATCGACCTTGCAGCAGTTGCAGGTATGATTGCAGTTGTAGGAACAGGAGTCGATGCTCAGATAATAATTACAGATGAGCTGCTTTCAGGAGGAAAGGAGACAGGCTCATCAAAGACAGTTCTTGGCAACGCTTTCTACATAATATGGGCCGATGCAGCATTGCTTGTAATTGCAATGCTGCCTTTGTTCTTCTCAACTTCGCTTGTTACCGTTGTTGGATTCTCGGAATCCACGATAATAGGTGCAATGCTTGGTGTGCTCATAACAAGGCCGGCCTACAGCGCGATACTGAGCCGTCATTATTCTGATTAATTTTAAATTAAGGTGTTTTCATTACAATATACTGCCCAACCTGCAATAGGTCCAGCGACGACATTAGATTCATAGGCAATTTCTGCGAGGCATGCATAATTGAAAAATTAAAGAAGAAGGTTCCTGACAAGGCAACAATCTACCAGTGCAGATTCTGCGAACGAATAAAGGAAGCCAAGACCTTCGTTGCATTGAACAAAACAACGCTTGGCAATGCGATAAGAATAGAATTGAAACTGAATTGCCAGGTACGAGTTAGAGAATTCAGCACTAAGGAAGCAAAGACAGAAGTGATATTCGAAATGGACGAGCGGCAGAAGGTAGTATTTCCGAAGATTTTCGAGATCAAAATAGCACATGAGACCTGCCAAAGATGCTATCAGATAAGCTCCGGGTACTATGAAGCAGTTATTCAATTGAGAGGAAACCGAATGAAGATAGAGAAACTTCATGAGAAATTGAAGAAATACGTTGAAAAGAGAGGAGGCTTCATAGCAAAAGTTGACATGGTAGAGAATGGGGAGGACATTTACGTTAACGACAAGCTAATGACAAACGAGTTCTTTACATTCCATAGATTGAAGCCGATAAGATCATTTAGATTATACGGAATGCGACAGGGAAGAAAAGCCTACAGGAATACCTATTCGATGCATTTATGAGAACATTATATACCTTTTATCTATCAAGAGGTACAAACATATTGTACGTATCTGCTAGAAGATCTCCGTATTTGTCTCCAGTGTGCGGAAGCAATGGACGCGTTGTGCATAGGCCCCTGGGAGTTAGTACATTTATTATGTGCATATATGCTTCATTCGCTTCTTCCCTAAACTGTTTATCAGGATGTGTCAATTCAGAGCCCAGAGTGACATAATCTAAATTAATGAACAGTTCGGGATCATTCAATAGGGCATTGCGCTCTTTTTCCCATAATGGATTTCTCCAGGAGCTGCCGCCAGGGGTTATGTCTTTGGCCAGGTGAGGACGTGCTACTGCACCGTATAATTCCGCAACGCGAATTGAAAACTCTGCATCCTGCTGCAGCGTATGCCTATTACCAACTCTAACTTTGTTTTTGTTGTGGAATCCAAGTACCATTAAAGCTTCGGGAGTAATGCCTATTTCATTGCAGATCTTTAATGCTAGTTCTGCATCATGGAGACTTCTATTGCCTTTGCCCTGGCTTTTCCACTCGGCTTCGGTGCTTCCGTCAACACCGAAACCCATTATTCTCAAACCCGATGAATTTATAAGATCGCGGAGTTCGGGCTCTTTCTCGATTGCAGTTAAAAACGAATCTATTCTGCTTAATCCCCTCAATCTGAAATCCATGTTGTATTTCCTTCTCACATCAGTAATGTCTTTCAGAACTTCCTTAATCTTTTTAGGAGTTTGGAAGAAATCAAGAGAGGTTGTGTAAATATTAAGCTGTTTTATTCCGAACCCGTTGGCCATTTCACATATTGTGGAGAGATCTTCAACGATTGTATTACTGAACGTTTCCCTAACTACATTTCCGTCTCTGGTCCTTACGGCCTCGCAAAAGCTGCATGCGTATTTGCAACCCTGAGACAGCATGAAGCTGAATTCGGACTTCAGATAGGTCTCGAGTTTTTGTGCATTCATTAACCTAATTCTTTGGGAAATAGGAGTATAGTAGGTATTTGGAATCTGGACAGGCAGTGAAAATGCTGCGCCTAGGTCAAGATCGTTCTTGATCTGCATGCCTGATTCTCCATATATTGCACTGAATTCATGATTGCTTAAATACTCTATTCCTGGCCCACCAATCAAGGAGGGTTTGCCGGTAATATCGAAAACATGTTTTGATAGTCTTCTAGATATCGGTATGTATGGAGGACCTATGACCCCTATGCCTATTTTTGTATATTTTCCAATATCATCGGGCAAAGATTCTATGTTTAAATCAACGACATCAACAGCAATTCCGACAGCATTCAGCTTTGAGGCAACCATTTCCAGGTCTATGGGCATCCATGTCTGCGCCACGTAGGATTTTTGATTAATTGATGTACTGCTTACTCCATAGGGATAAGGGCACCTTAATAGCAACATTGACCGGTCTTTAGATTCAGAGGTGCCTCTGGCAGTTGCTCTTAAGACATTAGTAACAGGCATTACTGTCCTCTGCATTATTATCACTAAATATAATTACGATAAAGGTAATATAAAAAGTTTCCTACAACAGCAATATCAGAGATATTTGCTGAATGTGCTTGAATTAGATTTAGGTCTAGAATACTAGGTTGATTTTATGTATACGCATGGAACAGCAGTATTTGTAGGGCAGTAGTTCTGCGCACTCACATTTACCAGATAAGTACCCTGCTGCGACAATTGGGAGAGATAGCCGCTTACGTTCACTGGCGTATATGCAGTTATGTAGCTTGCACCTGCATTTGTATTAACTACGAATATTATCTCATGGCCTACTCCATTGGTTTGATTGCCTACATATATGTTCTGGACATTGGGAGGAACTTGCACAAGCACCAATTGTTTTGCTGGATATCCTTGCGAGCCTACGGCAGTTGCAATATCTGCAAGCTTAGTTGCAGTGCCCTGGGATTCCGTTGCGGCAAGCGTTGAGGTTGAGCTCGATATCTGTATAAATGCAAGTATAACTATTGGCAAGAGTATTACCAATCCAAAGGATAGCGTAACAAGAAGCTCCAGACTTGACTGGGCTTTGCTCTTCCTCTGCATCAATGGCCTTAATCCATTCATTCTTCTACATCCCTAGATCTTTTTGATCGTTTATTGGTAATAATGCTCTCCTTTTCCTTTATTATCTTATGCTTCAGTTTCTTCAGAAGATCGTTCAATGCGTCTTCGAAAAGATATTGCGAGGTGTGCATGCTTATTATGCCGTGCCTTCCCAGCGAGAGCCTGGTCTGCATCTCATAGTGCTTTGACTTGCTTCTCTTTACCTTGAAGGTTATGTAATCTACGTCTATGCCGCTAAGCCGCTCTATGTTCTCAACAAAGGACTTGAGTTCCTCCCTTGCTGCATCTTCGTATTGATAAGTATTTGCATCGAATCCTGAAAGGAAGACCTTGCGTTCTTCGATCTTCTTCCTTGCTATTACGCTTTCGAAGACGTCAGTTACTGTAACTATGCCCACAGGGGTGCTGTTCTTGACAACTATAAGCGAGGATATTCTATTCTCGACCATGTCCCTTACAGCTTCGGAAAGGCTTCTGTTGTATTCTATTGAGCGCGCATTCCTCTCCATTACGCTCTTTATGTCTATGTTTGATGGATTATATGCAACTGTCTTCATTTCGGGCAATCGTTCGGATGCCTTTGCGGTATAGTGCTTGACTATGTCATAATTGGTTATAAGCCCGACGAACTTGCTGTTTTGAAGTACCACCAACCTGTTTACATTTTTCTCGCGCATCGTTGCCTTTGCCTGGGACAGGCTTGCGTTGGCATCTATTGCAAGAACAGGAGTTGTCATCGCCTCGTTTACCTTGAGGTCCTCGAGTGTATTCAGAGACAGCAGTATCTTCAATAGCGTGTTTCTTTCCAATACTCCAACAATCTTCGCTCCATTGGAGAAAGGGAGCGCCTTTACCCCAGATCTGTAGAAATAGAACACAAGATCATCTATTGAGGTGCTGTTCGTAACTTTAGGTGCCTTTACGCTGAATCTCTCTATTTTCTCATTGGAGGGCATCTTAAGTCCCTGCTGAAGCCTGTACATGGTTCGCGTATCAACAACGCCGTAGTATTCCTTGTCCTTGTTTATTATTATCGCAGGATATTTCTTAAGATAGGGGCTTATCTTCGATAAGGGTGTTCTGTAATCCATACTTATGGTATCTGAAATAAGTTCCTTTGGCACATTTTGTATTCTTTCCATATAATCATCAATAAACATATATATTCAAAAAAATGTATAATAACTTATTCATTAAAAGGTTTAAATACATTGCTCGGATGGCAGATCGGCTATGCGGCCGCCTGCAGAGCGGCAAAGGGGGATTCGACTTCCCCTCCGAGCTTACTAATAATAGGGTTTGTGATGGAAAAAAGAGCCAGCAGCAAAAAGCAAACAAAGGATTTTTTTGATAGATATGAATTAATGCTTGTAATTATGTTAATTGCTTCAGGAGTAATTATAAGAGCAATTCCGCTTATGCATCAGGGCTTCTATGAAAGCGACGTCTATTTCCATTATGTTGTTCTAAAGGAAGCTGTTTCGAATAATTTCATAGTTCCAAGTATAAATCCATTATCCGATAGGAATGGGTTGGTTTTCGAGCCAAAGGGATTCTATTATTTGACGCTTGTACCGTATTATTTCGTAAGGAATTTAATTTCCTTGTATAGCTTTCTAAGGATAATTCCATTATTTTATGTAATATTGGAATTCATTTTATTTTATATTTTTGCAGGACAATTAATTAAAAACAGCAAATTTCAGTTATTGGCGCTGTTTCTTCTTGTTTTTAGCATATCCAATATTTCACGAACATCTGCATTGACTTATAGAGGAGACGGATTCATAGGGATGTTTTTCCTTGCCTCCCTTATTCTTCTTGCATTGGCATATAAGTCGAAGAAGAACAATTATGTCTATGCATTGGGTTCGGTATTCGCACTGATTATTTGCGGTCTTGTCTGGAATGGCAGCACTTTTGCTTTTGCAGTATTTGCGATTTCAGTAGTTGCCATTGCTTTTTACAGTTTCTTTGCTAACAATACAAATCTAAAACATAAAAGAATATTGAAAATATCTCTGATTATTTTAGCAGTGTTTGCGTTGGCAATTGTTTTAGGCACATACTTCTCAAATACGGCATTGTATTTATATTTCCAAAACGGCATTGGTTCAAAGGTTGCATATTTGACAGTGTCGGAGCTTCAGCCGGTTAATCCATCTATAATTATAGGCTCAAACGGATTGGTTTCTATAATAACTCCGTTGTTCTATCCGATTTTAATATCTTCAATTGTTCCTTTGGCTTACAAGTGGATCCCTTTCCTTATAATTCTTGCAGTGATCCCTATTTACATAATTGCAAATCTAAAGAAGAAAAATGAGGAATCAACTGAGGTAAAGATCATCGTGCTTTCTTATTTTGCAATCACTGCGTTCCTTTCAGTTTATGCAGTAAGGTTTCTGACTATATTATCAATACCTGCCGCAATAATCGAGGCCTATACTCTATACTGGATATGTACAAGAATAAAGTCGAAATATGCAATAATTGGCTTGATTGCATTTGTATTAATCATTCAGGCCCTAGCCGCAATTGTATTTGTTTACGGAACTCCATTTCCAAGCACGGTTAATAATCAATTCATAGAAGCCAACGATTGGATAAACTTGAATCTTCCGACAAATGCAACGATAATTACTTACTGGAATTTCGGTGCAGAGGTAGAATTCTATACTAACAGAACAGCAACCGAAGACAGCATAGGCAATCAATTTACCAACAATACCTACCAATTATGGCTCATGAGCACAAATTCCAGCATTTCAAGCCTAGGCAAGCTCAATGCATCGTATCTCATGTTCAGGTACGATATGATGGGCGAGAGAAGATATATTTGCCTGGAGGCGCTTGCCTACAATTGCACAGCTTCCTATGTTAATTCAACAAGCACAAACATCTACAAAATAGATTCAAACCAAACAATAAACGGGCTTACCATTTTGTATTCAAACAATGATACAAGAATATACAGGCTAAACTAGAAAACTAGTAAGTTTAGAACTGGACTACTATACAAGCCAGGAGAAACTAAGCCTTAATGTCAAATGCCCAGAATGGCTTCGATGTGGGTGAGCTAGAGGCTTCGGACTCAAGATGGTCTAACAAGATAAATGCTTACGAAATACAAACCAATGCTCTAACCAGCGAGCTAGAGAAGTGCTCGGTTCTGTCGGCTTGGTCCTCTCGGAACCTCGCCTCCCTCGCTATTGTAACTAATGCGATTGAAATCAAGAAGACTGTTGAAAAGGAATATGATATTTAATGTATTATACTATGAATATTACTTGGCGTATCTACCTATAATATCTACATAGGTTTTGTAGTGTGTAGAGATGGTTATAAAATCAACCATATACTGCGCCAAAACTTATTTTATAATTATAAAGTAAAAGTATTACAAAAATTATAATTAAAATGATTAATAATGTAAATTCTATATTAGTTGCCAATTTTGACATTTTTTCATTTCTAATAATTGGTACAAGTGACAAAATAATCAAAATTAGACCATATATACCAAAAAATAAAGGAAATGGATATAAACCACCAACAAAGGAAAAATAACTCAAAAATAATCCAACAAGAAATCCAGCAGTGGATATAACTCCAGTAAAACGACTTGCTATATAACTTTTATTATTTTTTTTCTTAGTCATAGAATCACAATCATCTTTAATTAAAAGTTACTATTGGGATCTTACCATTTGCTGGATAGTTTCTTGTATAGGCCTTTTGTTGTTTTCCATATAATCACATATTTAATATTGTTCATATAATTAAGATATATTGGAAAAGTTATTTTTGGAAGATGTATTATATTATGAATATCCACTTGACATATTTATGGATTTTGTGGCATTAAGAAAATCGTAGATAATTTTAATCTATAGTACTTTATCGATTCAGCCTGTTTTTATATTTATTGTTGCCATCTGTACATATTTTGGGGTTTGATTATTTGTCAGAGTATATTGTGCCCATATAAAACCTGTCGCAGTTGTTCCTATAGTAACTGGTGCAGTTGTACCATTAACTGCAAGCCATATATCTACAGGTTCTATCCATTTAACTCCATTTTTTGCATATGCAGTATTTGCAGGGTATGAGATAAATGATATTTTAGGTATACCATTATTAGAAGGCGTACCTATAGGAACAAAAACAAAATTTGCACTTGTCCATGTTGTCCAATTATTTAAACCTAATGTTAATTCTATATACCCATTTTGATGATAAAAAGTATTTTTACATGAGAACCCTGAATTTGCTACACATGCATTCCCAGTAATTGCGCCACCCGGACTTGCAAAAAATAGTAAATAAACTATTACAACAACTAAAATCAAAAGAGCAAAAATACCTAAAATCAAATTTTCTCTTGATTTTCTATCTGATCTTATCAAAGGTTTTTTATCAATTTTCATATACCCACTAATTTAATATTTTTATTATTAAGACATATTTGGAAAAGTTATTTTCGGAATATGCCCATTTGCAGGATAATTTCTTGTATCTAAAGTAAATATATTTATTGAACCAATAGCCAATGTATTGTCTCCACTTACTTGATACCCCATATATAATGGTTGGTATGCAAGATTTTCAGCGGCACCTTTAGATGTGTAATTTGTAGCTTTCCATTCAAGACCACCATCCCATGATAAGTCAATACTGGAAAGGTATATAAATTTATCTTTGGATTGTAATAGTTGTCTAAATTTTACGTGTAATTAGTGTCAATTGGTTAAACAGATACTGTAGAATATTTGGAATGAAAGTTTTATTTTAGGTGGAGGAATGTCATGAAGGAATTCAGCATAAGTGCAGCAATTATACTTGTTTCTAGCGACAGGAAAGTCTTGGTACTCCAGAGAAACCCGAACGATTCCTTTCCGAACAAGTGGACCGTTCCTGGCGGCAAGCTCAAGGATGTTGATTTTGATAATGTTAGCGAATTTTCCTATTATCCTGCGGAATACGCCGCAGTTCGAGAGGTAAAAGAAGAGACAGGAATTGAAGTAAAGGCAGATGAATTGGAGTTCCTATGTTCCCTGTATTTAAAGGAGATTAACAGAATCGTGATAAGCTTCTATGCAGTATTGGACAAGAAATCAGATGAATTTAAAATATCGCTGAAAGACAACCAAGACTTCAAATGGATAGGCAGCGAAGACATCAAAAGCTACGATTTCATTCCAGATATTGGCAGCGAGATAGAAGCTGCCTACAAGAAAATAACCAAAAATTAAGTTATTTACTTATATTTGCATAGCGCTTTGCGTATTTTGTTATTACAGGTATTTCTATGTCAGTTCCTGCAGCCGCCTCGAATCCTACATACAATGCGTATAGCCATAGCAGGAAGTTCAGCACATCTGCGATTATTCCAAAAGCTACCCAACCAAATATTATCCATATTGCTATGAAAACTATTCCGAGCAATATTGCCTGAATCGAATGCATCTTCAGTCTCTTGTCCTCTTCTCCTTTTACCAGAAGTACAATAATCCCTGTTATCAGCAGAAGCACATACGATATTATGAAGTATATCTGCAAATCCTCCTTTGGCTTCGGATTACTAGTTGAAGTATTGCTAGTCTTTTTAGGCATAATATTACCAAATTTGTTTCTCTGGTTAGTTATATATAGCTATGCTGATGCATTGCAGATAAATTCTAAGATCGAATAGGATGATCCCTAAATTTAGCTTATTAAACGTCAATGACAACAGTAGCAAGAACTTCCTTATTTTTGATTTCGATTTTTAGATTGTATCTTGTTATGGCCTTTGCATCAAGCTTGGAGTCCTTCTGTTCTGCTTTCTTTCCATATACGGAAGTAGATATCTCATAGGTATTCTTCAGCTTTCTTATTTTAACCTTGGAAACTCTGTAGGGGAATATTGATTTTGAGTCTGCAATTGAGAGCGCATCCTGAAGTGCATACCATAAAAGATCCTCAATGGTTTTGGCCCTGTCTTTTATGATTATTTTCACTTCCTTTTGCTTTGATGCCGCAACCTTTTTCGTATAGCATATAGTATCGAATAATGCCAGGAATGCGTTGGCGAAACATTCCTCAAGATTTTTCCCCATTGCAACAAATTCCACATCGGCAGTATGATTTACGTACTTGAACTTCCTTGAGGCCATTAAAACTTACCTATTATCAATCAATATAATTTTATATATTATGATATAGATATTATTGCTTTAGGTTTAAACTAATATAGTCCGATGAGGAAAAGAGTAACTACTGAAAAGTGATGAAGCCCATCTCGGCTGAGGACTTAAGTACTTTTATTAAGGTACCACTATGGCAAACAAAAAGACGAAGATACTTGGCATTTTTGTACTTTTCGTTGCCTTTCTTATTGCTTCAATAAATTCGATGGGAATAACAAATCTTAGCATACTTGATACCGATCCTGCCACATATGTTATTGTGGTAATGTTGATGCTTTTCCTGTTCATATTATTCCTTGGAAAAGAGGACATAGAATTCGAATACAAAAGCAAAAACATAATATTTGGAGTTCTTGTCTTTTTAGTTTACCTAATACTGTTGTCGTATCTTAGGGCATCACTTTCATTCGAATTCTTTTCCTATAGAATTGATGCACTCCTTTTCCCGCTTTTGCTGCTCTCATTCATCATAACGATATTTGGAATTTGAAGCCTTAGGAAGCTTTTTCCAATAATTATATACTCTGTTTTCGCCTCTCCTTTCCTGCTATTGCCTTTGCTCAATCTGAATGCGGGTTTCGCCAATGTGAATGCAAATATAATATACAATTTTGTCAGGGCGTTGGGAGTTAATGCATCCAAGGTTGGCTTGGTAATCACTTCGGCTTCAGGCTCAAGCATAACCATATCTACTACCTGCGTTTCGCTAGGAACGTTCATTGCTTTTGTAATGTTTCTTATTCCGCTTGCCTATCTCTATGATGGCAAATTGAAAAACAAAATTTACTGGATTTTTTCAGGGATTGTACTGATAGTGGCACTTAATCTATTGAGGATGCTCTCAATAACACTTGTTTGGGTCTATTACGGCATAAACAGCGCAGCTAGCCTGTTCCATACTTTTGCAGGGCAGATCATCTTTTACGCTGCGATAATAATTATGGTGCTTCTCTATTACAAATACGGCCTAGCCATAGGAAAAAGCAAAAAAAGTATTTTGAAAGATATTAAAACATTCAAATTTACCGATAAGGACATATTTATTACTTGTTTGGTTGTGGTGTTTCTTGCAATTATCGCCTTTGGATTCAGTTACAATTACAGCAATGCTGTTATCGTGCCCTCAACTCTATTAAAGAGCAATTTGCAGATAAGCCAAATACCAGTATACCAGTATGTGCTCTCGAACATGGAAAACTCCAGGAGCAATGTAATAGTTATTGAAAACACCCCTGGAGGCGCCCTCTTTTCCCTTGGAGCAAGCAATTTAACTTCAAATCAATCGATATTTGCATTGGTGAATTATACGCATCAGCTAAGCAATAGCTATAATGTTCTATCGTATAATTCTTCTGCGAAGCACCATTATCTTCTTAGGAATGGAATTACACTAACAGCACAGACAGCATATTCGGGAAATTACCTTTTTGATGTAAATTATTTCAGCGCACCCTATGAATTAAATAGCACATCAGCAACAATTGTTGACTATGTTCTTTTCAGGGAACAGAACTCGAGCGCAATTTACTGCAACGCATTCAACTACAGTTCTGATGCCCCAGAATATATTGAATCGTACATATATAATTTGATAGATAGCGGCAACTACAACAATAAAGGCTTGATATGCCAAAGCTATCTCATAGCATCTTCGATAAAGTGAGAACTTGAATAAAAATAATGAAATAAGAAAGCTAAATCTTGAGTACAGCAAATTGCCCAGCATTAGTAAAGAATGGGATTTGAGCAGCAGATTTGTGCCAGGTGAAGGTCCGTTGAACGCAGAGATAATGCTGGTAGGACAGGCACCAGGAAGAAACGAGGACATTCAACTAAGACCATTCATAGGCACTAGCGGCAAGTTCCTTGACAAGTTGATAGGACTTGCAGGACTGGAGCGCGGCAACGTTTACATTTGCAGCGTTGTGCAGTTCTTCCCGCCAGAAAACAGGATACCTACAGACCAAGAGGTTGAAATGTGCAAACCTTTCCTGCTTAGGCAAATTGAGATAGTGAATCCTAAATTGATAATCATGCTTGGCTCCCTGTCCTGCAAAACATTGGCAGATGTTGAGCAAGTTTCAAAGAATCATGGCAAGATGATAAAAAAAGAAAATGTAAACTACTTCGTAAGCTTGCATCCTTCAGCCGCTGTAAGGATAAGGACAAAAATGCCGATAATGGAAAAGGATTTCAGAAGATTGAAGCAGCAAATAAAGAAGCTTTGATCATTTGCCGCGCTTCTCCATTGGGAAGAGTATTACCTCCTTTATCGAGCTTTTGTTAGTAAGGAGCATAACAAGCCTGTCTATCCCCATTCCTAGGCCTCCAGTTGGAGGCATCCCGTATTCCATGGCTTCTATGAACTCCATGTCCATGGGCTCGGCCTCCTTGTCTCCGCCTGCGCTCTTCTTTGCCTCTTCGTCGAAGTTTTCTTTCTGTATTATAGGATTATTGAGCTCCGAATAAGCATTTGAAAGCTCAACTCCGTCAATGTAAAGCTCGAATCTCTCGACCAATTGCGAATTTCCTCTCTTCGGCCTTGTGAGGGGAGATGTCTCCTTTGGAAAGTCTATGACAAATGTTGGTTGCACAAGCTCTGGCTGTACAAGAGTTTCAAGCAGTTTGCCATAGGCATGTGCCCTATTTCTCTTTCCTTTTTCGAATTTTATGCCATTGCCTTCCGCAAGCTTAAACAATTTAGCATCGCTTAATTCAAGCACATCTGCACCTACTTTTTCATTAATGCTGTCTATGAATTTTATCCTCTTGAAAGGGGTTTTGAAGTTTATCTTTTTTTCTTGGTACTCTATTTCATGCTTGCCGAACAATTCCTTGACTATGTGAGAAAGCATTTCTTCATTGATCGACATCATATCATTGTAATCAGCATAGGCCTGGTACCATTCTACCATTGTGAATTCAGGACTATGCGTTGTATCAAGATCCTCATTTCTAAAATCCCTGCATATTTCATAGACCTTGTCGAATCCTCCTATGATAAGTCTTTTCAAGTATAATTCGTCAGCAATCCTGAGATAATCTTCCTCTCCCAATGTATTAACAAATGTCTTAAACGGCTCCGAATCAGCTCCTCCGTAAAGAGGCTGTATTATTGGCGTTTCAAATTCAAGGAATCCCTTTTCGTCAAGGAAGCTCCTTATCAATGATATTATTCTATTCCTTTTTATGAAAATTTCCCTCACTTCCTCATTCATTATAAGGTCAAGGTATCTTTTTCTGTATCTTATTTCAACATCCTGGACCCCATGCCATTTGTCCGGAAGGTTCCTGATCGCCTTTGAAAGAAGAGAATACTCGCTCGCCTTTACGCTTATTTCTCCAGAAGTAGTCTTGATAACAATTCCATTTACGCCGATTATGTCCCCAGTATTAAGCTTCTTGACATTTCCGAAAGTTTCCTCGCCTAAAGTGGAATAGTCAAAATATATCTGTATTTTCCCATGCCTGTCCAAAAGGTCAGCAAATGCAATTTTGCCAGATTTCCTTAAGCCAATAACTCTTCCGGCTATTGCTATTTCCTTGTTTTCAAATTTTGAATAATTGTCCTTTATCTCTTTTGATGAGTTTGTGATGCGCCATGAATAGGGAAGTGATGAAATAAATTTGCTTAGCTCTTCCTGGTCTTTTTTGTCCATTGAATCATATAAGATAAGTCAGAAAAGTATAAAAACAGTCTTATAAGAGACATTTAACAATCAGTATCTTTGCTGCTTATTCTCTTCTCACGCATTACTTCATTTATTATTCTTTTTGTTCTTGCACTAATCTGGGGATGTTTTGCAAGAGTAGATAATTCACCATTATCATGAGATCTTAGATATGTCTTGAGTTTTCTTAAAGTCTCGGGTTGATTCAGGTTACCACTTGATGGCATACTGCGCATGAATTTTTTAAAACTTATAAGGTTTAAATTCGCTGTGTTTGTAGTTTCTCTTACAGTCATCATATCATTACCGGATTCTTATGAAGAAAAAAAGTATTTATAGCTTTTGTACATTTACTGCTAGACTTGCTCAACTATTTCATGACGCCTTAAATGTTTTTTTGAAATGAAGGTAACTACATGATGAGGAGTATAGCGCGTTTCTTCGCTATATAACGTTCTTAACATGGCTGAATTAGTTGGGCTTTCTGCTTTACGAATTTGGTCTTCAACCCTAATTAAAACCGCCAATCCATGTGGGCTTATTTCGCCAATATGGTAAACAAATCCATCGTTTTTTCCTTTTTCACGACTTACTACAACATAGAATTTCTTTACATCTGGTTTTGTTATACCCATATCATCATCAATATCATTGAAGTTGCCGTAATATTTAATTATACTAGTATCCTT
This sequence comes from Candidatus Micrarchaeaceae archaeon, assembly GCA_050013715.1. Taxonomy (GTDB): domain Archaea; phylum Micrarchaeota; class Micrarchaeia; order Micrarchaeales; family Micrarchaeaceae; genus UBA12276. The sequence goes on from JBEKES010000010.1 coordinate 15,244, forward strand.
TTTAACATCAATAATTGTTATTTTAGCAAAAAACGCTAATGTTCGTAAGAAGAAGCATTATGAGCCTGCGTCTATAACGCAGGCCCGAACTTTACTGTGGGGGTGAAACAATTAGCGTATTAGTCGTCTTGCCAGCATCATATTTGTAATATACCTTATGCCCTAGCTGGTATCTTTCCAGCAAGCCAATCTTGTATAATCTGTTAAGCCTTGCAGAGGCAGCATTCTTTCCCTTGTAATTCATTTGTTTTTGCACTTCATCAGCTGAAGCCATTCCCTTTATCTGGACTATCTGCATTATTTTTGCATCCAATCCAGATATAGGTTGGACTTTATTCATCTTATGGTTCTCTTGCAGGTATGGGTCCTGGTCTTCTTGCTCTAAATAATCTGAAGCTAGGTTCTCTTCCAGCTTCTCTAGATTATCGGACATACCCTTAAGTATCATGTTTGTTTTCCTGTTCTCATCCATCATGTATTTCAAAAGAGTTACAAGGTTTGTGCCTGTCTCCTCAGTTCTTGATTTCTCTTCTATCAATTCCTTTATTTTCTTGGAGTTGATATTGCTCAATTGCTCTAGCTGGCTCTTCATCTTTTGAATCTCTTTTTCAGTTTCCTTTTTTGATCCCATGTCAATCCCAAATACATTCATGAAAGTTCTATGTAACAATCATGAATGAATCACGATTTTATTGTAACAGAATAAGTATTTAAATCTTTGCTAATTGCGGAAGTGACAAGAATTAGTAAATTTTCTTAATTTTATTTAACCGCAAAGTAATTACGCAATTAGTTAATAAAAAGATATGTATATTACTACAATAACATTACGACGATAAAAATGGAGCACATAGCAATAATGAAAAAATCCTGGAAACTGACTCAGAAGATTATTTCCAAGGAGAAAACTTTGGAGATGAGATGGTACAAGGCAAAATACCTGCCTTGGAACAGAATAAATAAAGAAGATACAGTCTATTTCAAGGATTCCGGAGAGCCAGTAACAATAAAATCAAAAGTGAACAAGGTGCTTTGTTTTTCCAACCTAACCCACAAGAAAGTCAGAGATATATTGAATAAATACGGCAAGCCAGACGGATTAAACAAAAACCAGATTCGAGAATTCTCCCTGTTGTTCAAGGACAAAAATTATTGCATTGTCATATTCCTGAAAAATGTAGAGGCAGTCGAACCTTTCCACATAAATAAAAATGGATTTGGATCAATGTCTGCCTGGATAACAGTTGCCAATGTAGGAAAATTAAGAATTTAATAATTGTGAACTGCTAAAGTTTTATTAATGAGATACACATAATTATAGCTGATCATATGCAGGAAGTTTACATACCTCACGAAAGGATAAGGAAATTAAAGGATAACAAAGAATACATTCGCAGAATAGAAACTCTCTGCAAATGCAAGATAAAGATTAACGAGGATCTTATTGAAATACAGGGAGAGGCTTTTGCAGAATACGTTGCAAAAAACATAATATATGCCTTTGGCAGAGGCTTTGACATCGAGATCGCTGAAAGGCTTGCGGACAACGATTATTACTTCAGCTCCATTGATCTTGGACAGATAATATCTAGCGATAAAAGAGTAAAGCAATTAAAGGCAAGGATTATAGGCATTAACGGCCGTACAAAAAAGTACATAGAAGAGGTAAGTGGAGGCAAGATGAGCATTTATGGCAATACCGTTAGCTTTATAGGAACTATCAACGAAATAAATGAAATTGAAACAGCCGTAAATACGCTTATAGATGGAGGAACCCACAAGCTTGCTTATATAAGAATGGAAGCCGCACACAGGAAAAACAAGATGGAGGCAAAAAAAGTAAGTTTTTAGTTGATTAGATGGAGACCAGGAAAGCAGAAGAGATATTCAAGGAGTTCAAGGAGCATTCGATAGCAGAATTCTTCAAGAAGAATAGGCAAATGTTAGGTTATTCAGGTAAAGTGCGCTCATTAGTCACTGTTGTCCACGAATATGTCACTAATAGTTTAGATGCATGTGAAGAGGGCAACATACTGCCAGATATAGAAGTCAGAGTCAAGCAGATAGATGAAGATAGATACAACATAGTAGTTATTGATAACGGGCCAGGAATACCAAGAACTTTTGTAGGCAAGGCGCTTGCAACAATACTTGCTGGGACAAAATTCCACAGATATGTACAACAGAGAGGCCAGCAAGGTATAGGAGCTGCGGGTTGCACTCTCTTTGCACAGATAACTACAGGAAAGCAAATATTGGTGAAATCAGGAACAGGAACAGGCAAGGCTTATTCGTGCAACATTGCAATAGACACCATAAAGAACAAGCCGATTGTTGCCAATCTTGTTGACATAGGTGATTTCAAAGGATTATATGTAGAGGGAGAATTCGCTGATGTAAAATATGAGAACAGCGACCACGGCATTTATGAGTATTTGCGAAGAACCGCACTGTCCAATCCTCACGTTCAAATAAAATTCATAGATCCCGAAGGCAAGGAGAGCGTTTTTGTAAGGGCAGTAAACGTAATGCCTGAAAGGCCAAAGCCGACAAAGCCTCACCCGCTTGGATTAGCGGTTAACGATTTGCTTGAGTTTGCACAGATGAGCCAGAGCAGGAAGTTGAGCGCATTCCTTGTTGATACATTTGCTAGAGTGACCCCAAACAAGGTTGCAGAATTAAAGGAATTTGCAAAAACTCTTGACTTTGAGAAAGATCCAAGAACACTTACCTGGCCGGAAGCAGAAGAATTAATAAAAGCATTCGAAAGCGTGAAATGGATTGCTCCAGATGCTTCGCAAATAAAGCCGATAGGAGAGGAGCAGATAAAAGTCGCATTGAAGAACATACTTGATCCTGAATTCATGAATGTAGTGGAGAGAAAACCAGCAGTTTTCAAGGGAGGAGTTCCTTTCATAGTTGAAGCTGCAGTTGCATTTGGAGGAACAGCGGGAAAGAAGACAGATGAAGGATATTCAGGTTCAATATTACGATTCGCAAACAGGGTGCCATTGCTTTTTGACATAGGCTCATGCGCCATAACAGTTGCTGCAAGAGACGTCCAATGGAAAAGATACAACATAGACATAGACACTCAACCGGTAAGCATTCTTGTTAATGTTTCATCGGCACATATTCCTTATTCAGGTGTTGGAAAGGAATCAATAGCCCAAGAAGAGGAGATAATAGACGAGATAAAGCTTGCAGTTATGGAAGCTGCTAGAGGAGTCCAGAGATACGTAAGCGGAAAACTGAGATTGCATGATGAAGAGAACAGGTACAAAACAATAATGAGATACACAAAACAATTGGCACAGGATCTTCACGAAATAACAGGAAAAGATCAAAAGAAATTAGAAATTAGCATAGAGCAATTAGTGGCAAAGAACTATCCAAAAGTAACGGAAAAGGAATTACCAAAAAAAGAGAAGGAAGAAGAGCCAGAAATTGAAGAAGAGAACTAGTCCAAAATTGGCAGGGGCGAGATTAGTATGGGGCTGCAGAATAAGATAGGCACTGAATCCAATGCCATAGAGCTTAACGGAAATTTTCGAATGGCGTTGAAGCTGCTTGAGAACACCTCGCAGAATGTTTTCATAACCGGAAAGGCAGGAACGGGCAAATCAACCCTTTTGGAGTATTTCCGTTCAATAACGGAAAAGAACATCGCAGTTCTGGCACCTACTGGAGTTGCTGCGCTTAATGTAAAGGGTCAAACTATCCATTCGTTCTTCCATTTCAAGCCAGATATAACTCCAGACACTGTCAAAAGGGCTTACAATGCATCGATCTACAAGGCGCTTGACACCATAATAATAGACGAGATATCAATGGTAAGGGCTGATCTTCTCGATTGTATTGATCGCTTCATGAGGCTTAGCGGAAGGGACTCCACACTACCTTTCGGAGGAGTTCAGATGATTTTCATAGGTGACCTTTACCAATTATCGCCAGTAGTTACAGAGGCGGAGCAGGAAATATTTAATGGACCATACAAAAGCCAGTACTTCTTTGATTCGTATTCATTCAATGAATTGAAATTTGAATTCGTAGAATTAACCAAACACTACCGCCAGAAAGACAAGGCTTTCATAGAACTTTTGAACGCAATAAGGAACAATTCCGCTACTGATGCACATCTTAATGATCTCAACAGAAGATTCAATCCTAGCTTTTTCCCAAAAGATTCTGATATGTATATAACACTTACCACAACAAACAAGTTGGCAGATATCATAAACGATATCAATCTATCCAAGATTCCAAGAATATCATGCACCTATGCAGCATCAATCACCGGCGAATTCAATAAAAACTTTTTGCCAGCCGATGAGAATCTTGTTCTCAAAGAGGGCGCTCAGGTAATGCTGCTGAATAACGACATAAACAAGAGGTGGGTCAACGGCAGCATAGGCAAAGTAATCAGAATGGAAGAGGAAGATTTGGATGGTTCGATAGTAATTAGATTGATTGATGGATCTGAAGTACATGTGGAGCCATATACATGGGAATTGTTCAAATTCTCCTACGACAACATCACAAAGAGATTATCATCAAATAAAATGGGAAGCTTCAGGCAATACCCGATGATGCTCTCCTGGGCTGTTACGATACACAAAAGCCAGGGAAAAACATTCGACCATGTTGTAATAGACATAGGATCAGGAACATTCGCGCATGGCCAGTTGTATGTTGCTCTTAGCAGGTGCACAACGCTTGACGGCATTGTATTGAAGAAGCGCGTTGAAAAAAGACATATTCTTACCGATGTGCGCATAGTTAATTTTCTGAAGAAATATGAAGATGCTTCCAAGATGTCCTTGGATGATTCCTTAAAGGCATTATAAATTATACGCAACATCATTCTTTTGCGCCGTGAATCTTAAGGGGAGGATCTCTTACGGATGTCATAACAATGGGATTGCCCCAGCTGACTTTGCAATTACCCATTGGCAGCATCTTTTCCCCGAATATCGTTTTTCTCTTATTATCTGGGGTTTCCCAGATTTGATATTGTGCAAGTGCTTTGAGAAGCATTGAATCTTTAAGTATTTCTCCAGTTTTCGGGTCCACCATTGTAACAGAACATCTATCGCATGGCTTAGGATCCATAAAAGGAATTCCGGGAATTTCACCTATAATTCCCTCATTAACCATGTGTTCTATTTGATTGGGCAAATTGGGATTAGTAATCTTTATTATGAAATTAGGTCTTAGTCGTTCCCATGAAATTTCCCGCTTACCCATTTCTTCTTCTGATTCTTTTCCAGATAATTTAAAAGTTCTTTTGGATAATTCGGCAAGGGATTGTTCCGTAAACCAATGTATAGGATACGAATCAGGATATGTAAGAACTGTATCATTTTGAACGTATTTTTGCGATGCGGCGCGTTCAAGTTCCCTTGGGGCTCTAACAAGCTTTGCTGGTGCTTCCAAATGCTCCGTAAGCCAGCGCTCAATCTCTTTTCCTGCATCTATGCCAATTGTTATTTCTCTTTTATGTAATTGCACATATAGTTCTTCTCCATACCTATCGTTTAAATTTATACTAATAGGATCAAATCCGGCCCAGGTTAATTTTAATGAATCATTATACAATTCCTGTCTTATCAGAGCAAGCCTTGGCTTTTCCCTTTGAGTTATAAATTTATGAACATTATCTTCATGATTGGCCTCAACTACCATGAATTCCCTGTCCTTTACATTCGCCACTTCAAGGCCGCTTGTCCTTAGTAATGCATCAGTAGTTTCAATCATTGTCGCTCCTTTTATTGGAGAGAATGCGATTTTTGTAATTATTCCTATTTCTGCTGGCGTTTCAATGTGCTTTGTATTGCCCATGAGAAGATTGTATTTCTTTATAATATTTATAAGTTATTGTTTGAGATAATGCTATTGCATTAGGTCTTGAGGATTATCTGCATCGACCAGCTTTATGAAACCCGCATCTATGTACATTTTCAATTCCTCTGCACCTACGTTTGTCGAATTGTATAGACTGTTCTTGAATTCCTCCATCCTGTAGGAATTGAGGAATGCAAGATATGTCTTTGATCCTGTATATATGGGCATTTTTTCGTATTTGCTTGTCTTTGAGTATATTACAATGTATTTTCTTTCATTGTGCAAAGTTGCAACTATGTCCGAATTGGAGCTCATGTCAAGATCTGTAAATATGAACGCGTGCGTTACCAGATAGAGCCTTAATTTCTTGAAAGTTGCAAGATATTCTATGTCGTGCTTGCTTTGGTTCATCCACTGCACTGGTGCATACAGACTATCAACGCTTACCAGATAATTCCTTACGGTGAGCTGGTCCAGCAATTTCTCTATGTTGTTGTAGGTGAGGCTCACGGGTATGTTGCTTATCTTTATGTTCGATGCTATAGCCGCTTTTATCTCGGCCTTTGACAATGGCATGTACCTCCAATGGTACGAATTATTCAGCTTGTCGAAAACGGACATGAAGTCATCTGGCTTCATCATTATCTTTGTCTTCGGCTCTTCGGGTAGATTAGGCACATCTATGTAGAATTCGTCCCTGTTCGGTGCCCTTACCAGCACTATCATCGCGATCATGAATATGACAACAACGGCTATTTCTATGTACTGCTCGCTTACTCCGAAAGGCAGTGGGTTGTAGCTGCTTACGTAATAGGTATTCTTTCCAAGTATGTTAACCGAGAAGTTCAATGTTCCGCGTATTGTGGGAGTGCCCTTCGGAACAGAATAATTGAGAAATCCATGCTTTATGATTCCAGTGCTTGGATACAGATTGTTGAGTTCCATGGTGTAGTTTATGTTGTTGAGTGGTTGCCTTGCCGAAGTTATCGAGAACACAAAACCATCAGTTGTTAGGTTTGCGCTTATCGGCGTTATGGTAATTGGAGTTGTATTGAAATATGCAGCTGCGTATTCCTTTCCGGAAAAGTCGCTGAGCTTTATTATGTAGCTCGTATTGGGAGCAAGCAGCATTCGCTCGGAACTAGAGAAGTTGACATTGCCCATTACGTTCAGCAATGGAGGCAGCGGCGTTCCGCTGGGCCCCCAGGCGCTGGTAACAGGAGTCATATTAAGATTGTATATCTGCATGTGAAGAGTAAGGCTTATGGGATTCTGAGATCCAGTTGATATGTTAAATGAGAATGGAACTGTCTGGTTTATCACTATTGAATTTCCCAGACCTATGCTGCCGTTATAGTAGAGTAAGGGATTTGACCTTATGTAAGTATAGCTGCTGTTGGAATAGCCATAGGAATATGTTGAATTTGCAGTAATCGCAATTCTGAATTGGCCATTATCGAATGCACTCACATAGGTAGAATTCAATGGCACTTTCAGCGAATTCAGCAGAACGCCCATGTCCCCTGAGCTTGGCGCGCTTGCACTCAAATGCACGGTCCTTGACCCTTGTGCAAGTCTGGGAAGCCAGAATAATTTCTGTATTGCAGTTGCAAGGTCATGGCCAGTCTGGTTTGGAGGAGACACGTCAGGATAATTCGAAATCGCCACGATGGATCCGTTGTAAACATTCTCATAGGTCATTGTGCTGTAGTTGCTGTTATTGGTCTCAAATGAGAAGGTAGCATTGGTAAAGTAAAATGGAGGGTTCTTCAATTTAAGTGTATTCACTGTTCTCGGCACTGTGTCAAGATACAACGGGAATGCAAGCTGGTTTGGAGGAACGGCTAATCCGCCCGCCTGGACGACCCTTGAGAAATTCTGGCCTACATATAATATGCTTGTGTGCTCGTTAAGCAGATAATCAAGAATTGTTGTGTTGCCGCTTCCCGAAGGGCCAAGCAATTGGCTTGGAAGCAATCCATTTAGTATAACAAGTATCGAATCCGGGGGCAATGACTTTATGTTGGATATTGAAATTAGGAATATATCAGAGGTATTCTGCACTATATTGTATTTTACAAGATTGGTGTACATGGAAGTTTCTATTGCGTCGCTGTTTCCGCAGCTTATGCACTGGTCGCTCACATTTAAAATGTATATGAATCTAGGCTCCGGATAATCGTATATGCTTGCGTTTATGTTTATGAGATTTACATTGTTTGAATTATAGGCCACAAGGCCGAAGGGCACAAAATACTGCGCATTCTTGAAGGTCAATAATTCCTGACCTATCAGCGAGCTTTCCATAAACGGCTGAGGGAAAGATGCAGAATTCCTTGAGGAAGAATTGAATGCTGCATCTATCTCTATTTTAAGAAAAACAGCAAGCAGCGCGATTCCTATTATCAATACAAGAACGAATGCAATTATGAGTTTTTTATTAAGGGGATTCCTGCTCTTCTGAGCACCTACCTGACTAGCTAAAACCATCATCTCAGCCTTTCTATGGCAGTTTGCTGCTCAGCGGTCTTCTTCTGCCTTACGAACAAACGCATAAACAGCTTGGTCATGAAGTTGTCCTTTCTGCCGATTTTATTTTTTATAGCATATACTTTGATGTTGCGCAATTTCCTGTTAACCCTAGCTTGATAGATCATATTAACCCTTTAATTCGATATAGCCGAGAGAAACCATCTTGTTTAGTATCTGCTCGACTCTTGTCGGTGACATCTTGTTCTCCTTTGCGAAGGCATTGACATCTATTGTGTCGTCGTGGGATTCCAGCCATTCCTGAACCATGACCATGAGAGCATTGTCCGAATATGCCTCCAATGTCTTTAATCTGTCGCGGAGGTCCTTGTCCTCATCGGTAATCTGCATTGCCTGCACGGTAAGGTTCTTGTTCGATGCCTCTAATTCTATGTTAAGCCTTTTCAATTCGCGGTACTCGTTGAATAATGAATCGTAATTGTTGAAAAGAGAGCTATAGCTCTGGTTCAGCGAACCGAGGACATCGTCTATGGCGCTGTCAAGATACTGGAATAATTCAACATCATCAACGGAATAAAGGTCGGAAATTAGCGAAAGCACATTCAGAAGCGTTTTGAGCACTGATAGCTTCCTGAGCTTAGGACTAGAATCAAGGTTTATGGTGTAATCAAGGGCAACCTTGTTCGAACCCAGTTCTATAATCATGAATATGAAGGGCCTTTTCTGTATGTCCCTGCTCTCCACTCTTACAAGCCTTATGCCCATTGGCGTCTTTTCTATTATAAAAAGCTGGAGCTTTGAAAGCCTTGAATATATCTCGTCAAAATTATTCAAGAGCTTGGAATTCAGCTCAATGCTGTCTGTTTTCGGCTCCACAACAACAACGTCATCAGGCAAATAAACACTCTTTTATCTTACACTTCAAGCAAAGTTCCAAATCTTCCCCTGAAGTGAATATATGAAGAGTATATTTATATATCTTTATTATCTCTGATTTTTGCCAAAAAGCGCAGCCAAGTACACGTCTTTGCATGCTATGCAGACAAATCAGGATATCCGCAAAAGCCCTTGGTTCTTAAAAGAGAAAACGCTTTGTGTATTAGTGTTACGAATTCCTGGGTTTGCCAATTATGATTTCTCTGTTCTTGCCCTACATTAGAAAGTTTCATTAATCTTTTTGCCAGCTCCTGGTTTTCCTTAAGGAATTCTTCCCATGCCTCAAAACTGGTCTTTTCCAAGCGAATCTCAATTCCATCAAGATCCACATACCTTAGGATATTGCGCGCACCCAATTCCATTTGTGCTCTTTTTATTTCCTCCTTTGATGGTCGCTCTCTGATTTCTTTCTGTTTCAGATATCTTTCCACAGCTCTTAGGTAACTCTTGGCTTCAGAATTGCCAAATTGAGTATCACCGAAAAGTAGTGTATGATTCTTATGCTTTTCCTGGAATCTGGCAGTATGCTGCTCCAGGAGTAAATCTTTTATGACAAGTTTATTGAATGAATTTGCATCCATAGAAATTAGTTCAGTACTCAAAAGGAACATGAGCGGCAAATTATTAGTTGACAATTCTGGAATCCCCTGACTTTCTATTTTCTCTAATGTAAAATCATAGTCATATCCGCGCCCCAGGGTAATTATTTCGTTTTCACATGAAGTTATTCTGTTTATGCCAATTGGAGACACATTGGCTTTTGATATAGTTTTATAATAGAACAGGAACCTGTCCGCTTTGTGCTTTTCTTCTTCGGTTAAACTACCCATTGCCCTTTGCAATTGCTCTGTCTTGATGTCCATGCCTCTCATCAGTTTGCTTACTTCTTGCCTAAGCTCGCCCTGAGTCTTTGGGTAAGGACTTGATAGCTCAACGCCCACGTTATCACATAGGATTACTGTTGAATGAGATATAAATATACTTCCTTTCGGACAAATTCCCTCTTCAACGATTCATGGAGTTCCCTTTTATCAGAGCCATTTTACATTCATATTATTGGATGCTGTATCGCATTTAGATATGCCTGCGGTATCACAAATTCTGAGCTTGAGACATTTGTTGATACTACCGCTGCAGTGAATGTAAATGAGCTTGGAATGCCTCCAACTACGTTTGTTTGGTTGAAGTACAGTGGTATTCCGTATTGCCTGTCGATGCAGATGTTGAAAACGCTGTAGTTGGACTGTATGTTCGATCCTGTTGCATTGGATATTATGAAGTCGTCGCAGTCTCTTCCGGCTATTGTCTTTGATCCACTATAACTGATGGAACTGTTCAGTATAAGATAGCTCAACGAGCTCACATTAACAGCGGTGAAAGGCGATTCTTCAAGGTAGCTAAGACTCTGATCGCCGGTGCCGCACTGAAGGCTTGAGTTTGTGACAAGCACTGAAGAATAGGTAGTATCGTTAAAGCAGGTAACTGTTTGATTGGTGTTGTAGTAGTATATGTCGCTCACATTCTTTGCTATTTGCTCTCCGTTCTGGAAATCCCTATAGGTAAGTATATCAGTGAATACTGTTTTGTTGTAATTGCCAAGCTTGTAAGAATCAATTGTCTGATTGTCCGTTATTGCTATGGTAAGATTGCTTGATTGTTTTACGTAGTTTGTTCCGTTGTTTGAATAGTATGAAACATACATGTTGCTCACATTCTCTGACTTTTTAAGGTCGCTGATAAAAAGCAATTGCGTCTGGTTCAGGCTGGAGTTGGTTGCATTGTTAAGTATTTGATTGCTGCTCGGGCTTTTGGGGCTGCCCAATCCTCCTGCTAGCACATAGTATACAATTCCTATTATTAGTATTACGACAACAGCTATTGCCACGTACACCCATGGGCTTCTCTGGTCTTTGGTTGCAGTTGTCTGAGTACTATTGCTTGTACTGCTTTGGCTGTTTGAATTATTGCTATTATTGCTTGTGCTTTTTTTGGCCATGAAGTCATCCCATGCTTATTTTAATTATATAATTATATTAGTTACGCTTATATTATTTATCTTGTCTTATATTTAGTGCAGGTGAATAATTGGCGAAAAAAAAGCAACGTAGGCAAAACAAGAAGATACCTTTAGGAATTACATTACTTGGGATAATACTTGCTGGAATAATCGGCGCCTTTTCAGGAGTTTATTCATCAGTAATATTCAGCAACTTTGGAACACTCTTCATGATACTAAGGAGCAGCTTCCTTTTCATTGCTGGGATCTTCAGCTTCATACTTGCCTATGGACTCTGGAAAGGGGCAAAATGGGGCTGGTGGCTTGGCATAATAGTGT
>JBEKES010000011.1:0-29123 GCA_050013715.1 Candidatus Micrarchaeaceae archaeon
TTGCAATATAAAGTGAGTCAACATAAGGAACATACAGCTGATTATCGGCTGGATTAAATGCTGTTTTAATAAAAGATGAAAAACCTCCAGGAGTTATGTTATCAATAAATTGATTGTTGCTACCGTTCAAAATTTGTATAGGATTAGATATTGAGTAAATGTATTTATTTTGATTATTATAGAAGAAACCACTACTATAGTTGGCAGTTATTAAAGATAAATTATCCATATTAGATGTCAGATTTGCATTTATGGTTGAAATTGAATAATATTCTATTGTAGTGTTATACGTGCCCCAATTTTTAGTTACGAATTTAGTATAATCAGTTGGTAGATACACGTAATTGTTTTGAGAATCATATGCTATTTGAGTGCCGCAGGAAGTTCCACACAGGTATATAATTTTTAATATTGAATTGTTTTTAATTCCGATAAGGTATAGATAGTGAGGTTCACCGTCCATCATCGGAACACCGTAATCCACATAGGCGTATTTGCTGCTGAAGTTCATATAATAGACGTCTCCGTACGGAGAAGTATCGTTTAATTCTACAGTTTGGATCAATTTGCCGTTAGTTCCATTTACAATACTGTAGCCGCCTTCGCCGCCGAAATACATATTGCCTGTTGAAGCTTCATAAAATGCAAATCTAGAGCTTGAAACAATAGTATTTGAGGATTCATAAAGATAAAGCGAAACTACTGCAAGTATTACAATAATTGCAAGCATTGCAACCAAAAAAAGAATTAAGTTCTTTTTCATAATTTTACCTTTTGATTAATGCTGTAATATTTTTATTATGACGACAAGACAGTTATGTTAATGGCAACTCCTATTTGCTGGTTTGGCCTTTTTGCCAGTGCAAAGTCTCCTGCGGCTATGAAGTTATTGAAGGCACCTGCAACAAGCCTTACTTTCAGATTCTGATTCACGTAGCTTGTCAATGGTATGCTGACATTCGCAAATGTGGAGCTTGCGTTCAGGGATGTTGAACTGTTGTAAGTATTTATATGTGCTATTGTAACCGGAGTGAGCACAAATTCGCCATCGGAATATGTCTGGCGCAGCAGTTCAACATATAATTGGTTGTCCTGAGGGCTTATTATCCTGAAATTAAGGAAGGGCGTTCCGGGATTTACCGAAAATGTAGATGATGTCAGATTACCAATTGATACGGATGTTCCGCAATTGTAGGTAGTTGCAAAGTATGTTCCGTTGTAGTTCTTCCATGGAGTCCCATAATAGCAGCTCACATTGGGATTGTTGGAACGAGTTATGTTGAGAGGAGCATTGCCAAATCCGGGATTTGTTTTATTCCAGCCCGTATATTGGCCGTTGCCGAAATTCCCGTTGTATATGTAATTGTAGACATTTTGCGGAGGAGTTGTAGTTGTGTTTATAAGGACTTCCGAATTGCCGCAGGAGCCGTTTCCTGGTCCTGTTGTAAATGTAACCGTATAAAGCTGTGCAGGCCCTGTGAAGTTCTGGAAGAATGTTGTGCAGTTATATGAAGAGGTTTGGTTTACATAGGTCCTTCCATCCGCTCCTATTATCCTTACGCTCTCGCTGCCGCTGTTTCCTGCTGCTACCCATACGCCGTACGTTCCTCCAGTGGATAGACATTTTGAAATAGTTGATGAATTGAACTTCTGAGATACTATCTGGAAGCTGGAGCATGGCGATTCTGTATTTGATGCGTTTATGGTAGTGCTTGCTGTCACCGTGCTGTTTCCAGCATTGGAAATCGTTGATGATGAGCCTGTAATTGTCGTCTTAGTAATTCCATGCCCTGGAAGAAGAAACCTGAATCCTGTGAATAGATAGGTAACAACTACCAATATTATTAGAATTACAATATATGCTATTGCAGCCTTAGCCAATTAAAGCACCAAGTATCTATTTATTAATAGAGGTTAAATATTTATGTGTTCTTAATCTAAATAAACGTTAGGTTAATTTAAATCATAATTAGGTGCTCTAATAGGCAGTATACCGAGAAAATGGAAGAAAAAAGGCAGAATGCGCTGGAAATGGCTAAAGAAGAGAAGGAAGAGATTGAAGAGAGCACAGAAGCATAGAGTAGGAAAGCTGTAATTTTATCTTCTTATTTGTTCGATTGCATTTTTAGTTACATTAGCGTAGCGGCTGCGCGAACGAATCTCTTGAGAAATGCTGCATTACCGCCAATGCCTTCATTATTGCCTCGTCTCCATCAAAGCGCTCCATGGGTGTTTGGTTGTATTCGTCTCTATATATCATTGACGCACGCTTGTTTGTGTATAATCCGTTATAGACCTCAGCCAGCAATGCAAATGAGCGCTCAGGGCGTAATTCCATTATAGAATCCAGTACCTTTTCGATTAATTTGTCCTTTTGCATTGGAAGGGCGTTTTCGTTTGAATAATCGGATATCAGAAACTGGCAGCGCTTCCTTGATATGAAATCATCAAATGCATCCTCTCCATCAAAGCACCTGCGATGGAGTTTATCGGAAAGTACCCCTGTTTCTGCATATATTTCAATATAGCGCCCTCCCCTTGACGTTATTCCTTCACGGGGCGGCTGTATGAATTTTACGCCGAGCATTACAACATTATCTTCATGCCCAAAAATATTGCGCCCTTCCATTGAGACGCTTATAATGAAGCTTAGTCCCCTTGTGGTGAATTTCTTCCCTGCTATGCTGGGCTGGTCCAGTTTTTCGTATTTGGTCAATTCAATTAATTCGTTTCCGTAAGCAAAACTAGATATTCTAGGTTTTAGCGCAACATTCCTATTGGTCATATTATCACGACATCAGAATTATTGCGAGCAGGTATTTATAGATTTAGGATTTTTTAGGCCTTGCTGATTAATTTTTACTTTACCAATATTTTTATTACTTTGTCAACAAATAGGATATAGACCAGAACGTCCGGTTCAGTTGATAGTTTGACCCTTAGAAGTTGGTGGCAAAAGCAGGTAGTAGAATATAGGGAAAATAGTAAGAGACTATTAGAAACACAGATAAAGATCCGTAGGATTGAATTGTCCGAAGTTAATGATTTTGGTGTGCCCAGTTATGCCAGATTTACATCTGAAGATGATTTTATAAAATACCTCAGAAACGATTTAGCTAAAGACATAAAGGCACTCAGAAAATTAAAAAGAAAGGAGACACAGATATATGCAAGTCCTATGCAGAGTAGCTTTGCACTTTTATTCATAAAATCTGACTGATTTAGGTGCAACCTATTCAATCAGGATCACTGAATAAATTCCACTAAATCCAAATTCATAATACTTTTCCCACAAAATAATAATTATCACGAACTAACGCAATAATAGAGATGATATTATGACAGAGAAAAAGTTATTTGCAAGAGTAAAAGAGTATATACAAAAAAGAAAAACTGAGGAACTCAAAAAATTATTGAGGCAAGAACAGGTATTAGAACGTTATGAAAGGATTTTAAGAAAGAAAAAGGATTATTTAACAGGGCCAGTCATAGCATATAAATTAGAAGATACAAAACAAAGGATAAAAGAATTGGCAGGCGTATAAATAAAACGGTAATATTATATGCCTAAACCAAATAGACATCTTTATAAGATAGGGAGACTCAAAAAGACTCTTGAAAGAACAGCCTTTGCTTCCTTAATTGCAGATATATGTATAACTGCAATTACTCTGATTTCGCTAAAGGTGGGTAAATCCTATACGATAGGAATACTTTTCATATTCAATTACATACTTACTATAATCGTTGCCGTGTCTCTTATACTTATGGCGTATATCGCCATACTTTCACATAGTCATAAGGTATCAAAGATTACCAGCTTGTTTAGATTCAGGTAAAGTTCACTTGTATTCCTAATTCAAATTTCTCTTGAATTGCACAGCAAAGATTAGGACATATCAATTTGGGATAAATCTCATTTGAACTTAAGAACTGCACAATCACCAAGCAAAGGATAATGCCTCTTGCCAACGACTTCTGCTTTTAGTCGCTTTATATCATCATTGACATTATTCCAATAGCTTTCTGTCATAAGTATTATGTGGTCTTTCAAAATATGCTTCTTGTAGTTTTTCAGAAATCCATCTATTATCTCTCTGCCGTTTACTCCACCATCAAACGAATAATTCCTTTTGGGATTTTCATCAAGTGGTTTTGATACAAGATATGGAGGATCTATAGCAATTACGTTGAATTTCCCTTTTATGTTCGAAAAAAGATCAGATACAATGAACTTTCCTTTTACACTGTTTGCCTTTGCATTGAGCTTTGCACATTCAATTGATTCTGGATTAATGTCCGCAAATGTCACATCGCATTTTTTCTTTGCCGCAACTATTCCTTGAATGCCAGTTCCAGTTCCTAAGTCAAGGAACTTTCCGAATGCATATTTTTCAACAGCATTGGCAAGCATTCTTGAATCCTCTAATGGTTTATAGACGCTTTTGTGAGTTATCTTTAGTGTTGACCGTACTTCATCGTATAACATTATATCAACTTAGAAAACCTCTACACCCAAAGGAACTTCAGATTCCGGCATTAGATAAATAGTCTCGTGTTTCTCGTTTGGTACACCCATTAATAAAAATTGCGATATTTCCTCGCCCATTTTCTTCTCGCCAACATTTACAAGACCAACCACTAACTTGCCAATTAATTCCTCTTTCTGATAATTTTTAAAGGCACCTATTGTGGTTTTGATACCAGTTTCACTACCGAAATCTACTGTAATCTTGTATGTGGGTTTTTTAGCTTTAGAATCATCTACTGAAATGATTTTTCCTACACGCATATCTAAAACTGAAAAATGTACAAAATCTGTTTGTGGTTTATTCGTATGAATCACCTACTGTAGATCAATTGCAGACTATTTTGCAATCTTCTCTAAGAATGGATACGTTTGGTATAAGCCTTCACGTTCCAGTTGCTGGTAGAGCATGTAGATTATTCCTACAGTAAGCAATATGCCCATTCCAGAGCCTATCGCACCGGTCAGCGTAGCCATAGCGGCGAGGAATCCTACGAATATGCTGCCAAGCGTGGTAAGCGTGGGTATGTATTTGTTGAGGACATTCTCAACTATTCTTGGATCTCTCCTGAATCCTGGAATTTGCCAACCTTCTGTGCCCAATTGCTCTGCAAGGTTCTTCGGGTTTTGCCCTGTAAGCTCTATCCAGAACTTTCCGAATATTATGCATAGGATTATCAGAACAACAGTGTAGATTATCACATGAATCCATTCAGGCACTTGGAGAACTCCTCCCCAGGGCAGGAACAATGAAGTTGTATGGGATATAAGATAAGTGAAATAAGGTCCGTATCCACCTATTCCTCCATAATTTGCTGAATAAGGCAACGGGAAGCTTGGCGAAATTAGATAGGTAACTCCTCCTGTCAATTGCAGCGAAGTAGATGATCCTGCTCCTGATGCGACAGGCTGATAATAGGCAATGAACTTTGCAATATTAGCAAAACTCCCTTTTACGTTTGCTATGAATCTAAACCAGACAGTTAAACTTAATTCAAGCGAAGATGCAAGTATAACAGGAAGTACGCTCACGTAAAGGAAGGGAATGGGCAGCCTACCGCCTATGCCCCTGAACTGCTCAAATGCCAATGGTATTTCCACTTTCATTTCATAGGCATAAATGCTTGCAAGGAACACAACAATGGCAAATAGCAGCGGACCAAATGCTATGAGCGCATTGGATATCGCTGCTGCACCTCCAGCTTGAAGTGCAGTAATCGCTTCGGGAAGCAATATGCTTACAGTACCAGCTACTATTGCATAGGAAACTCCAGCAGCTATGAACATGTTTATTCCGGATGTGATGCCCCACTTGGTCATTATTTCGTCCAAGTATATTATTACCAGAGCACCTATGGCCAACTGCGCCACTACGATTCCTATAAGCGAAGGGCTTGATATCGGCACATAGCCAGTATACACGAATATGAACGATTCCACTAACGCTATTCCTATGGCAGCTAATTTTTGAAGCGTTTGGAACCTTCCCTTTGTAACAGGATCATTCATGTCAATGTTCAATAATCCTGAACCTGAAACCAATTGCAGTATTATGCTGGACAATACGATAGGCCCTATTCCTACAGTTATAAGGCTTCCTATCTTTGCCGCGAAGATTATACTAACCAATTGAAGCAAAGGCTGGTTTACAGCCTGAGGATTAACTCCTATTGCATAAGTATTATATAACAAGAAATATACTCCTAGTATCGCTGCTGTCCAGTATATCTTCTCCCTTAGCGACAAAGGCTTGTCAGGATTCTTTATCGTAGGTATGAAGCTCGATACAGTGTCTAAAAATTCAAGTCCCAGTTAAGCACCAATTATTTGATTGATTTCTCGTTGATTTTAGCTATATATGAATTGTTCTTTTTAGTTGTTTGTTTAAGTTCCAGTATGGATTTCTGCTTTATTCTATTTGCAACTAAACCGCTCAGGAATGTTATAGACATTTCAACAAAGCTCTTTTTAGCATTTAGCCTTTCGAACTGAATTACTGCGCTGATGGGTTTTACCTTCTTGATGCTTAGTTTCCCAAGATTCAATATGTCGAATAATTGCTCATAGGTCTGGATTTCGCTTGTCTTCCTGTCCTTCGCATTTAATTTCATAGCTATTTGGCTACCCATGTAATATATAATCTTCTTTATGTGGTCATGATATTCAGGGTCAAGGAAAACTGATGATGACAATGCATAATATTCCTCTGAAAATGATTTTTTGACATCTCTGTTGTATTGGACTGAATTTCTTGTATTGAGTATGAAGTTTCCCAGAACCTCGCTGCCATTGATTTCAAGATACAATGGAAGCGATTCCGTAGTTACAAAATGGCAGTAGTCAGCGCCGTTGCAGCTGCATTCCACTTCCTCTACCCTTACATGCTGCTGCTTGCCTGCAGTTAGGAATCCGCAGATTATCCCAGCTTCGAATGTGTGCATGTTGGTGCCAAGATAATCCTTGTTCCTGTTGTGGAACTTAAGATCTATCATGTCTGGGAATACATTGTAGGAGATTCTGCTGAATCCCACATCTTCAAAGAACGCAACAAGATCCGCTACGCTTTCCTCATACCACATGTACCTTCTTTTTGAATGATAAATTTTATAGAGTGCCCTTCCTATCGAAACGCCAGACCTATAGTAAAGATTGCGCATTCCTGGAGTAAGAGTAGATAATACTGAATTGAATAGCAGTGAAGTCTCAGTTGTTTTTGCGCTTTTCTTGTTTGCTAAAATGCTTCTTAGAAGCAGCTCCGAATCGCTTGATATTATGGGATCATACATTAGAACATTTGTTTGGGACGGAGACTGCGCAAGCGACTTTCTGGTTATGCCTATTTTCGGCTTTGATTTTGCATTGGCGCGCTTGCTTTTTCTGCGCGCAATTTTCTTACTCTTTGATATTTTTTTTGCCATATTAGATCAACGTACCCTGCACATGGGTTTTGAGAGCTTTTCAAGGTAATAAATTATAACAAAAAGGTTTAATATAATCATTGCTACGAAAATCAATGGGGCGTTTTCCGCTGCAACCGTATTTATCAGCGTTGCTTCACCTGTTCCAATGGAAATCGCAAGCACATTGAACAGTATCGCTGCCTGGCAGCCGCATCCCGAGAGAATTCCTCCAGCAACTGCAGTTACTGCACTTACAGATGTTGCGGAGAATTTTGCGCTGTTATGTGTTGTATTTGTTATGGAATATATTGCAATGGTAAACGCGATTGAAGAAACCAATGAAAGCAAATAAATAAGATAAACAGGAACTGAGGTCACTAATATTCCCTGTTGCTGTATTGAAAGAAGATAATGTATTACGAAATAGTATGCAATTGCAATCACTCCATTCAATAATAAGTATTGAAGAGAATATATTTCCCTGAATGATTTCAATAGGTTCATGCAGTACTCAGCTCTTTTTCCATTGCCTTTATAGCCGGCAAGGAGCAAATCGGAGCAGTATTGTTTATCGAGGGGCATACCTGCGCGATGTAGACATCTGCTGCTGCATATTCCTCCAGAGCAAAAGTGTCGTTAAGGCTTTGCAATTGATTGAATATCTGGGCATGGCTCATGTAGGATATTGGCGGATAATTAGTCACCTGCGATGCTGGATTGGATGAATTTGTCAGTACAACTGCATCTGCTCCCCTGTTCAGGTAAGTGCCCCACAGAGTGAATGGAGTGCCCTGGAAGGCATTGGACTTGTTCATGTAATTCATTGCCTTCACATAGCTGCTGTTCGTGGCATTTGCAGCAAAATACTGTATTGGATATTGCGATGCAGGGAACTGGAATCCAGCAGTTATTGGAGATTCGTACTCAGCACTGAAGAAGTTTATGTAATTGCTTTTGTAGCTGTTACCGAATTTTACACCTTTTGCAGTATAATTGTTAATATTCCAGTATAATGTAGGAACATCACCATCGCCAAGGGAGCTGTATCCAGTATAGAGAGTATTGAATGTTCCGAACCTTGACAATGCCAGTGCCATGGCCCACCGGTTTTCTCCGCAATACACGCAGGAGATTGCACCTATGTATATAACGCTGGGCTTTCCGTTTACTATTAATGCATTGTAGCTTAACGGTTCTGCAAACGACACTTCAAACAAAGAGCCAGCATAGGTATGGTTGCTGTAGCTAACATTAGGAATTGAAAGGTTAAGGAGCTTTTCCCCAGCCATCTCGAAATAATTATTCGATGCATTGTTTATTGTTGAAAGCTGACTTGGGGTTAGAGGTGTGTCTATTCCAGTGAGCCTTTGTCCTACAGTTACAGGTTTGAATGAAACTAGAAAGGAAGGCAGAAGCAGGTATATTATAATTACGATGAGCGCCATTGCAAGAACTGCAACGCTTATCTCAAGCCTCATTAGCCTAGTTTCCACTTTGCTCATTATAATTACCAGATAATTACATTATATATTAGAATCGCTCTATTTAATATTTTGCGTAATATTACTATATTGGTTCTATGAATACAAAGCTCATGCTGAAAGAAGTTGAAAAGGACACATCTGAAAAGCAGTTGACCGAAATGGCAGATGCCCATTGTCATCTAGACCTTCTTGATCCCAATGCGATAAAGGAATCTGTTCTCTTTGGAGTCAGGAGCATGATCACCAATGGAGTTGACCTGAAATCAAATTACAAGAGTTTGGAGCTTGCAGATAATAGAAACGTGTATCCGATGCTTGGCATAGACCCGCAGCATTCAGACATATCAGAGGCAGAATTGGAATTCAACATGCAAGTAATAAGGCAGAGCCACAGCAGAATAGTAGGAATTGGAGAAATAGGATTAGATTATGGTGCAGTTAAGGAAAAGGTAAGCGTGGAAAAGCAGAAATGGGTCTTCGAGCATATGCTTGACCTTGCAAAGCAATTGAAATTGCCGGTAAGCATACATTCAAGGGATGCACTCGAGGACGTAATGCACATCCTGGAAAAGAAGGACATAGAATTCGTGCACATGCACTTCTTTGAAGGCAATGTCCAGCAGGCAAAGGAATTAGAAAGAAAAGGTTATATGATATCTGTGCCTCCAGTCCAATCGGGCAAAAGAAGCAAAGTTATAAAGGAAATTGCAATAGATAATATAATGGCGGAGAGCGATGCGCCAGCAGTTGGAGCAACTCCGAAAGACGTGTACAAATCAATAGGAATGATCTCCGAGATAAAGAAACTTGAATTCAAGAAAACCGCAGATTTATTAACTGCAAATACAAAAAGGTTTTTTAGGATACATACAAAGGGAGCGTTCATGCGCTTTTAAAATGGGCCTGTAGCTCAGCTTGGATAGAGCGGCACCCTTCTAAACTTCTTGGTAAGAAGTTTAATCAAGAAGGAAAGACAGGTGAAGGTCGAGGGTTCAAATCCCTCCAGGCCCGTATAAATTTCTTGGTAATTTAAATGAAATTGGTTAAAAAATCTGAAAGAGTTGCAAAATCAAATTCTGATAAATGCACAGTATATGAATATCTTTTGCGCGACAAAGATATTGATGGTGCAGTAGCTGAAATTACTGGTCGCGAACCAAAAACTGGATTTGAATGCAATAAAGAGTGCAAAGAACTATGCTATGTGATAAAAGGCAGCGGAATATTATTTGTAAAGAATGGATCTGTTAAGTTGTCAGAAGGAGATGTTGTGCTTATACAGCCAGGGGAGAAATATTACTGGAATGGGAAAATGACACTTTTCATATCTTGCAATCCAAAATGGAATGCCAATCAACACGTATTTGTAAAATAAATACTTATTTTGCCTGCAAAGAAATTGTTGCCATCTTTGCATATTGAGCATTGTTCCCATTGTATAGTGTTGTGTACTGAGCCCATAGGCTTCCCGATATTTCGATACCGGAATGCAATGGCAATGTCACATTAGTTATTACAAGATGAAGCATTATTGGACTGTTTGACTGAAGGCCGGTAGTTGCATATGTTGTATTTGCAGGATTAGACGTGAATGAAATTATCGGGAATCCTCCGTTTCCTTCGCTTGTTCCCTGGGGCACAAACACAAAGTTTGCGGTTCTCCAGTTGATGCTGGTATTTTGGGCTATGGTCAATACCATTGTTCCGTTTGAAGCGATTCCCAGTTTGCCGCAGTAATAGCCGCGTTCGGCAATGCATGCGCTTGTGAAAGACAGATTATTTATTCCATTGCCAACACCGAACAATCCATACTGCGATGAATTTATTATTTTTGCAGGGAGAGTTGTTATTGAACTTTGGATAACAGGCTTGCCAATGCCTGTCTCGTTGAGCATTAGTGTTGTGTAAACCTGCAATTGCTCCGTAAGATTGGATGAATTCAACTGGAATGCGAAATTATTATGCGCTGAAATGTTCAGTGGCAATAGGTACTGGTTTGATATGCACGTATTGAACTGGCCGTTTGTGCTGATTTGGCTTAATGTTGATACCAGCGAATTTGCAAGCACGGCATACCCAGCTATGTACGTTGCATTTGTGCTGGTGCTCGATGCCATGCGCAGAAGCTGGCTTTGGTTTAGATTGATATTTCCATTTATGGTTCCATTGACAAGAGTGCATGACTGATTCTCGTAGGTGCTTTCCTTTATCAGTTTTACAGATGAGGTTATCGTATTAGCAAATGTATAGTTCAACGGAAATGGGACATAATCAAGCGCAGCAAATGCAACAGTATATGAATTGCCTTCCGTGCATGCTGAATGCAGTGGAGTTGACACGCAGCTGTACTTGAAATTTCCTATGTTTATAAATGTTAGATTATTGTCTATCTGGCTGTTGTTGCCCTGCATTTCTATTTCTATTTTGTAATCAGAACCAAGCTTCATGTAATGAACTTTCAAAGGTATTTTGATTTTCGTTGCACCTGTTGGTCCGAATTCATTGATATTAAAGGATCCGGAATAGCTTATGTTAGCCTCGTTTGTGGAGTTTGCAAATTCAGTCATTGAATTTGCCAGTGCGGTAATTCCTATGGGCCTATTGAGCACGAATAATTGCTCTATTGCGCTTCTCTGATGGGTTAGGATATAATATCCTCCAATTATTGCTATTACCACAAGAACAGTAAGAAACATGGTAAGTATTACTGATGAGTGGCTTACTTCAACTGGTGCAGGAGCAGCTTCTTCTGTTGGATAATTAGACTTGTCTTCTGCTTCATCTATCATATTTGCACCATAATTGCTTGTCAGCATTGCATTAAATTCTTTGCTGATAAGAATCTAGATTGCACTATTAGGATTAGCCGAGCTCGTTGTATTTTTTATTGGAGCCCTTTGCCTTTTCTATCGGATATTTTTTCCTGTTCTGCTCCATCTTCTTGTGGAACGCATTGCTTATGTCGATGTCATAGAGCTGCGCAATTCTCAATATATAATACAACGTGTCTGCCATCTCGTCGCTTATGTCCTGGCTTTTCTTTGGGTCTCTCAGCATTAGCTCCATTTCCTCCTTTGACTTGAAGATGAAGTGCTCCAAAAGCTCCGATGCTTCTACTGATGCACCTATGGCCAATTCTTTCGGATCGTGGTATTTTGTGTAATCCCTTTCGTCGTTGTACTGCTTTATTATTTCCTTTAGTTGAGCAAGAGTTGTATCCTTATCTGACATCATATCACCATTGATACAGTAAACTTTGTAGGTTCACTTTCTTATGGGTTTTGCTCCGCGCTCTTTTCCTGCTGTTTTGAATGCATCGTTGATGCTCCCCCTCTCTTCCCCTGCTTTTCCGTCCTTGCAGATACAAACTGTATTGCAAGATCTTCTTCGCCTTCGCTTTCCTGCCAGGCTTTTATGTAAGTTGCTATGTTCTTGAAGGGTTTTGAATACCTGTCCGTCATAAGGTAAGAACTGTTCTCGTGTTTTAGCAATCCTACCTCAACGCCAAAATCGAGGTACCGCTTGGCAGTTGCTATGGGGATGTGCTTTGGAACGTTCTTGAGCCTTAATTCCTTTGCCTTTTTAACTTCCAGAATGAGCGTTGCAAATCTGTACGCTTCCGTCTCATTCTCAAAGAATATCTTTGCTACGTCTTTTACATTAACGGTTTTTAGTTTCTCTTTTAGAGGGGCATCTTCGTATTCCCAATATTTCATTGCCATGGTCGTGACACCTGCATGGTATGCAATAGTATTGTATCAATTGGATTTAATAAATGTTATTGTATCCCCGTGCTTTAGTATGTGTGTAATTCCTACTCTTTGTTTTCTGAATTTTGCGCTAGGACCAGTTACATAGGCGCATTTCAACTGATCAAGTATTTCCGTATGAAGCTTAGATGCGGCTTCTCCCACAGTTGCGTTCTGCTTTATGATTAATGGCATCACCCTTTCGGATTCATCTTTAGATTTCAAATAAATTGTCATTATTCCGAGGTTATTGTAGATTTCATCCTTTAGGTTCTCTATGTTCGTCTCATCAAGCGCACTTACAGGTATTACGCGTATTTTGTGCTTTTCCTGCAGGTCCTTTGCTATCTTTTCATAATCTTTTCTTAAGTCTATCTTGTTGAGAACAGCTATCGCCCTCATGTAGTAGCTTCTTCCACTTACATATGAAATCAAATCATCTATGCTCAACTGCTCGCTTACTCTTATCTTTGCGTTGTGCATTCCAAAGCTCTGGAAAACCATTGCAAGCTCATTGTTAGAAAGCCCTGATTTGTTCATTTCTATTGTAAGCCCATGATTTGTAGTTAATTCTTCTATTGAAATGTTGGGCCTTCTCTTGTTTATGTTGATGTTGAGGGCCTTCAATTCTCTCAATAGTATTTCAAGCTGCTCAGTGGTCTCTATGTCCACTACCAGTGCAATGAGCTCTGTAATTCTTGCAGCTGCAATAACCGATCTTCCTCCACCAACGCCCAAATGTGCATTTTCTATAATTCCTGGCATGTCGAATATTTGTATATGTGCATCTTTGTAGAACATGGTGCCAGGTACTATGTTTGTAGTTGTAAATGCATATCTTGCGGTTTTAGATTTTGTGTTTGTAAGCGCATTTATGAGAGAGGACTTTCCTGCACTCGGAAATCCAAGCAATGCAACAGTTGCATCTCCTTGCTTCTTTACAAAAAATCCTTTGCCTTTAGAGCCTTTTCCTGATTCAACAATTTCTTTTTTTACTTCAGCAATCTTTTTTCGAAGTATTCCAAGATGTTTGTTTGTTGCTTTGTTGTATTTTGTTTTTGAATATTCCTTCTGCAAATCTTCCAATTTATGCTCAAGAACCTCATTATTCGCCAAAATCAACACCAAATTCCGAAATTTTCATATTATTTATAATATTTTCAGTAAAAGTATACTTAACCATTCATTATTTTTAATTAGTTTTAAATACTTTCGCATTGTTTCTTAAATTGCTTAAAAAGCATACAGTGAAATAAATGGCAACAAAAAAGAAAAAATCAACAAAAAAGAAGGCAACAAAGAAGAAGAGATAAATAAATTAATAATTAGGAACGATTGATATCGTTCCTGTTTTCTTTTATCTCTTTTATTTTTTTACATTCGATTTTTAAACTTTAAATTTATATTTTACCTTGCTTTCGCTATGCAAATTTTGCAAATCTTTTCTTGAAACCCCTATCGTTTTTCAGATTATCGAAAACCTTTTTCATCTTGTTGAATTCTGAAATCATTTGATGGACATCCTTTTCAGTTGTGCCGCTGCCATTTGCTATTCGCGCAATTCTTTTTGAATCGTGAAGCAGTTTTTCCCTTTTGCGCTCTTCCTTTGTCATCGATGCAATGATTACCTTGTATTTCTTAAGTTTCTCTTCTCCCTGCTCTACCAAATCTTTTGGAACGTCTGGAGCTCCCATCATTCCGAATACGCTTTTCAATGGACCCATGCTGCCCATCGCCTTCAATTGGGTATAGAATGTTTCGAAGTTTAGTTCCTCCGCTTCCATTTCATCCGGCTTTAGATTTGCTTCTTGAATTGCGGTTTGCACATGATCTATCAGCGATTTGATGTCAGGAATTCCAAGCAATCCGCCTATGAACTTGTTGGAGTCGAAAGATTCAAGATTATTGAGCTTTTCTCCTAGTCCTATGAACATTACTCTTGCGTTTGCTGCGCTTGAGGCACTCAATGCGCCTCCTCCTTTTCCTGAGCCGTCCATTTTAGTTAATATAACTCCGGATATCTTCACTGCCCTATCGAATTCTCTTGCCTGCTTACCTGCCACTTGACCTATATCTGCACTTACCACCAATACTTTTTCATCTGGATTTAATTCCTTCGTAACTTCCTTCAATTCCTGGATTAGCTGTTCGTCCAGTGCGTTTCTTCCGCTGGTGTCGCATATTATTACCTGCTTGTCCTTGAATTTCTCAATCCCTAATTTTATGATTTTTGCAGCGCTTTTCTCATGTTCCATTCCAAAGAATCCCACATTAGCTTGTTTTGCAAGTGTTTCAAGCTGAGTATATGCTGCTGGTCTTGTAACGTCGCAGCAAACTACAGCGGAGCTTAGCCCCCTGTCTTGGTAGTATTTTGCCAGCTTCGCTGCTGTTGTTGTTTTGCCAGAGCCGTACAATCCCATGAGCAGAATTCTTTGCTTCTTCATTTCAGGTACATATGTAGGGCCTACGAGCTTCACTAGCTCTTCATATACTATATTGGTGATATAGTCCTTTGAGCTCAATCCTGCTGGTGGCTTGCTCTTCAACGCTTGTTCTTCAATTTCCTTGGTAAAGTTAAGTACCAGCTTTACTTCTACATCTGCGCTAAGCAGAGTCTTCTGAAGCTCCTTGTTGAATTCCCTTATGGTCTTGGCATCGATAATAGTTGCTTTTGTAAGCTTTGCTATTGCCTGCCTTAGACCTTCTCCCAAGTCCATAGTATCAGTATTATTGCTTTGATTTTAGGTTATTTATACATTTTTATTGATAAATAGATAGTAATTTAAGTATGGTTTGCAAATAATAAAATTGTGAAAAAACCGCAATCAAAAAATTTTTTAATATTGGCTTTGGTTTTAGGATTAGTAGTTACGATAATAACGTCTGGTTTAACTATTTCTATACCATATGCATTTTTTATAGTCGTAGTTGTAGGTTCTGTATATTCAGCTATCATAGTGAGTTTGATCAGTTCTGAAAAAGAAAAATTAGATAGAAGAATACTTAGAATAAGTGTTTGGAGCATAATAATTTTCTTTGTTTTATTTATAGTGACAATTGCTATTTTGCTGTTTGCACCTTCACCTCCCGAAACTCTTGGAACTGGATGCGTTGGACAATCTGGATATCTTTGCCAGAATCCTATGTACTATGGCCAAACTGGTGGTATAACAGTAACAGTTGGACAGGATACAGGAAGTAATTGGACAGGTGCTGATTTTGTTTTTGTGCCACAAGGCACACCAACAGGTGCAGGAGGATTACCCTCAATATCTTTCAATACGTATCCGGCAAATACTTCTTATTCAACAACAGGAATCAGAACAGGGCAACCGGTAAGTGTTTCATTACCAGTAAATGGTGTAACTCCCCCAGTTAAAGCAGGAACAGCAGTAACAGGGGTAGTTTGGGCAGAATATGAAATAATAGGAAGTTCAACACCATATTATGCCCAGATTGCAACAATAAATATTAAGGCTTCTTAATGTTATATAACAATAATATAAGTGTAATAATTCTGTTGGTGTGAATTTGAAGCTCATTATAGCGCAATCTAATCTTACCCTAAAAGGAGGAGCTGAACGGGTAGTTTTGAAGATAGCGCAGAAATACGGTGCCAAGATTTATGTAGCTGAATACGACCAATCTAAAACATTTGAGGAATTCAAGAACCTTGATGTTGAAGTGGTTGGCAAGCAAGGCCTTCTTAAGGCACTGCCTTATGGAAGAGCGGTTCAGGGTCTCAATTATGGACTCTCATTTTACGGACTTAATCTGAAGAATGATTATGATGTTATAAATGCACACATGGCGCCAAGCCATTGGGTAAGAAATAAAAACGAGCGAGTTCTTTGGTATTGTCATACTCCTTTGCGTGATGTATATGATTTATACCAATACAGGCTTTCATTGAAGAAGCTTCACCAGAAACCAGTGCATATAGTTGGAACAAAAGCAGTGAAGATGATAGACCAGAGTGTTACAAAGAACATTGAATTCATACTTGCAAATAGTTTCAATACACGTTCTAGAATTATAAAATATTACGGAAGAAAAGACGCAGAGGTTCTTGGAGGTGGAGTTGATTACGAGCTTTTCAAAAAGGGCTATGAGGAAAAGTATTTCTTGTATCCTTCAAGAATTTCACCTAACAAGCAACAAGAATTTGCAATAAGGGCATTCGACCTTTTCAAAAGACAAATCAAGGGATACAAATTGATAATAGTTGGTGCAGTGTCGCAAGACAAATTCTACTACAATTATTACAAAAACATAAATGCGCTTGCCAATGCAGTAGGAGATGTTGATATAATTACAAATGCAAATGAGAAAATGCTTACTAAGCTGTATTCGAATTGCACTGCTGTCCTTTATCCTCCAATAAATGAGGATTACGGGCTTGTCCCACTTGAGGCAATGGCAAGCTCGAAGCCAGTAATTGCGCTTAATGAAGGAGGACCAAGAGAAACAATAGAGCAAGAAAAAACAGGATTGCTAGTTAACAATATAGAGGAAATGGCAAACGCGATGAAGGAAATTGCAGAGAATCCATCATTAGGAAAAGAGATGGGCAAAAACGGGAGAGAAAGAATAGTAAAATACTATTCGTGGAAAAGGTTCTTCAACGAATTCGACAAGAAGGTCAAGCAGGTAAAGAAGATGTAATTTTAGATTAAAATTGGGGTAAATCCAAGAATATCCGACTTTGATTTTATAAAATCGTTGATTGTTATTCCTTTTAGTGAAGCTTCTTTATGTGCAGATTCATAATAGTTAATCCCTACTGTTTTATCTTCTATTGATTGACAGCCTACTTCCCCAATAATTTTTTTATTGCTGCAATCATATGCTATTGATTGGACAGTTAAAGGAGTTCCCGTAAGATAATTATCTATAGTAGGATCGATATTCCTTTTAATTATAGAGAAAACATTTTTAAGTGGTACTAAATCAATAGATGTTTTAGAATTATGAATTTTCACATTTCCATATCTACTATTAGAAATCTCCCAGCCAGGTAAATTAGGTTCTCCTTTTTTAGATTCAACAATAAAATCATAATCTTTTGTGGATATTTCACTACCGTAAAATTCTGAGGTTATTCCTTTGTATACATAACCTCCGATAATCCATATATTACCTTCTGAATTTGATTTTATAATATTGAAAACTTCACTAAATTGAGGATCCTTTTGCAGAAAATTCTCAAATGCATAAGTAAACTTACCCAAATCCATTAAATCATTTTAAAAAGATGATTTGCAATTACTTTTTGACTTCAGCTTTTACCTTCACTTCAGGAGGATTCAACGATATTACGTACTTGGATATTACCTTTGATGCAAATTCTAGAACTCTCTTTATGTTTGCTTCTGTGCTTGTTCCTGTGCATATCATCTTTCCATTCTTGAATAGTATTATAACTGCCTTTGGCTCTGCTATCCTGAATATGGCTCCTGGAAACTGCTCCGGCTCGTAGTCAACAGCTTTTACTTCCTTTGACAATGCATAAAGATCAATAGTCGCATGCAAATCTGCACTTACGACTATGTTTTGTATCGCGATTTTTGGAGATTTAATTGGCCCTTGTATTTTCTTCGGTTCAGTTTTTGTACTTTTTGGATTTTTAGCTGACGTGATATCACCACAATATATAATATTTATAGGGAAAGATATATATACTAATAAAGATTCTAGCGGTTATCATGAATAGAAAGGTTTTTGTAGTAGGCGCAGGTGTTGTAGGGCTCACTCTTGCAAAGGAGCTGGCAATGCATAATATCGATGTTGAAGTTTTTGACTCAAAAAAGGCAGTTTCTGATGGAGCTGCAAAGGCATCGGGCATATTCTCCACAACAGGATTGAGCAGAATAGGCATAAATTTCGACGAAGGAATTGTGAACACGCTGGATGGAGCTGTTCTTCATGCAGGAAAAGAAACGCTTAACATAAAATCGAAGAAAACCATGGCCTACATAGTTGATAGGGGCATTCTTGCGGAAATATGCAAGAAAGAGGCAATAGGGGCAGGTGCAACTGTAACTCTAGGCAAAAAGCTCGGCAAGCAGGAGCTGCACGAGCTTGCTTCCAACAGGAATAACGTTGTTGTAGGAGCTGACGGCGCAGTTTCAACTGTCGCTTCAGCATTCTCATTTCCAGAGATAAAGGAATACATACTCACATACAAGGCAGAATATAGCAAGGCAGACATAGAAGACAAGAACGTTGTAGGTCTTTTCTTCTCAAACGAAATAGCCTACAGGTTCTTCGGCTGGAGCTGCCCTTATTCAAGGGACAAGATAGAGATTGGCATAGGAATAAGCGACAGGGCAAAAACAAACAGCGTAGCTGCATTTAACAAATTCGTTCACAGCGGATGGCTTGGCGAAACATTGAAAACTGCGACCAAAATGAACGGCTATGCCAGTATTATTCCTTTGAGTAGCAGAAAGACAACGGTAAAAAACAATGTAATGCTTGTGGGAGATGCGGCAGGGCAGGTAAAGGCAACAACAGGAGGAGGCATCATATTCGGCTGCAGCTGCGCGAAGATACTTGCAAAAAACATAAAAAACAATTTTGAAAAAGAGACCCCATTGACAATTTACGAGAAAGAATGGCGTAAGAAATACAGCCTTGACCTAAAAATGCACCATCTTCTGCATAATTACTACTCAAACCTTAGGGTCAATAATTTTGAAGTGTTCCTGAAAATATCAAAGGTGCTCGGCGCAGAGAAATTCTTCAGCGAATACGGAGACATGGACCGTCCAAGCCTCATGCTCAAACGCTTCTTCCTTAGGGGTCTTGCAAAATAATTCATATCCCGAGTATTGACTTGCTTGCGATTGATGCAACATTTATCAACGGCTGCGGGTATATACCGAAAATTATTATTACTGCAAGCACTATCACTACAACAGCCGCAATGTAAGGATCAATCCTCAGTTTCTTCTGCTCCTTGCTGAGATACATCACATTTATCACTCTTCCGTAATAGTAGATGGAAATGAAGCTGTTTATTATTGCAAGAATAGCAAGCAGAAGCATATTAGCGCTCAGTGCGCTTGAAAAGAGCAGGAACTTGCCTGCGAATCCTATCAATGGAGGTATTCCCGCCATTGAAAGCATAATCAACGTAAGAGAAATTGCAGCGAACGAATTTCTTGAGTTCAATGCGGCGTAGTCATCAACTGTCCTTATGTTCTTTGATTCCAGCCATAGTACAATTGCGAATGCGCCGATTATCATGAACGAATGCGCTATTATGTAGAATATGCTTGCTTCTATTCCGTATTGGGTTGTTACTGCAATCCCGATAAGTATGTATCCCGCCTGTGCAATTGACGAGTAGGCGAACATTCTTTTTATGTTTTTCTGGACAAGCGCAAGAAGATTCCCGAAGAACATTGTCAGAATCGCAAGCACTACAAATATCATTGAAAATGTTGATTGGTATGCGATGAACACGAAAAGGAAAACTTCCATAAGCGCGACAAATGCTATTTTTTTGTTTATTCCAGCTAGCATTGAAGTAACGTAGGTTGGCGCCCCCTGATAGACGTCAGGTATCCACAGGTTAAATGGAAACAGCGCTGCATCAAATCCGAACGCAGCGGCAAATAATGCCATTGAGAATATTATCAAATAAATTCCGCTTATGTTCGGGTTTTGCGCAATCGGTGTAAGTGTTAGCTGTGCATTGAACGGGAATATCAGCACAAGCGCAAAGGAGAACACTGCAATTGACAGAGAACTAAGTATGAAGAATTTGATTGCCGCTTCTGTCCTGTGCTTGCCCTCGAATAGTATCATGAAAGATGTTGCTATTGCCATGAGCTCTAGTCCTATAAAAATTTCGATTATTGAAGTTGCAGACGCGACAATTATTGTGCCCATGAAGGTAAATGCAAGCAGCAATGAAAGATTAGAATAGTCGCTGGAATAGGCATAGGATAATGTATTCACAAGAATCAGTGCAACTGAGAACAGCATTATGAAGAGAGATGAGAAAGGATATATGTGAAATACTCCAAGTATTGTTATGTTGTAATTGGTTGCCAAAAGATATGTCGACGATATTAAGGTAATCAGAAGGAACATCAGGCTTGTTACAAACTGGCCTCTGTTCTTCCTTGTGAATGTTGCAACAATACTGCTTAGCACTAACCCTGCAGCAGATAGCAGTATTAAATACGTAAATATTATCTCAAACATTTGCAACCACTACAATTTCACCAGATTTAATAGAGTAAACGGAAGGAATCCGAATAAGAATATGAAAAATACCAATACTGCATATCCTAGTTTCTGCTCCATGGCTATAAAGTCAACAGTTTCTGAATGCTCTTTGGCGGAAAGCATGCACTTGTTTATCACATAGTAAAGATACGCGCCCATTATTATCAATGCTATAAGAGGTATCATGCCATATATGCCAAAGGCCTGGAATGCGCCTATGAAAAGCAGAACATCAGCTATGAATCCGGCAGTAAGCGGAAATCCTATCATTGCAAGCGTTCCAATGATGAATGTGTAAGTAGTTGTTGATGCATTTACAACAATTCCCTTAAGCGCGTTTATGTTCCTCTCTCCGAATAGGTGCTTTATTACGCCTATCAAAAGGAACATCAAGGCTATTGCCAACCCGTGCGAAAGCATAGCATATGCAGCACCGTAGGTCCCGAAACCATTGAGCGTTGATATGCCCAGAAGTATTATGCTCATCTCAACTATTGTGGAATAGGCAATTATGCGTTTGATGTCAGTTTGGCGTATCAGCAAAAAGACTGAATAGAAAACGGAGATCATTGCAAATGCTGCTATATACAAGGAGTATTGGTAGGCTATGGGCATCATCGAGAACAGCATAAGCATTCCGAATCCTCCAAATTTTGTAAGTACTCCAGAAAGTATCATTGATCCCTGGGTTGATGCTTCAGTGTGCGCATCGGGCAGCCAGGAATGCATTGGGAATATCGGCATATTTATCATAAATGCAATGAATATGAGGAAGAATACCAGCGACTGCGTTGCAACTGGTATTGAAGATGCGCTTGATATTATGGTTTGTATGTCGAAGGAATGCACAGGAGTGTAGAAATATATTATAAGAATTCCGAGCAAAAGCAATGAGCTTGCAAATATTTCATATATAAGGAAATTCATTGATGCCGTTTTCGCGTTTGCCGAGCCCAATGCGTTTATCATGAAGAACATGGCGATTACACCTATGTCCCAGAATATGAAGAATACAATCAAGTTAGAGGAGCTGAAAAGGCCCATCGCAGCTACCTGGAAAATCAATATCAATGCGCTGGAAAGTTTTGTGTGTTCTTTTTCAGGATTGCCCGAAAGCGCAGCTGCGAAAAGTACAACTGAAGACATTATCAATAGCATCAGAGATATTATATTTACCCTGAATCCCAGGCTTATCCCAAGTGAAGGTATATACATGTAATTTTCAGAAAGATTAACGCTTCCTGCAGAAATCGATGACATGAATATTAAAAGCGTAAGAACCATGTTTATGAAAGTAGAAATTATTGCGATCTTCCTGCTGTGCTTGCTTTTTAGAATTGCTATAAAAAATAATGATATAAGCGAAATTGCTATCATTGGAAGTATCACTAGTGTCATTCGATATCACAACATCAAGAATAAAATTATTATTACGAAGCCTATGACAAACGCTGCTAGGTATGTGCTTGTTTCCCCGTCATCCAGCTTTTTCAGAATATTTCCCAGTGCGACAACGCTGTGAGCAGCTTGCTTTATCAATTCATAGACAGTATAATCGTATTCGTCTATTCCCTTTGAAATCAAGTCAAACACATGCGCAAATGATGAATATGCCCTGTTGGTTAGAACATTATTGTAGATTATGTTGTGCACAGGATTCCTCGAATCAATGGAAACGTATTTTTTCCTGTAGAATAGCACATAGGATATGATAAGCGCAATGGCAACTATTGCGGTTGAGATTATTATTTGCAATTCTGTTATTGCAAAAACTGTGCTCTTGCCTAGCAGATAGCTGGGCAGATAGAAATATATTATTGAAGCTGCGCAGACCAAAACCGCCAGCGCATATATGGATATCTGCATAGATCTCGGTATTAATTTATAGCCTGTCTTCGCCGTTTCTGCCCTTTTCTCGTTTTTCTTTTTCATTGGAACAAATAACCATCTGAATATGTACAAGCTACTCAAAAACGAAAACGCTATAAGTATATAATATATCAGAAAACTGTTCGCTGATGCGACTATGGCAGTTTTACCGAAAAACCCGCTCAATGGGAACAATCCGGCAAGGGACAATACGCCCATAACTGTAGGTATGGATAATTTGAGATTTGATGCATTGTTGTACATTTTTGTTATGTCTTCTTCGTTGTTGTTTGCCTTGATCATTGCTCCAGAATTCATGAACAGAAGCGCCTTGTAGAATGTTTGCACTACGAACAATATCATTGCTGCAACAAGCGACCCTGTGCCAAGTGCAATAAGCATTAGCCCGAGATCCTCCATTGTAGAATAGGCGAGAATTCTCTTTATGTTGTTCTCCGAGAGTGCATTAGTTATGCCTATTATGGTCGTTATGATTCCAAATGCAAGAAGCAGATAAAGCAGATTGTACTGTATGAAAAGAGGAAGCAGAACGGCAATCAGGAAAACACCAGCTTTTACCATTGTAGAAGAATGGAGAAACGCAGATACTGGCGTTGGTCCTTTCATCGCATCGGCAAGCCATTCGTTGAACGGGAACTGCGCTGATTTGGTAAATGCGGCAAGCATTATCAGCACAAGCGCTATTTCCATTGCACCTGAATTACCTGCAGATTTTAGCAGTATTGCCTGGAAGCTGAATGTGCCGAATGTGCTCCATACTATGATTATCGCAATGAGCATCAGTATGTCCCCTATCAGTATTGTCGTTATTGCCTTTCTTGCCGCATCGGCAGCACCTTCCTTGTAGTACCAGAATCCTATGAGAAGATAGCTTGTAATACCCAGTATTTCCCAGCCTATGAACAGGGTCAGGAAATCTCCGGCCATTGCGAATATGAGCATTGCCGAAGCAAAAAGGCAGAGCTCAAAATAGAATCTCGATTGCTCGCTTGGAACGTCCATGTATCCAATGGAGTATATTATTATCAAAGGTGTCATTATCCCTACTAGGTATAGTAGAATCATGTTCAACGGAAGAGTGGATGTGCTTAGCGCGAATTGGAAATTAGAGAAGCTGAACCATGTTATTGATTGTAGGGCACTTGAATTGAAGCTTGAGAGTAGTATCAATGCAAGAGTGACTATGCTTGCCGCAAGCGCTATGTATTTTGCAGTGTTCTTTGCAGAGCCCCTTAGTGCAAGCATTGCAAAAGCGGCAAGCGCAAGCGGCAGTGCGATAAGTATAGCTAGCATGGCATCAATTCTTAAGCTTTGAAAGTTTTGTTATGTCAAGGCTCATCTCTCCCTTGACCATGTACCTGTAGAATGTCACAATGGCAATTATTTCAACGGCGGCAACAGACCATAGCACAAGTAAAAGCGATATTATGTTACCGTTTTCCACATAGTAGAAGAATGTCACTGCAAGTAGCGCGCTTGCCGCAAACATGACCTCAATGGATAGCATCATTACCAGAAAATGCCTGCTTGCGATTACTCCGCTTATTCCGATTCCGAAAAGCGCCATTGCAAGCAAAACAAAATATATGAATATCATTTCCTACCACTTATTTTTCTCATCAGCACTATGGAGCTGATTCCTATGCCGAACATCATCAATGCAATCAAATAAAACAATCCTATGTTAGACATTATAGACTGTGCTATGAATGAATTAGATATCACATTCTGCTCAGATACAGCAATGCTTGTCTGCAGCGCGCCATAGGCAAGCATCGCAAATATTACAATATAGGCAGATGCAAGAACATAGTAGTTCGTGTGCTTGAACTTCGAATAGCTTGCGGATCCAGATCCTACTATCATGTAAGTTGAAACTCCCCCCACCATTATGAACAACTGCAGCACAGCAAAAAGCGGCTCCTGGAGAATGAAGAACAGTATTGAATTGAACAGGAAGAGCGATGCTAATGCAATTACCACATGCAAAATATCCTTGAATACGAAGATCAGCGCAGCTGACAAAAGCTCGAGTAATGCTACTATTATGAAAAGCGCTAAATAATCCATAATTTCACTATTCCAGCTCTTCTGGCCTTTTTATAAAATCCCTTCTGTCAAATTTCTCCAAATCCGTGTCTTTGCCAAGCACCAGGCATTTGGGAGGGCAAACTTCTTCGCACAGCGCACAGAAAAGGCATCGCTCCAGGTTTATTTCAGGCATTAGCTTTGTTCCTTTATCCGTTTCAGTGTCAACCATCACTATAGTCTGGTTAGGGCATATCCTTGCGCAGGCGGAGCAGCTTATGCATGTTTTCATGTCAAGCTTGTGGATGCCTCTATAATTATCGGTCTCTAATTCCTTCTGCTCCGGAAACTCAAGAGTGGATGGTTTCTCCAGTATCTGCTTGCCTACCCTACCAATAGGATTTCCCACCATGATTCACCAATTTAATTTATCTCACAAAGATTATAAATGTGATTAGAAGATTGAGCATTGCCAATGGAACCAGATATTCCCATCCAAGCCTCAATACTCTGTCTATCCTCATACGCACCATTGCCACTCTTATGATTATTATGAATATTGCAATTATTGCAACTTTGATCATTAACCATACAAATGCGGGTATTATCGCCGGGCCGAGCCATCCCCCGAAGAAGAGCAACACAATCAGCAAAGAGCCCACAAACATGCGCACGTAGTCAAGGAACAATGCCAATGCATAGTAGGGCGCGCTCGCATCGGTTAGCCAGCCGGCTATGAGCTCGCTGTCAGCTTCGCGCAAATCGAATGGAGGGCGCTCCAATTCCGCAAGCATGACAACAAAGAACACAACAAGCCCTATGGGCATCAGCAACGCATACCAATATGGGTTCTGCGCATTGACTATTGAAATGAAATTCAAGCTATTGGACAGCATTGCAACAGCAGCAATGACAAGGAACAGAGGTATTTCATAGCTTATCAGTATTATAACTGACCTTTGGGCGCTTATGGATCCGAACTTGTTTCCACTTGTCCAGCCAGCAAGGAACATGAGCAAGGGCGAGAATGAAAGAAGCACAAATACAGCAAGCAAGCCTATGCTTGCGTCTATTCCAACAAATGCATTGGTAAACGGAATGAATACGAGAATCAGTACAAATAGCGCAACAACAGAGGGAAGTATCATCTGGAATAATGGCTTGTCTGCCTTGTCGGGCATTATCGCCTCCTTTGACATGAGCTTTATCAAATCAGCAAGGTTCTGCAAAAATCCAAATGGGCCAACATAGGTAGGACCGTGCCTCGATTGAGCACGGCCTATTATTTTTCTTTCAAGCCAGCCGAATATATATGAGAATATGCTGAACAGTATTGCAAGTATAATTGCAAATACAATGAGCGAAAGAATAAATGCAAGCGGCCAGAGAAGTGGAGGATTCACAGATGCGGCTAACTTTGAATATATGAACGAAAAATATGAAGCAATTGCAGGAGAGCTTATCTGGAACATTCAATCTAATTATAAGCAATCTCTACTTTTATAAGCCTTATTGGTTCCAAATCTAGCTCATCTGAAACACATATTTGAAAAAGTTAATAATAAGCATTATGTTGTTTTGATGATAGTAGTCGTAGATGTAGTTGTGTATTTAGTCTTTTTGCCGAAGATCTTCCTAAGTATATTGCTGGATAATGTTGTTGTGTTTGTTCCCTTGCCCAATCCGTTGTTTGAAATTATAATATTAGCGTTTGTTAAATTCCCGTTAAATTCCCCTGTTGTACTATTCCGCAGCCGAAGCCTAAACTGCCGCTGCTGCTGACTATCCATATTAGCGAATTCACATTATGGCCTGCAGTGCTGTTTGGACCCTGCTGCACTATGCCGCATCCTCCTCCTGAAAGATTATGATAATTCGGCGGTGAACCGTTTCCTGGACACTGCTGCCCTGATGATATTACATACTCGAAATTGCACTGCTGGCATGCGGAACCTGTTCCGTCATCAAGTACGCAGTTTATCGGATTTTCAGGGCACATGTCCTGTGCGCCGCTTACCGAAGTACCTCCCGGACAGGCATTGCACTGCGGTGCATCGTAGGCGAAATTAGGACACTGGGAACTTGATGGACATTGCTGCATGTAATCACCCACATACATTATTGTGGGATCTCCAGGCGGGGAACACCCTGAACCTGATATGTCAGTGCCCCCATCACTGGGAAAGAAGGATGGGCATTTTCCCGTTGTTATGGTACCATCAGGACATAAACTGCAGGGTAAATCGTTTCCTGGTCCTCCTGCATAATTTATCTGTGAATCTGGACAGAACACATTGCATCCGCTGTTCGGCACTCCTGCAAATCCTTGACCGTTTGGATTAACTGCACCATTGGGACAGGTGTTGCAGTCCGGTTCTACTCCCGTAGATGGACTTCCTGTTCCTGTGTATCCGTTTATACCTACTTGATTAGGATTGTTAGGACAATCTTGAGGAGTTATTTCATCGGGTGGAGTTATTGTTATGATTTGGTTAACTGTTTGCGTTGCAGCATCATATTGATCAATTGTTCTAAGCAATAGGTTATATTTGCCAGGAGAATCAGGACAGATTTGGCCATTACTTCCACAAATAATATAGGAAGGATTAATTGTAGGAGGATCATTCAAAGGATATCCTACTTGATTTTGAAGATTAATCAGTTCAAATTGCATAAGCTGCAGCTGCTGAGCATTTGTATATTGAGTACCACTAATAGGAATAGGTTGGCCTTGTTGCACTTGATTATTTTGTACATATAGATCCAAAGCTGAGAAAAGCCCCGTATAGTAAGTTCCGTCGTTGGAATATTCATCCACTAAACCATTACTATTCATCTCGTAAATAGGGCTTGGATCTATTGGCTGTGATGTATCAAAGTAATATAAATCAGGACCAATTTGACTACCGCAATCAAATTCAGTATCAATATTTCCACATTCTTTTTCGTCTTGCCCCAACCATGCAGGTTGTACATTATTGATGCTGAGGTATGTTTCAACTTGAGTATTAGGTAAATACCATGTTGGATTTGTAAAGTATTGCTCAGACATTAGTCCGGTAATGTAGGCAGCGCTACCATCCGGGTCTCCTACAAATTGAGTGGCACCATATGCAGAAAATGAATCTGATACAGCAGCATGATTATTTTCATCTGTTGCAGTCATAACAACCTCTCCAGATTGAATAGACATTGTTAATAGTATAGTATCACCCACATTAGGATATTCAATTCCTCCATTACTATTAAGAAAATTTATACAGGATAATTCAATAAATTCTCCAGCTGGATTTAATACAGCATATATCATCATAAATTGACCTGAAGTACATCCTCGTCCTTCCCAATTTTTTTGCAGGCCCCATTGGTACCAATAATTTGAATTAGTATATCCATTTAGAAGATATGCCTGCCCTCCAGCATCATCATCCGGTTGTTGTTCTGCTTGAACAGTTGTACTTAAAGTAGTTCCTTGATTAGCGTTAGAATACTCAAGCCATTCCTGCCTATCGTAGGCAGTAACAGGTGCACTTGCATGCGCAATTCCTATTTTGGCAAATAATAAAATAGATAAAAATATTGATAAACGAAAGATTAGCTTAATTTTTCTTGAATACATAATTCCATTTAGGTAAATTGTATTTATATAGCTATCTGTGCTCTATTTGGGTAATAGGCGTTGCTGGGGGGCTTTGGTGTTCGCTTAGCTTCACCAATATGGCTTTTCTTACATTGTCATTTAAAAACAGCTCATCACGTTCGTTCCCCTCTAGTTCTTTAAGATGATATCCCGTATCTTTATTTCCCTCCACTTTACCAATTCCAGTGATATTCCAATTATAATTTTCGCTGTTTGGTTGCTCACTTTTTTCAAATATCCCATTTTTATATGCAATGTAATAGATACCATCGCATTCAAGTACTAAGTGTCGCAAAGTTTGAATATTTATTGCTTTTCCATTTATTTCTTCACCTATTGTAATTCCGGGAATCATATTTGGAGTATGTAGAACCATAGATAATGTTTGATCTGGATATATTTTGCAATTATCTATCTGAATGCTATTAGTTACAGCATCGCTAGCTTGAACATTTTTTGCATAAACCCTAATTGTTGGCAGCATGAGTCCTCCAGACAATAATAAGACAGACAATAATCTTGAAGTTTCTTTGGTTCTTGACATTTTCTCACTAGATAATTTATGAATTTTTAGATATATTAAGGTTTTGGAGGTGTTAGCTGCATGTCGTTTGCATTAATTTAAACGTTTATTTACTTGGTATGCACGTATATTGATATAAA
>JBEKES010000012.1:0-21723 GCA_050013715.1 Candidatus Micrarchaeaceae archaeon
AAACGTGCAGATGCGCGCGCTTTCCAGTGGAGCAGATCTTGTAATAGGAACTCCAGGCAGAATAATAGACTTGATGGAAAGGGGAGCGCTCAAGCTTAACGGAATAAGATTCCTTGTGCTTGACGAAGCTGATCTGATGCTTGACATGGGATTCATAGAAGATGTTGAATACATAATATCCAATTCTCCAAGGGAAAGGCAGACAATGCTTTTCTCCGCAACTATGCCAAGGGAAATAGCAGATATAGCAAGGAAGCACATGAAAACAGATGTAGCAAAGCTTACTGTTGGTGCAGAGGAAGACATAACCGTAAACACAATTACACACAACTACTTCATAGCCAATGGAAAGCTCAAGTTTTCTGCACTGCTTGCATACATAGAGCAATTCAATCCTAAGAAATGCATAATATTCGCATCTACCCAGCGCGAATCCGATTTAATACACAGATTTTTGGAAACAAATGGATTTGATGCAATCGTAATGCACGGAGGGCTCACGCAGGCAAAGAGAGAGTATTCGCTACGCGAATTCAGGCAGCATGCACGATTCTTGATATCCACGAACCTTGCCTCAAGAGGGCTTGACATTCCTGATATCAGCGATATAATAAATTTCGATGCACCTGACGATCCGAAAGTTTACGTTCATAGAGTAGGAAGATCTGCAAGAATGGGAAAAGACGGACGCGCATTCACAATATTTGAATACGAGCAAAAAGACCTCATGAATGCCACAAGCAGAACCGCAAACGTCAGAATGACACACATTGATCTTGACACTGCAAAATACAAGGACATAAAACTGCCGGTAGCTACGCATCATCAAAGAAGCGGCTACGGAAACAGAGATCAAAACAGGGGCGGTTCTAGATTTGGAAGCAGAGGAAGTTCCGGAGGCGACAGATTCAACAGGAGCGGAGGAGGCGGAGGTTTCCATAGAAGCGGAGGATTCAGCAATAATAGAAGATCTGGAAACAGAAACAGGAATGAATACAAACGAGGCAGCTAATCCTTCTTTTTATTCGAATTCAGAACTGCAAGGTAAAGCAGAGCTAGGCCCACAAGGATTCCTCCTACTATTGTTATAATGGATGCAGGTCCTGCTATTGCAGAACCTGTCATGTATTGAGTAACATCTACTCCCTTTCCAAACATGTATGGATATTCAATTAATCCAAAGAAGTTTATTGATGCGAAGATCCAAAGGAGTATCATGAACTTCGCAAACCTGCTTTCTCTAACTTTAAACAAGATGGAAAGGCCCAGCAATATCAGCGAGATTAAAATCAGGTAGTACATGCTTTCCAAATTGGAAAACACATAGGGCACAAATGCATAGGTAGCAAGAAGGAACAATCCGAATGCTATAAGCAAAACTGGATACATTTTCTTTGTGAACCTTATCACATCAAAGAACATTGTAGCCATGAAAACGGTAAAGAGAAGGATTGCTATCAGCATCAGTATGTTGTACGGATTTATTATCAGCGCATAGATGTTTATTGAGCTGCTCGTGAGATTGATTCCTGTGCCAGTTACGCTTGATGTGAGTATCGATATGGTTAGAATTGCGATTACCAAAGTCGCAATTGCATAGGTCTTGATGTAAAGTTTTTCATTTGATGGTTTTGACACATATTCGCTATAGGCAATGAAAGCATTTCTTACTACTAGGAATAAAGCAGCAAGAAGTGCAGGAAATACGTATGCAGTTCCTGCAACTTGCAATAATTTCGGATACGTCACCTCAAAATTAACAAGATAGAAGACCGCAAATGTTCCGTTTATCTCCCACATGGTAAGTATGTATTTCTTCAGTTTATCAGTATAAACTTTATAGGACAAGAGTGCAAGCAGCGCAACTCCTATTTCAAGCATTAGCAAGGTAAGGAAAGCCGAGAATATGAAATAATTAAGCTGATAAAGTAAATTCATTGGTTCACCAGTTCATTTTCCAATGGCCTCTCTTTCAGAAGCTTCCTTATCGCCAATACTGTTACCGGAATGACCAATACGTAAAATGCAAGTATCGCAAAGCCTACTGGAAGTATTGAAGGGGAATAGTTTGCTGCTTGGCTTACTGTCATTACATTGTAGATTATCCATGGCTGCCTTCCTAGTTCTGCAAGCACCCAGCCATCTTCAAGTATTAGTACGCTCAATATCCCTGCAAATATTATTGCCTTGAGCATTAGCTTGTTAGACAATGGGTTCTTCTTCAATAATTGAAGCACAAACCATATTATGAGTATCAATCCTAGAAGAATTGCCATGAAAAACATGAAATCGAACATCGGATGCACTATCAAGGGAGGCCATGTCGATTCGTTGTAGCTTGCAAGCCCTGGAACTGTTCCGTTTGCACTTCCGGTTGCAAGTATGCTTTGAAGATTTGGTATTGGTATGAAATACTTAAGAGTTCCATTTACCGGGAATCCTCCAATTCTTTCAGGTGCATGCGATTGCGATTGTATGTTACCTTCTATTGCTGCATATTTCTCAGGCTGTATTGTGACCAATTGCTTAAGTGATTGCAATCCGCTTATTACTGAGAAGAACGTAGCTATCAGTCCTACCATAAGAAACAATGTCAATGCCTTTTTGTAGTATCTTGATTTGTTTTCGTCTCGTGACCTAAGCAGCATGTAGCCGAACAAAGCTGCAAATATAAGAGAGCCCGCAGTGTAGGAGCTCGACAACACATGGAATATCTCGGTCCATGTTGACGGTGTGAAGAATACCGCCCATGGTTGTACATTCGTAATGATTCCTGTTTTCAGATAATTGCTTATGTTGAATCCATTGGGCGTATTCATGAACGCGTTTATCATTGTTATAAGAACAGCAGAAAGCGCTGCGCCTATTGCTATGGGAATACCTGCAATAAGATGCGTGTATTTGCCTTTGAAACTGTCCCAGCTGTAGAAGTATATTGCAATGAATATCGCTTCAAGGAAGAAGGCGAATGTCTCTATGTAAAATGGAAGTATCGCAACCTGGCTTACAAGCGCCATGAACTTCGGCCACAACACGAGTATGTTGATCGCAACAAGTATTCCCGACGCCGTTCCGATTGCGAACAATACAATGAAAATTATTGAAAGCCTTTTTGCAAGTATTTTGTAATCGTTGTCGTTTTTCTTTATGCTGAGGTATTCTGCAATTAGTATTATGACAGGAAGCGCCATCCCAATAGAGGCAAGCACTATGTGGATCGCAAGGGCAAAAGCCATGAGAAACCTGTCGAACAAGACAATGAACAACATAACACCTATTTTTTAGAGCTGCTGAAACCGAACCAAAGACATATTATGCCAACAAATTCCGAATAATATAAAAATACGGGAAACGAGGCGATATACAAAGTTCCTGCTATGACAACTATTATGACCCCAAGTATTATGCTGAGCATTCTCGGGTCTTTTTTCCTTTTGTATGAAAGCACTGCAATAAAAACCAATATTATGGAAGCCATGAAAGTTATTACAGAAGAGGAATACAGAACTGCCAATGGCGGATTTCCAGAAGCAACGTAATTTGTGACTATGTTGCCTATTCTTGTTGCAATTACCGTATAAACAAGCGCAATTGTTGTCACAGCTGCAAAAATATAATATAACTTTTTCAATTTGCTTGATTTGATCAGCTCCATGGATCCA
This sequence comes from Candidatus Micrarchaeaceae archaeon, assembly GCA_050013715.1. Classification (GTDB taxonomy): domain Archaea; phylum Micrarchaeota; class Micrarchaeia; order Micrarchaeales; family Micrarchaeaceae; genus UBA12276. Next base: position 3,663 of record JBEKES010000012.1, read on the forward strand.
AGAGCAAGCAGCTCGACAAGCAATGCAACTATGAATACATAGAAGTCTCCCAGCGAACTGCTGTATACGCCAAACGCGAATATTATCTCCAATAACGCTCCAATTGAGAAGGCCCAAAGGCCAACGCTCCAGAACATGAGACTTTTTGCTTTGGTCTTGTTGTATTTTCTAGTAAGAGAAATCGCAAGCAATAAACTCAAAACGAATATTACTACTGTGGATATGATTACCAATAACTGTGAATTTTGCATATTACGTTAAGAATGGCAGTATTTTTAAGTTTTGCTATAATAAATTTCTTAAAATGTCGATGATACGTCCTTCAACGTATCGTCACAATACTTATATATATTAAAACAAGTCAAAGGTTTTATGATTTAATGGCAACAACCAAAGAAATAGGCATAATTGGACTGGGCCCTATGGGCTACAATATGGCAACAGTACTTCATAACAATGGATATTCATTAGCTTTATACAATAGGACAAGAGAAAAGGTTTCTGCATTTGAATCAATGGAAAATGTTTATGTGGCTACAGATAAGGCAGATCTTGTAAATAAGCTTAGGAGTTCACAAAACGGTGTAACAATATTGGCAATGGTTCCCGGAGGTAAAGTTACTAACGAGTTAATGGGTGAACTCTCATTGATGATGCGCAAAGATGATATAGTTATCGATGGTTCTAACTCCTATGTTGAAGACTCTCTAGCTAACTACAAAAAACTAAAGGAAAAGGGTATATTCTACCTTGATGTTGGTTGCGGTGGTGGTCCTGAAGACATACTGAAAGGATTTACATTAATGGTTGGGGGTGACAAAGAGGCGTATGAATTATCAAAAGACGTATTTGAAGCTCTTTGTGGTGATAGAACCTATGGTTATGTTGGTCCTGCCGGTTCTGGTCAAACTGCAAAAGGATGGCATAATGTAGATTTTTATGCACAATTTGCAGTTTTCGCGGAAACTGCATCTGCATTGTTGGAAATGAAAAAACAAAATCCACTTCTTGATCTAAATGAAGTACTTAGATTGCACGCTGCAAGCCCTCCGATAACTGTCGACATACCTACTGCAATATACAATGCAATTAACGAAGGCAAACTGCCAAATGAAGCACCACAGATAAAGGTATCGGCAATGGTAATGCATGTTATAGATGTAGCAAAAGAGGCAGGAGTACATCTCCCAATTATAATGTCCATATTTGAGAAATATGGTTCAATGTCAGAGGAAGCAAGACGTGTACATGCTGGAGCAAAGACAATAATTGTTGGGCATTAAATTTATTAAAGTGTGATAAAATGGAAGAACTTAAAGGACTTGCAATTGCTGGTTCAACAGGATCCATAGGTAGGCAAACTTTGGAAGTAGTAAAAGAACAGGGCGGTTATAGGATTGTTGCCCTTACCTGTAACTCAAGAATAGACATATTGAAACAACAGATAATTGACTTCCAACCAGATTATGCTGCAGTTACTGATGAAATGCAGGCAGAACAACTTAAGAGAGAACTTGCTAATTCGAGGACCAAAATTGTTTCAGGCATAGATAACGCTATAGACATTTGTCTTGATTCAAAAGTTGACCGTGTTGTTAATGCTATTGTGGGCATTGCAGGACTACGCCCCACACTTAGATTCTTAGAAGAAAAAGACGTCGCTCTTGCAAACAAAGAGTCACTAGTGACAGGCAGTCATTTAATACAACAAATTAAGAAAAAAAGCCACAAAAAAGTAATATTGATAGATAGTGAACACAATGCAATTCACCAAATAATACGCGCAAATCCTGATCATGAAATAAGAAACATAACGATTACTGCCTCTGGTGGACCGTTCTGGGACAAGGACATACATTTTTTCGATAATATTACCGTAGAGCAGGCACTCAATCATCCTACCTGGAAGATGGGAGGGCGCATAACAATAGATTCTGCTACGCTAATGAACAAAGGGTTTGAAGTCATAGAAGCATATAGAGCATTTCCACTTACTTTGGAACAGATAAAGGTTTTAATACATCCCACAAGCACAGTACATGCTCTAGTGGAATTTGTAGATGGATGCACATTCGCACTACTGAGCAAACCAGACATGAAGTTACATATACAAGACGCACTTTACTATCCAGCCAGACCTACGAACAATCTGCCAAGCCTCAACCTAGCAGAACTGAAAAAGCTAGAGTTTATTGAGCCAGATCTCCAAAAATTCCCATGCTTAGAACTGGCGCATGTTGCTGTAAAAATGGGAGGCACTGCACTAACTGTACTAAATGCCGCAGATGAAGTCTCTATTGAATTATTTTTTATGGGAAGAATAAAGTTCATGGACATACCAAAACAGATCGAAAAAGAATTGATTATAACTCCTACAATACAAAATCCCTCATATACTGACATTATGGAAACCGATCGGCAAACTAGAACATCTATTTGCAGCAGATTGAATGTGCCTTTAAGAACAATAGGGCAAAGAAAAGCACTAATAAAACAGGTAGTATAAATTATTCACAGGTTTTTGAAATCATTGATTTTTTGAGAAATGTTGCCTGAATTAAAGATTGCTGAACCTGCAATTATTTCGTTTGCACCTGCATCTGCTACTCTTTTACTGTTCTGTATATCTAATCCACCATCAACAGCTATTATTGTTTTGTAACTGTTTTTGTCAATATATTCTCTTGCCTCTTTTATCTTTGCTATCGAGTCTTCCATGAAAGACTGACCTCCGAAACCAGGTTCTACGCTCATTATCAACAGCAAATCAGTATATGGCAAATACTCTTTAATTGCATTAAACGGTGTTTTTGGTTTTATGGATATGCCTACCTTTTTGTTGAGCGATTTTATCATGTCTATGGTTTTTCTTAGATCATGCTTTGATTCATAGTGAACTATTATGGTATCTGATCCTGCATCGGCAAAGCTCTTTATGTATTTGTCTGGATGCTCTATCATTAGATGAGTTTCAAAGGGTATTTTCGTTGCATTTCTTATGGATGCAATGACCACTGGCCCAATGGTTATGTTGGGTACGAATATGCCGTCCATCACATCTATGTGTATTCTGTCAACTTTGCAGCTGTCAAGCTCTTTTATTACTTCTCGAAGATTGCCAAAATCAGAGGATAGTATAGATGGCGATATGAGGATTTTGCCCATTTTGCTCACTGTGACTTGAAGTTTATCTAATTTAATGCTATATAAAACAAGCGCGTAAATACGTCTCATAACGTAGTATTACCATACCTATTTATATGAATCCATTCAAAGGACTCTTGACGATTATATGGCAAAAAACGATATGTCAAAATCAGCAAGCGGCATGGATGTTATTGAAAATATTGATGTCAATAAATTGACAACTCCAAGCCCTGTAAAGGTAATTTCTGAAATGATAGGAAACCCGACGAAGGGTACAAGCAGGAAGACAATTGTCTCTGCAATGACAAGCGCAAACAACGGAAACTTGAGTGCCAATATAACTGAAATGGAAAATACTAATCTTAAGGAGCTTCAGGAACTAATGAAAACAGCTCAAATCATATCCTTTGAAACAAGCAAATACAGGAAAGACTTGCACATAAGGGACATATCGAGAAAGGTAGATGGCTGCATAAAAGGAGGAAGCCTTGACAAGAGCGGCAAGGTAAAGGAAGGCTCAAGAGCCAAGACCGGTCTTGCTTTTGTATACGTCGAGAAGCCAGACACTGCTGTTATGTTGATGGAGCACGAGCCTGGATCTGTACATGATCTAAAGACAATACTCAATGCCAATGGCAAGGCACCTAACACTTCACTGTTCAGGCCATTTCTTCCTGTTCCTTTCATAAGCAGGAACATAAAGAGAGAAGGAGCATTATGCCAAGGCTGGGGCTGTATTTCACTGGTAGATGGCAACAAGGAAAGCCAAAAGACAGAAGTGAAGATAGCTGTGCTTGAAGCCGATATAAAGACAACCATAATACCTGCAAAGCCAAAGCCAGAACTATGGATGCTTGACATAACCAAGCAAATAAATGAGGTTCTTAAAAAATCAAGTAAGAGCTATGGTCATGTAGTAATATGCACACCTCATACAACAGTTGGAATAACAATAAACAAGGAGGAATCGATATCTTGCTTTAAGAATACATTAAATGCAATTGCACCAGAAAGCATAAACTACAAGCACAACAAAACCGCTGGGGACAACAACGGAAAAAGCCATCTTATGGCAGAATTCATAGGCAATTTCATAGTATTGAACTTCAAGAACAACAAATTGCAATTAGATGACAACAGAATCTATGCAATAGATTGCGACGTCCAAATACCAAGGGAAAGAGAGATAATAACTGCAATTATATAGTTTAATGACCAATTCAGTAAACTATTTATATCTCATATGCTGCTACTGTTAACGTGATTATATGGCATCTACAACTATACCTGCACCAACATATGTTGAAAAAGATAGCGTAAGAGAAGTTATAGTAAGTACAGATTTATTAAGAAGATATAGAATCGGAGGTTATTTGCCAATTGGGGAAAGATCTTGTAAACATGCAGGAATCGAAACTTTAAAGGGCACTCTTTTGTTACTAATAAATAAGAGCCAGGAAAGAATAATTCTAAACAGTACTCAAAGGAAGTATATAGACGACTCTTTATGCGATTCTTTTGAGCTAGTAAGATCACCAGTAAAAATTAGTGAAGACGCAAGTTTAAGTGAACTAGCTCGCAGAGGAGATTTAAAAACGTATATTACTCTTAGAACTGGAGGGCAAGCGGAAGTAATATTTGATAACCAGAAATTACTTCTTTTGGCAATGTACATTAATTCTTTAGCTGCGTCTCCATACTAAATTTATAATAAAGAAGATTTACCTCATCAGTTCATTGCCTTTACGCTGTTTGAGTAATGGCTCTTTACGTATAATTCGATTCTTCTTTTGAATTCTTCTGAGGCCTCGCTTGCCTTTACTGATCCTGTCTGCTTTCCATCTTCATATATAATGCAAGCTGGATTCTCTCCAGTTCCTGGTAGCGAAATACCTAAATTAGCACGTTTGCTTTCTCCAGGTCCGTTGACTACGCAACCCATAACTGCAACTTTCATTGCCTCAACGCCCTTGTAACCTTGATTTTTCCATTCAGGCATCTTCTCTTGTAGATAACCGGTCAAGTCTTGAGCCATTTCCTGGAATACAGTTGATGTTGTTCTTCCACAACCCGGGCAACTTGAGACAAGAGGTGAAAAGTGCCTTATGTCCAGTGATTGAAGTATCTGCCTTGAGACTATTACCTCTTCAGTTCTGCTTGAGCCCGGTGTTGGTGTAAGCGAGACTCTTATTGTGTCGCCAATTCCTTCAGTGAGCAGCAAAGACAATGCAGCTGCGGACGCAGCAATTCCCTTGCTTCCCAAACCGGCTTCTGTCAATCCAACATGAAGCGGATTTTCCAATCTATCAGAAAGCAATTGATAAGCGCGAACCATCTGCGGAACTTCTGATATTTTTGTACTTACTATTATCTTGTCAGGTTCAAGTCCATACTCTACTGCCTTGTTAACTGATTGCACTGCACTTTCAACAACAGCATCAACCGTTATGTCATTTGCCTCTTTTGGAGTTTTGCTTCTTGTGTTCTCATCCATTAATTTTGTAAGTACGCTTTGATCGAGAGAACCCCAGTTAACTCCTATTCTTACTGGTTTATTGTGATCTTTTGCAACATCTATAATTGCCTTGAAATTGTCGTCGTGCTTTTCCCCAAAGCCAACGTTTCCCGGGTTTATCCTATACTTGTCGAGTGCATCTGCGCATTCCGGCACTTCTGTAAGGAGCTGATGGCCATTGTAATGGAAGTCACCTATCAAAGGTATATCATATCCAAGATCATCAAGCGCTTTTCTTATGCTGCTTACTGCTCTTGCCATCTTGAGATTTTGGACTGTGAATCTGACTAGTTCGGATCCTGCCTTGTGCAGTTCGATTATCTGTGCAATTGTTGTGTTTATGTCACTTGTATCTGTATTGGTCATGCTCTGCACTGCAACAGGATAGTCGCTTCCTATGTACATGTTCCTTACTTTTACCTGTATGCTTTTCCTTCTTGGCTTCCAACCAGAACCTTTTGACATTTCTATTATCATATACTCACCTAGCTCTATTTTCTGGAACTCTGTATAACTCATAGGGCATTGTGAACTTCATGTTTTCTTTAATTACCTCTAATTCTTCTACTGTTGCCCCACTGTTCTTGAAACGTGTTGCTATGCTTTGGACTATGTGCTCTGGAGCGCTTGCACCAGCAGAAATTCCAAGAACTTTCTTGCCATTGAGCCATTCCTCCTTTATCTCATCTAATGTGTCTATAAGATAAGCATCCTTTCCTAGGTTTCTTGCAGATTCTACCAATCTGTTTGAATTTGAGGAGTTCTTGCTCCCAACAACTAGCAATATATCGCATTGCTTTGCAGCCTGCTTTATTGCAGCCTGCCTGTTTGTAGTTGCATAGCATATGTCTCCAGAAGGAGGCTGCTGAATATTTGGGAATCTTTGCTTCAGTGCTTTTATTACTCCCATGCACTCATCAACAGAGAGAGTTGTTTGTGTTAGATAAACAAGTTTATCTGCATCTTTTACATTAAGTGTTTGAACGTCCTCTGCAGTTTCAATGATTTGGGTGATATCAGGTCGAACTCCCATAACTCCAACAGCTTCTGGATGTCCCTTATGACCTATGTATACTATCTCTCTTCCTTCTCTTGCGTATCTTCCTACTTCAATATGTATTTTTGTAACAAGAGGGCAAGTGGCATCTATTGTAATAAGCTTTCTCGATTCTGCCTGCTCCCTAACTTGGGGTGCGATTCCATGCGCCGAGAAAATGCATATGCTTTCTCTTGGGACTTCTGAGACTTCCTCTACGAATATCGCGCCTTTTGCACGGAGGTCATCGCATACTACCTTGTTGTGCACTATTTCGTGCTTTACGTATATAGGGGCGCCGAAAGTCTTCAATGCCTCTTCAACAGTATCTATTGCACGCTCAACACCAGCGCAGAACCCGCGCGGCTTGATTATAACTACTCTCTCTATCATGTTATCATATTTATTCTGTTAATTAGCTATTTAAATCAGTATATCAAGTTAGACAAACGACGTTGTTTATCCTCCTTTGTTACCTTTCTCTTATGTAATTTCTTTGAATGAATCTAGATAGGTTTAATATGTTAATCTTCCAAGTTATGTTTTACGATGATATTAATGCATACAATAATTGCTGTGCCATTTGATGAGACTCTTGCGGAATTCATAGGAAAAAAAGGCAGCGAGAACAGCATAACTTTCTTCAACAGGAAATTGAACGATGATGTAATTGTTGCACTGCAACCCTCTTCCATTGAGGATAAATTCTATGCGTTGCCTCAATCAATGCTTCTTTCAGATCAAATAATAGTGAGCACTAAAAACATGGACAAGCTTTTCGGTGAAGTCATAGTCGCATGTTCTCTTCTCAAAAAGAGAGTAATATTCACAAAGGACAATGACATAGCTTCAATTCTAAGCAATGTAAAATTGGAGAATCATATATTCAACGATAGAGAAGAACTTCTCAATTCAATAACTTCTTACAAATCAAACGGAAAAAATGAAGACAAAACAAGAATAGACATCGACAAGGCATTCAACGTAAAAGGCGTTGGCGTTGTTGCGCTTGGATTTGTAACAAAAGGGACAGTAAAAGTACATGATGAAATGCTGCATAATTCTGGCAAGAAAGTGATAATAAGGTCTATACAAAGCCAAGATGAAGATGTCAAAACTGCGACAAAAGGCACAAGAGTAGGGCTCGCACTCAAAGGAATAGACGAAAGTGACATGCAAAAAGGGGATGTTCTTGCTAACACTACTATAAAACCAACAAAATCAATTACTGTTCAGGCAAACCAGAGCAAATTTGTTACAGAGCAAATAGAGACTGGAAAAGTTTACTTCATAGCGATAGGCTTTTCATATGTAAATGCAACAGTTGAAAGCATTGATGGCAATAAAATAAAATTCAATTTCGACAAATTAGTTCCAGTTGAAATAAATGATGAAGTTATAATAATAAGGACATTGGTGCCCAGGATATTCGCATCAGGAACAATAATCAGCGTTTAGTTTTGTATTCCTTTATCTTTGTGAATCCTATTATTCCAAGCCATATCAGTATTATTGCAAGAAGATCAAGATAGTAAATGAAAATATTTGATATCGTTATGTGTATTATGTTAACAATCCAGAACACTATAATTCCTGGTATTATTGCCAGCACTTTCTTGTCTTGCTTATAATACAGAAGCGCAACCATGAAAAGAACCGCAGAAGCGCCCAGTGTTATTATTGATGACGAAATATAAACAAGTCCCGAAAGTTTTCCATATACAATATAATTTGATAAAAGTGCGCTTACATTAGTGACGCATAATGCAGCTATAAGGAAAAGAGCGGCAAGTATGCAGAAATAATAGTAATATTTTTTCAGCTTTTCTGATTTAATGAATTGGATGTGTCCTAGCGAGATTGCAAGAATGGGCAACGTAATGGTTAGTAAGTAAATCTTGATCAGAAAATCAGACTTGATGCCAAACGCAAACATTATCTCAAGCAATACGGCAATAGCAAAGAACCTAAGGCCTGCGCTCCACAATAGATAACTTACGTTCTTCTTGTTTTTAAGATAGAACCTTGTCAAAAGCACCGACAAAAGCGCAGCAACTAGAAATATAAACATAGTTGAAACTATTGTTGTAATCTGGGCGTTTATCATGCAACCATAGTTGTATTTCAAAAGAAAGAAATAATAAGCTAACTAATAACGATAATCTATTCTTTTGAAGCCATAAGTTTATTACCACTAGAATCGATTACAACTATTCCATTATTCTTGTAACCCCATTTAATGTGAGTCCATACTCTCTCATATAATGTTTGCCAAGGTATCTTCACTACAAAATAAATAGCGCTGATTTCTGTCGCTATCTTCAATTGATGTGTTGTAAACCAAGCAACAAGCGGGGCAACAACAAGTAAGTCAATAATTCTATAAGTCCCTATTTTTACCACGCTTCGAGTAAAAGCCTCTTTCGGATTTTTAAGTGTTCTCATAAAATTAGTATAATTAAACTTTTTTAGTGCATCATTATCGACATAATCATCAATGTTTCTCAATAATGCATCTATTTTGCTAGGATTTTCCTTTAGGGACATAAGTTCCTCTCTACGTAATCCTACTAGTTTTTCTTTACTATCATTTTTAGTTCTACTTTTCATAAAGGTTCAACTTAATTATACATAATCATATTAATTATATATAATTAGATATAAAAACCTATCTATTTGACAGGAATGTACCAAAGAACTAGTTTTTGTTGAAGAACTTCTTTATCTTGTCAAAGCCGAAAGACACAATGACACTGCTACCTGTTATTGTTACTATTGCTGGTATGGGATTAAGCGTAAGTATGGATGTCGCTATCCCGCTCGCTATAAGGACTTTTGATAATGGTGCATCAAGGATATCAACGACTTTCTGCTTGGTATTTGCGGGCAATCTTGTTTTTGCGTCTATATCAGCTATGCATATTCCTTCCCGGAAAAGTCTTATGTGCTTGTCCTCTTCACTTGCAAGTATGCATACTATGTTCTTTATCTTGCTGGTCCCTAGTGCAAACGCATGCCTCTTCCCATGGCCGAAAAAGGTATGGTGCTTTTTCAGAGTTACTCCGAATTCTCTCATCTCGCCGCTCTTCTCTATTATTGTAGCACCGTCTATTGATGCAAGATGCCTTATGACCGGATCATCTCTTTCGTTTGTTACGTTGAGCGGTTTGCCGTCCTTTCTTATTATTGACTCAAAAACCTTTGTGTAATAATCATACCTTCTTTTTTTGTTAAGATCTACCACAAAAAGGCATCCATGCTGCACGCTCTTGAATGCTATGTCCATGCAGGAGCTTAGAACTTCCTTTTCTTTTGTCTTTTTCGAAAACATGAGATTTGCGTGGTTTGTATTGGAGTTACTTGATGCATTGTTATGTTTCATGTTATATCAATCATTGACTATTTATTTAATCCTTTGGAATTGTTTCATTGAACTAATCCTTGAATAGTTTTTTCAGCTTGTCAAAACCATCAGTGGTAATTACGTTGCTTCCAGTTATTATCAGCATTGCAGGATTCGGGTTCGATTCCAGCATGGAATTGGGGATTCCGCTCTCTTTTAAGGATTCGGACAAAGGCTTTGCCATAATATCTACTATTCTGTGCCTTAGGGTTCCAGGAACATACATATTAGAGTCTATATCTGCTACGCACACGCCATCACGGAAAAGTCTTACGTGTTTATCCTCTTCGCTTGCAAGTATGCATACAATATTCTTCAATGTGCTGGTTCCGAGCGCAAACGCATGCCTCTTCCCATGGCCAAAAAAGGTGCGTGGAATCTTTAAAGTTACTCCAAATTCCCTCATTTCGCCACTATTTGCTATAACAACAGCACCATCAACGGTTGCAAGGTGCTTTATTATCGGTATGTCCTTCTCCGATACTACTGATAATAATTCTTCCTCCTCTCCTTTTAAGGACTGGAAAACCTTTGTATAATACTTGTTTCTCAAATTCCCGTTAAGCTCAATTATGAAAACGCATCCATGCTCAATATTCTGAAGCGCAATATCCATGCAGGATTTGATTACTTCTTTGTCTCTACTATTCGAAATGGGCTTCTCTGATTTACTCATAACTGCACCTACTGTAATGTATCTGGAAAGTCTTTGGTCACTTGAAAATAGCATTTATGTTATTTATGCCTTATGGTAAAATTTATTTGCGGAATTAAGTGTATTTGAACTCCAAATCTTCGAAGTTATAAATCAGGAAAAGCTCCGGGAGGTCTGATACTCTTAGGTTTGAAACCCTAGCTTTGTCTTAGGCTAAGGTAAAGGAATTTTTAAGTCCATTAAATAAATTAACTATAGTAATTCCCTAATCTCTTTTTAAAGATTCTGCATCAGTAGTAGTATCTTCTATTAATCTTATTTCACCATCTTTTACATCATCTTTAAAAATCTGAAAAGCTTCTAAAGTTTTAGATACAACTGATAAATTTGAAGCTTTCAATGAAGACATGCCTCTTAATTGTGTACTTATGTAAATATCTATAATCTCCATCAATCTATCTTCTAATTTTTCTGGTTTTTGGCTAAGCAATCTAAATTCTTCATTAAATATATCTTCTTTACTTTGATGGTCTCTGTATTTCATAAAACCAGAATTGCCAATTGTATTACCATTAGGTTTAAGTTCTATTATAAAATCTATACTTCTTACATTAGGGCTGTGCTTTGATTGATTTGGATAGACATCCATCACAATTTCATCTTTTTGTCCTCCTGGAGATGGATATTTACTAACTATATGAAACCTATTTTTAATAAATTCAGAATCAGGATCACTTAAAAAATGAGCCTCTATAATATAAACTTTTGTTTCAAACTTTCCACTACATGATTCGAATTTTGGCTCGTTTCTGGTTGCAAGTTTTTGTGTTGCCATGTATGTCACTCATGTAACTCTATTTTAATAGATATTTATAACTTCATTTTCGTAAAAAAGATGGTTTTAAACTATTTATAAAAACCCTTTTGAGGATTTGAATCCTAAACGAGTTTTACGACTCTAAAAGTAGGGTGCATAGCCCCGGGAGGGAGTTGAACCCCCGACCTCCAGTTTACGAAACTGGCGCTACTACCACTGAGCTACCGAGGCAGTCATTAAGAAGCAATGCTCCTTTTTTAGAATGTCTGCTATTTGAAAATCCTATATCTTTAATATATTTCAAAACTTGCACTTTTCCATTTAAATAAACTGTATGTGCCTTCCCATATTTTGTAACTTGCTTCGAAAGTGTTGGTTTAAAACCCTTAGAAAGTAACAATTTATAAATTTGTAAACATAATTTTTTATTTCTAAGATGAAGTATAATTCTAGGATATGGTGTTTTGTATATTTTTCTTTTATCAAATGATAAGCATCCATTAGTATCAATAATTCCTCTTATGCAAGACTTAGAAAGTTCCCAATTCTGGCAAATTATATTAGGTATTAATACTTTATATGTTTTACCTCTTCCTGATTGAATTCCTAAGTTATTCAAAAATAAAGTAAATTTTTTATTATTTATACGCAAACGAACTCCGAATGAACCAGTTCGAATTGATGGGATATAATATAGCTCCTTTACAATTATGGGCAATAACTTATTTTTATAGTAATCTATATCTAAATTTCTGTCGCCAGAAATCTCAACATATCTATTTTTATAAATATTACCATCTCCAATTATAGCTCCTATTAACTCAGCCATTTGATGTGAAAGATCCATTTTAATCCCAATACATTTATGGTTTTTTAAAAATAAAAATATACCTTTACAATAAAAAGTTTTTAATAATGGCGCTTTTATATATAAACAAACAATCAGCAGTGAATCAGCATGTATAATCAGGGACCTTCTACACCAGACCAACCTAATCAATCTAATCAACCCATACAACCCAGCCCTGCTCCTGTTGACCCTTCAACTCAGCAAACAACAGTTCAACAACCAACAGCAGTTCAGCAACCTGCACCACAGCAAACAACTCCACAGCCTAATCCTCAAACTTTGCCTCCTCAACCTCCTAAACCACAACAAATACCAACAAAGAAGAAGTCAAGCATATTGCCTTTTGTCATTATTGCAGTTGTTGTAATAATTGCAATAGGCGCCTTTGGCTTTCTATATGTTAATGGCTCAATTCTAAAAACAACAACGACATCCTCTGCGACTACAACTGCGGTTAAAAACATATATGCAATATCAAACTGTGAAAACATAAACAGCCCTGGAAGCTACTTTGTGGAATCAGGCATAAAGACCGGAATAACAAGCGGTGCATGCATAAACATAACCTCAGATAATGTGAATTTAGTGTGCAACAGCAACAAGATAACTGGTTCAGGTCCTTTTGTTGGATATGCTCCATTTACTTACGGCATTGAAATAGATGGAAAGCAAAATGTAACAATATCTGGATGCGATGTAAGGAACTTCTCTTATGGTGTTTTTGCACTCTCTTCTCAGAATATAAATCTTATCACAAACAATTTCTCAATAAACTACGTTTCCAATATTTATCTCAACAATACTCACCAAAGCGCAATATATCAGAATTATCTTTCCAGGTCTTCAAGCACGCAAGGCTCATTGTACCTTACTAATGGAACAACAGGCATTACCGTATACAACAACACAATACAGTATGACCAGTATTACGGAATAAATGTAAACTCCTCTAACAACGTATTCAAGAACAATTACATAAATGGAACTCAATACTCTTTCTACTGCAGTGCTGCAAATGGCTTTGTTAAAAGCAGCCTTGGTCTTTCAAACAGTTGCTACAATGACAGCGGCTGCGGCTTCCTGACCTGCAAAGGCATAAACACGCCTGCAAACCTTTCCAAGATAATACTAAATAACCAGATAAGCACCTGCGGCTCCATAAGAAATTCTGGCACCTATTCGCTTGATTCTAATTTGTACATGAACCAGTTTGTAAATACGTCCAATCCATTAAGCTCTACAATGGCATGCATATCGATAAACGCAAAGAATGTTGTCCTCAATTGCAAGGGCCTGGGCATCTACAACTCAACAACTGCAATAGTTGCAGCGTTATCTACCAATGTAACCGTAGAGAATTGCGATGTAAAGAATTCGCAGAATGCAGGAATAGTGCTCTACAACTCAAGCCAGGTGCATCTGTATAATCTTAGCATAGTAAGCGACTTTGACGGAATCGAAATTGTTAATTCAACCGTTGATACGCTTGAGAATGTCAGTGCTACTCAGAACTACTATGGCATATTGCTGTCAGGGTCCTATTCCAATTCGTTCATCAATCTGAATTCAACGCACAATACCTATGGTTTATATGTCACAAACGGCTCGCTTTCAAACAGCTTCCTAAAGGCTATAATCGAAAACAACTCTAATATTGATGTATATGCCTCTCCAGATTCCTCAGGCGCGACGCTCAATCTTATGCAATCGACAAAATGCGGCTACACAAATGCGGTATGGGCCGGATGCACCCATTTCGTGGAAACTGCACTTTCCTATGTTCCGATAAATTCCTGCAGTTCCATAAGCGCCCCTGGAAACTATCTTCTCACAACAAGCGTACTGAATGCTGGTTCACAATGCATAAAAATACTCTCAAGCAATGTAAAATTCAGCTGCAAAAACGATACCATATCATCGTCATTCTCAACCCAGGGACCGGCAATATCCATAAAGAATGCGAATAACGTAACTGTCAACGAATGCAATGTCAACGGATATACCAGCTCCATAAATGCGACCAATTCAACCGATGTGCAGATTACCAATCTAAGAGTAAGCGGCTCCAACTACGGCATAATATTCAACAGAGTAGGAACCAGCTCCATAGTCAACGCTACTGTAAATGGAACAAGGAACGCAAGCATTGCGCTTTATTCAAGCTCCTTCAACAAGCTAAAATACAACAACATAACCTATGGGCAGGGCCATGACATAGGAATATTGCTAAACAATTCGCTGAGCAACAAGGTATTGAACAATTCGGCAGTGGAAGAATACATAGGCTATCAGATAACTGCGCAATCGCAGAACAATACCATATCGAACAATACCGCTGCTTCAAGCGCCTACTACGACTACATATGCAATGGCATGGGAACCAGTTCCATCAATGCAGAAAACGGAGGCATAAACTATGGCACTACCAAGATCGGCTGCGAATGGCTTGCCGCAATAACGAAGATAAACCCTGTGATAAACTGCATATCGGTGAACCAGCCAACTCTATATACATTGTCTCAGGATGGAGTATATGCAGTAGGAAGCACCTGCATCAGCTCCTTCGGCAGCCAGATCACCATAGACTGCAACGGCCATACCATAATAGCAACAAACAACGGCACATTCGCCTCTCTTACAAATTCAGCCAATTCAAAAATATACAACTGTTTGCTTAAAGGGTTCGCCAATCCGATAATTGCCTACAATTCAAGCATTGTTGTCCAGAACAACACGATCTTCGGACTCAATAGTAACAGCAATGCCATAAGCATACACGATGTGCCTACCCAAACGGTTGGCATATACATAAACAATGTCATAAACGTTCATGATGCGTTTGATCTGTCAAATCTTGGAGCTGCAGAACTTCTCAATAATATAGCATACAATACGGATACTGCCTATTACCTATCGAACATTAGTGCAGCAAGCATAAAGAACAACACTGCCTATGCAAGCAACAACGGAATAGTGCTTACCAATTCGCAGGAGAACTACTTCCAGAACAACAACTTCCAGGGCTCCAGCAGTGGAATGGAATGTTTATTGAGGTCCATAGGTGCATCAAACAACACTGACTTGTCGAACAACAGATGCAATACAAACCTCAACTGCCTATGGATAAAAAGCTCCTCTTCCCTATGTCCATAAATTGTTTCTCATCCAAATCCCAATGGCGATGAATTGCTGTTCAGCGAACTTGCAGATTATTACGACAAACTTGAAGCTATTTCCTCAAGGCTAAAGATGATAGAGGTACTTGGAGAGCTGTTCAAAAAGCTCAATGCCAACGAAATTGAACAGACCATATACCTAACGCAGGGCATACTGCTTCCTCCCTATGAAGGACTGGAATTCGGAGTTGCCGAAAAGCTTGTCGAGGAAGCAGCTGCCATGGCAACTGGTTACACAAAGGAAAGCATAGAAAAGGAATACAAGAAAAGCGGGGATTTGGGCATTACAATCCAAAAGGTGAAATCTGAGACAAAGCTCAAGCGCATTGTTGCAAGGAAATACACCATAATAGAAGTTTACGACAAAATGCGGAAAATCGCAGAAACGAATGGCGAAGGAAGCAAGGACAAAAAAGTAAACATGCTTGCTGATCTGATAATTGCATCAACTGGCGTTGAAGTGAAATACATAGTAAGGTATCCGCTCGGCCAGCTGAGAACTGGAGTAGGCGATTCCACAATACTTGAAGCGCTTTCCATAATGGGAACCGGAGACAGGCAGTTCAAGAAAGCGCTTGAAAGAGCTTACAACATATGCTGCGACCTTGGCATGATAGGAAAGACGCTTGCGGAGAAGGGCCCAAAGGCGATAGAAAAAATGAACATTACGCTGTTCAAGCCGGTAAGGCCTGCGCTTGCGGAAAGGCTTACAACGGCAGAAGCTATAATAAAAAGATTGAATGGAAAGACTTCGGTTGAGCAAAAATATGACGGTTTTAGGGTCCAAATCCACAAGGATGGCAGCAAGGTAAAACTCTTCTCCAGAAAACTGGAAAACACAACGGAGATGTTCCCCGATTTAGTTAAAGCTGTTAAAGATGAAGTTAATGCAAAGAACATAATATTCGAAGGGGAGGCACTGGCCTTCAACGAAGCTACATCGGAGTACATGCCCTTCCAGGAAACCATACAAAGAAAAAGGAAGCACAATATTGCAGAAACAGCAGAAAAGCTGCCCTTGCACCTGTTCGCCTTTGACGTATTGTACCTTAATGACAAGGACATGCTGAGCGAGCCCTATGAGGAAAGAAGGGCAGTGCTCGAGAAACTATTCAATAATGGCACTCTCATAAAGCCTACCACAAGAATATTAACAAGCTCGCCAAAGGAACTGGAGGAATTCTTCGAGAAATCCATAGAGAATGGACTGGAGGGTGTTATAGCAAAGGATCTCAAGGCTCCCTACATTGCAGGTTCAAGGAAATTCTCGTGGATCAAATTAAAGAGAAGCTACAAGGGCGAATTATCCGATACTCTTGATCTTGTAATTGTGGGATATTTCCTAGGAAGGGGCAGCAGGGCAGAATTCAAGTTCGGCGGACTGCTCTGTGCTTCATACAACAAGAAAAGGGACATGTTTGAGACGATCTCAAGAATAGGAACCGGGTTCACCGAAGCGCAGATGCAGGAATTAAATATCAAATTAAGCAAGATAAAGCTGGCGAACAGGCCGGCCAGAGTAGACTCCATAGTAAAGCCCGACTTCTGGGTAGATCCAAGATACGTTGTAACAATCAATGCCGATGAGATAACAAGGTCGCCAATGCACACATGCGGTAGGTCAAAGCAAGAAAATGGCATCGAAACAGGTTATGCACTAAGATTCCCAAGGCTTGTGGGTCCAGAAGCGATAAGAAAAGACAAAGACGCTGAAGATGCAACAACAACTCAGGAAGTAATAGAATTATTCAAATTGCAGAAGAAAGTAAGCGTAAAAGAGTAGCGAAGCAATACTAAAGTTTCATGCAACGCCAATAAAAAAGAGGCTAAAAAGTATTTTATTATACTTTCCTTATGTTTTCTATGGTTTTGGAGAATTTCTGCACGCTCTTTGTTATGTCCTTTATTTTAGGATTCAACCTGTAGCCAAGCCCGTAGCCTTTCTCTGTTCTTATGTGCGTAGGCTGTATTACATTAAGGTCAAGCGACAATTCTCTTAGTGTTATTATAAGAGTTTTCCTCGTAAATCTCTTTTCAAGGATTGCATACAATTCGCGCGTGGTTCTTGGTGACTTTTGAAGAAGCAATGCCATTACTGCATAATTAGGTCTGCTAAGAACTTTTCTAAGCGCCCACACTTCATCCTTGTCCTTCTCTTTTTTAACCATAAGTTATAATTAGAAATAAAGATTTAAAAGCCTTTGTAAATTCCCATATTTTATCAAAAATGTGAGATAATCAATTAAATACAAAATTATATATATTTTTACTAAAGTAAATATTACTGCTAATCTGTAAACTGATGTAATGAAAATTCCAGGCGATTTTTTGAATGTGTTTGAAAATTTTAGGAACAGCAGAGGCAGCAAGGAAAACTTAGTCAAATCAATGGAACTAAAGGAAGATACGAAAAACAATATGCTTTCTGTGCTAGGCAAAACAGATCCATTTCTGCTTTCTTT
>JBEKES010000013.1:0-21344 GCA_050013715.1 Candidatus Micrarchaeaceae archaeon
CATGACCTTAAAAGTCTTCTTTTATGCCTATTTTCTCCAAGTGGCTCAACAAATTCGCGATTTAATAAAATAGAAGTTGCTTCGAATTTAGTTTCTTGTTTCCTTGGTCTAATGGGATCTAAAAGCATATGAACATCTGGATTAACACTGATAACTGTAGTTTTTGTTGCATTTTCCATAACATCACATTAATTTTACTGTTTTGTATAATATATAAGCCTTTAATTCTTATCGACAATGGACGAATATGAATAATTTCCATTGAAAGATTTGGAACTATTTATTATCGTATTTATCTGAAATTTCTTATTTCTATGGTTTGCCTTTGTTTTGGTGTACTTTCTGCAATTTCAAATTTGTCCAGTAGTTCTTCAGAAGATGTCAATACTAACCTCTTTTTAAAGATTGATGAATCTTTTTCTGATCTTAGGAGAAATGCTGAATCTGTTCCGCGTGGCTTACTTTTTCTTGCGCCCATAGGATTACCAATTTTATAAATTTATCTTTTTTAAATAGATATTTAAGCATTTATATTGTATGGACAGTTGCCAATATTTTGAAATCAGCTTAGTTTTATTTCCATTGCACCAGCATAGGGCGCTTCAGGACCTTGGATGTATATGTTAAGAAGGTAACTGTTGGAGTCATCTATTTTGACTGGAAGTTTCGGATCAGAGCTCACAAAGGCAAAAGGTTTTTCTATCTCTATGCTTTTTACTGAGTCTCCGTAGCTTAGCGCCTTGTATAATTGTATTTTTTCGTTGAATATCTGTCCTTTTTGAAGGTTGAGTATCCTAGAAGATGTTTCTATTGCAGTCTTGACTCCGTTTACGTTCAGTATCGTTTTAGTTATTTCAACATGTATTGTTTCTACGTTATTCGAGCCAAAGCTTATGGTCAAAGGACCGGTATAATTATGCTCCGGCCCTTCCAGCTTTATCTTGAAATCTATCCTTTCATCGGCCTTGACCTCCAACGGAGGCTGCGGTGTTATTGATACTATCTTAAATGGTTCTGATGCCTCTATTGACTTTATTGTTATGGGTTTTGCCTTCTCTGACTTGAACGAAGTTGCTTCCGTAAGAAGATCCGTATGCGTCTTGTTCTTGAATGGAATATCTACCTCAAAACTCTTTTCCTTTGAGACCAATCCCTCCATTGTGTGCATCTGCCCGTGAAGCTTTAGGTTTATGCTGGTAATTGTAAGGGTTTGGCTCTTGCCTCCTTTGAAAATATCTAGAATGCCTAATTTCATGGTTATCATCTAATTTACAATATTAATAAAATAAACTTATTAGTTGTTATCTGCGCATTATAATAAGTGATTATATGGTTTCTCAAGGTTCAAAAGCTCCTGATTTCAATTTGCAGGGAAATGACGGCAAGTCCCACAAATTAAGCGATTTCAAAGGAAAGTACGTTGTTCTGTATTTCTATCCAAGGGATGATACCCCTGGCTGCACCATGGAGGCAAAGGGCTTCAATGAATCGCTGTCAGAGCTCAAGAAGCTTGGAGCAGAAGTCATTGGGATAAGCAAGGATGACATTGCATCGCATAGGAAATTCTGCGAGAAGTATTCGCTTGGCTTTCTTCTGCTTTCGGATCCAGACTTTAGTGTCATGAAAAAGTACGGAGCCTATGGAGACCGTGGCATTTTCGGAATGGGCACATTAAGAAAAACATTCATAATAGACAAAAGCGGCAAAATAGCAAAGGTATTCGAGAAAGTGCACCCTCTTGGACACGACAAGGAAGTAATATCAATGCTTAAGGATTCTGATTAAAGATAGCCTAATTCCTTTAATCTGTTTCTTATCTGCTCGGTTTCGTAATCTGCTCTCTTGTTGCCCTTCTCGCTCAGTATGTTCCTGAGAACGAATGCGACATAGCTGGAAACAGATGGAAATCCTGTATTCTCTATGTGTTTCTCCACTTTCTTGAATAGAGGAGAGGGTATTGATATTGATGTAAACGAAATCCTTTTCGCCCTATTTATTTTCATGCAATCAATTATTAATGGTATGAAAAGGTTTTTATACATATAATTACTCATAATTAGCATTGAATATGCATAATTAGGTGCTGTCGAATGAAAAATACTAAAACTGCAAAAAAATCAAAGGAGAAAAGTCCAAAGGGCAGGAATGATATTATAGAAGAATTGAACAAAAATCCAGATGAAAAGAACTGGAGTTTGTTCGGCCAGAGGGCGAAGAAGGACAAGGCGAAATACTATTATGTAATTTACCCGAAAGAGGTAAAGGACAGCCTCAATCTGAAAAAAGCCTATGCAGTGATATATGATGGCAAGTACAAGCAGCTTTACAAGGTACCAATAATAAAAACAAAGGGAAACGGAATAATAGGTGCAACAATGTATTTGAAAGGATTGGAGGTAAATAGAAAGGTAATACAATGATGGAACAAGATTTACACAAAATAGAAGAGAAGAGCATATTTGTATTGAGGGAAGCAAATTCCAAATTCAAGAACATGGCAGCGCTCTGGAGCATGGGAAAAGACTCAACTGCAATGCTTGCGCTAGCAAGAAAGGCATTTCTTGGAAAGATACCTTTTCCTGTAATCCACATAGATAACGGGATTGACTTTCCAGAATCCTATGCATTTAGAGAATATCTCACAAAGAAATGGAACATGAAATTGATAGTGGCGCACAGCGAGATAAAGCAGGAAATATCGGGATTTGCCTGCTGCGGTGCTAACAAGACAGTTGCACTTAAGAAAACAATGGCAGAATACGGATTTGATGCTTTGATAGTATCGATAAGAAGAGACGAGCATGGCATACGCGCAAAGGAGCGCTACTTCTCACCAAGGGACAAGAACTTCAAGTGGGACTACAAGAATCAGCCGGCAGAGCTCTGGAACAACTACGCATCGAAGCTCAGCGGAACCCAGCACTTGAGGATACATCCACTACTGGACTGGAACGAGATCGATGTCTGGAACTTCCTGAAAAAGGAAAAAGTGCCAATGAATCCATTATATTTTGCGAATAACGGCTACAGGTACAGGAGCCTTGGATGCACCCACTGCACAGTCGCATTGAAATCCAATGCTGATACCATAGACAAGATAATAGGAGAATTAAGGGAGACAAAAGTAGAGGAGAGAAGCGGAAGACAACAGGACAAGGAAAAAGAGTACATAATGGAAAAGCTAAGGGCTCTAGGCTACATGTAACGTAAATCAAGGTTTTGGTTATGCAGAAATTCATAATAACAATGCTCGGGGAAAAAGACCATGGCAAGTCAACGCTCATAGGAAATTTACTCATTTCTACAGGCTCTACAACAGAAGCAAGGATAGCAGAGGTTAAAAAAGCAAGCGGATCCAAGCGCTTCGAGCCAGCACATATACTTGACAGCTTTTCAGAGGAAAGAGAGCAGGAAATGACCATAGATACCACAAGGGCGGAGCTGGTCTACAAAAATGCGATACTTGAATTAATTGACGTGCCAGGGCATCTTGAACTGATAAAGAACATGATGAGCGGGGCTTCCAACAGCGACATAGCAATACTCATGGTATCCGTCAAAAAGGACGAGGGTTTCAGGCCTCAAACTAAAAGGCACATCTTCCTATCGAGCATGTTCGGAGTAAAGGCACTGGTAGTGGCAATAAACAAGATGGATTTCGTAAATTACGACAAATCCATATTCGAAAAGACAAAGGAAGACATATCAAAGTATTTGCAATCCATAAATTTCAAGAAGCCGGTGGCCTTCGTGCCCATATCTGCCTATGACAATCAAAATTTAATATCAAAGTCGAAAAAAATACCATGGTACACGGGAAAGCCATTGATAGATACAGTTAGGTATTTTGCAGAAGTATATTCAAAGAATACAAGCTCCAAAAAAGGATTGAGGATATTCGTGCAGGACAGCGTTGACATAAACGGAGACACCACAATATTCGGATTGCTTTACAATGGCAAGGTGCGAACAAACGAAACCATAAGAGTTGAGCCAGACAAGCTAACCGGGAAGATAGAGAAATTATACGTAAAGGGCAAGAAGGTGAGCTATGCAAATGAGGGCACAAACGTAGCGATAGTATTGCACAAGGACATGAAAATAGAGAAAGGAAGCGTAATCTATGGCAACAATGAAAAACCGCATAAAACAGGTTCATTTTCAGCGAAGATATTTATGATAAAGAACTTTAACACAAAAAGTGCAAGAAAATTTACCATCAAGATAAGCAACAACAACATAGCAATAAAGAAAATAAAAATAAATAGGATATTCTCACCTATCTCTGCAGTGAATGTTGTATATGATTCGTTTGCCATTGTTCCTGCAAACAACGTAGCCTATGCTGAAATAAGCCTTGCAAAGCCCTATCCTGTTGAAAAGTATGCAGATTATAGTGAACTAGGAAGATTCGCCATATACGAGAACGAGAATTTTGTAGGAGTTGGAATAATAGAGTAATCTAGTTCTCTATTTTATTTTCCATTGCAATTTCATTTCTTGAATTAATTTCGCTTTTGGCTGGTTCCCGGTATTCGTGCTTGTTATCAGTTATTTTTGCATTATTCCTAAATGAGATAATGCTTCCTAGTATTGACTGATATGCCTCACATGATGTCCAATGCACAGGATCTTTATTCTGATCTATAAGTGATCTTATCTGCTGGGCTTCATCGCCATGCCATACATTACCTAAATCATAGGAGATATCGCGCAGGTTAGCAACTTTCCTGTCCCACATTATTGAAGGGTATATGTTACCAAAGTTGTCAAGGAAGAGCGAGCTGTCAAGGCTTCTGCATTTTACAGGAGCGTTTCCAGTTTCTGCAAAGCTTATCAATCCTTTGAGAAATTTGCTTTCTATAATATCCATTGCCTTTAATTCATTTTTCCTGTTCCTGAATGCATTTTTAAGCTCATCGAGTGCTATTTCCCTATTTGCAATTATCGTGTTGTCAGTGTTATGGTAATAGTTGTTCGATAGTTGTGCAATATTCAAATGGAAGTCGTTGTAGGTAACTTCAGGTATTTCCATCCTTACATCCTGGTAGGTTTTCTGGAACATACCCTGGTTGGCTTTGCTTATGGTGTAGCCGAAAACGAAGGAAAGGTTTGGATATTCCTTTTTGAGTGTCATCAAACGCTTGTACATGCTCATTACTTTGTCGTAATTGCCAGGTATCCCTCTCACCCTGTCGTGAGTTTCCCTGTTGCCGTCAAGGCTCAGCGTTATAACAACTTTCGGTATCTTCAATTCAAGCATTTGCCTTATTTTATTGATTACCATGTCCTGATTGCACAATGAATTGGTAGGAATTGTAAGTAAATACAATCCTTTTGAGTTTTCCTTGAATGCCTTTACAATATCTACTATATCGCTCCTAAGGAAAGGCTCTCCTCCTGTAATTCCTATCCATCTGAAGGAATTATTCTTTCTCGCGAATTCTTTTATCTCATCCAGTGTTAGCTCGTCCTTGGGCTTCATCTGCCATATGTTGCAGGTAAGGCACCTTGACTGGCACCACATGGTTACTGCGAAGTTTAGCTTATATGGCTTTTTCAGTCTACCAAAATTGCTTTTGATGGCGTTGTAAGATATTCCGAGTAGTTCCCTTGTCAGCAAAACACCTATGCATATTATTGTGGCTTTTATTTTAAATAGCTTCCTTTGAAGTATAGATTTTTCTGCGATATTAAAATATGCCTTTGCATAGGTACATTATTTTAATGTTCATTAGTCTAAATTAATAGTGATTTTTAATGCATCAAGAGGATCATCACAAAAGGGGCAGGTTTGAGAATTTAGAAATATACATAATAATCGGCCTTCTTTTGCTGGTGCTTGGTATCAGGCTCTATTATTTTACAGGGCCCATATTTGCCAATACTCAAGATGAGGGAATATACCTCAACCTATTGGCCAATGCAGTCATAAGACATAATTATTTAATTTTTACACAATATCGCAACGTGAATTTCAGCAATACCAACCAATACATGCTAAACCCTGCAAACATACCATCATTCTACAGCGGACTGCTGGCCCCTGAGATATTCCTATTAACTATTTTTAATTTCTCTTCTAATCTGGCGATATACTACATAATATTCAACTCCTTGATTGAGGCTTTGTTCATTTATCTAATACTCAGGGAAATATCTACCATGAGAGCTGCAGTTATGGCCACAATTTTGTTTGCTTTCTTCCCGTTGGACGTCATTTTTTCAAACCACATACAACCTCTAGTTCCTGCAATGGCTTTGATCACTGCAGCTACCTATACGTTCATAAAATCTGAAAAAGATACGAAGATGAAAGTCAAAACAAGGATTATCTATTATATAGTTACTGGAATCCTGATAGGTCTGGGTTATCTTACAAATCCATTGAGCTTGCTGTTGGGTGTGTTCATAGTTCTGTTCGAACTATTCAAATTATCAAAGGAGATAAACGAAAAATCATTCAAAAGCATTGCAATAAAATTGGCTTTCGTATTTGTAGGATTTATGATTGCATTTTCCATAACCGGATTATATTATTATGCTCAATCAGGGAATTTCTTCCTTTATCCAAGTGTAGACCACGCAGGTGCAGTAAATAATGCATTGACCCAGCCCAAAGGCACAGTATTTGAAGTTGATAACATAAACGTTACAAGAACAGATGTACAGAAACTTTTCTATTTGCCGATAATATTTGACCTTAGTTCCTATGACCAGTACCATAGTTCTTACTTCTCACTCATAGGGTACCTTGGGATAGTCTTCGCAGCCGTAATAGTATTCCGCAAGGTAAAATACGGCAGGTTTTTCGTTTCCATGCTTGTGTTGTATTTAGTTCTGCTGAACTTCACGCCCCTTGCCTTTGTAAGTATAGCAGGAAAGCTACAGATATTCCTTGTTTACATGGAACCCATGCTTATTACTCCGCTGACTCTTCCATTTATTGCAATAGTTGCCTTGGGATTGGAAGAACTTCTTTCAAGAAGAGAAAAGGTATTCATGGTAATTGCGCTAATTATAATACTTGCAACAATCATAGTCGCAGTAAAGGACCTGAATTCAGATACAAGTTATTACAGGAGCTCTGTCGCATCTATTTATTCGTTTGAAAGTTTTGCCGCACAGCACCAGAATTCCACATTCTACGCTTACCCTTTGATTGCAGACGAAATAAATGACATCAGTAGCTACAGATACAATGTCAGGTACCTACTAAACTGCAGTCAGCTTTACACCTATGAAACTGTTTTTAAGAATAATACCTATGTATTTACTGGGGGCAGCATGGGCATGGACGTGAGTCCAGGAATAATACGTGATTTTAGTGCCTGCACGCAAAACAACATTTCAAATTATTCCAGTTTAGCCTATACGGCAAATAATCCTTTTGACAACATGTCTCCAGTAAAGATCTACAGAATTAATTACACACAATGATTTTTATACAAGACGCTGATTCTAAGCTATGTGCTAGAGCCAACAACATGATTCGGGCTAAAGTATATATATTTCTTAGGTGTAATCTAATTGTGATACTATGGTGCAGCGCTTAAACAGACCAGGAACATCTTTAGATAGCAAACCTAGCACATTTGAAAGTCTTGAAGAGTTTTGCAGAACAATAAATAAAATATCAGGAACACAGATAGTTGCAGATTTAAATAGGATAAACATTACGGCGGTACAACTAAGGCAAGCGATTGATTCAATGGATGGTCAGGAAAAACGAAAATTATACACAGTGGAACTACAAAAACTTTTGAGAGATTGTCTGAATGTCAAATAACCGCCTTATAGATTAGCTCTCCTACTGAAAAGCACTAAGCACATGTCCTGAGCGATTACCTGCAGAAACGTATATATATTTCCTAAGTTGTAATTAATCTGTGATATTATGCCAAGAAATATAGTCTTAGAAGGCTTAACAACAAGTCCATTCAATACTGAGATACAAACTAGGTTAGACATGGATGTGCGAGAACGAGTTTTTATCGGTGTAATAAGAGGATTTGCTACAACTGAAGGTGTTGATTTTGCTGCTCTTGACCACAAAGAATTGAAAACGTTTATTGAAATATTACAAAAGAAATATAGAGTACTTCTTAGAGAAGCTAGAAGTAATGAAATAGCTCTTAGAAGAGATAGAAAAGCCTTTGTAGCTAGAAGTAAAAGATAATTAAAGAACTTTTTATAGATTAAGCGAATAACGGGCTCCTCGTTATTGCCTAATTACAAGTGTGTAAAATATCCTACAGAAACGCTATTGCACAATATGCAACAACACTTGAATAGTCTTTTGTCTCCTCTCCAGAATTTGTATATTTTAGTATAATTCCTTTTTTAGAATGCATGTGCTTTGCGAACATCATTGCAACAGTTATAGGTCCGAAGCCGCACGCACTGTCGTTTAACTTATCAATCAGATCGTTGAATTTCTTGTAATCTAAAACTTCTGCAGCTTCCAACAGTTTTGAATCTTTCTTCTTTGCGATTTCAGAGGATTCATAGTGATTAAAATCTGAGCTTGCAATTACTAGAACTTTTCTTTTCAACTGCTCCATTGATTTTATTATCGAATTGGATAGTATTTCGCTCGCTTCTATGCTCTGGTCTCCCATGCATATTAGAACAACTTTTTTCTTTGGGAAAATATATTGAATGAAAGGCAATTGAACTTCTATTGAATGCTCGCTTTCATGGGCCTGCTCATCCACATTGATATATTCGGAATTCTCCACTATCGCCTTGGATAATTCCCTGTCGTTAATTGATTTTCCTAAAGGAGTTTCCCAATCCTCCATGGAAACAGAGATCGGCCTTCCGATTCCGGTGTGGTTAGGACCTATCATTATTAGAGTTTCAATTTGCTCTATTCTGCTGTTCTTTTGAATTGCTTTGTAGGTAAATGCTGCCGTCTTTCCCGAATAGATGTACCCAGCATGAGGTGCAACGTAGGAATGAGCCTCGCCCACATCTTCGTTCATATCTACTTTCTCTATTGATGAGTTAATGAAATTTATTATTTCCTCTTTCCCTGATGGATAAAAGCTGCCGTTGAATACGCTTTTTCTCATAGTATCATTAATTATTATTTAAATCACATATATTAATCAGATATAATGGTAGCATCGAAACTTGTACTATTTATCGACATGGATTACTTCTTTGCGGCATGCGAGGAGCTGCGCCATCCTGAATTCAAGTCAAAGGCGCTTGTGGTTGGGACCTCTCCAATAAGCAAAAAAGAGAAGGGAGTTGTACAAACGTGCAACTACGAGGCAAGGAAATTTGGGATCCACAGTGCGATGCCGACCATGCAGGCGTTGAAGTTGAATCCTGACATTGTTTATCTTGAATCAGATGATGCATATTATTCGGAAATTTCCTCTAGAGTAATGAAGCTTCTCAAGGATTATGGTTTTAATACTGAAGTAATAAGCATAGATGAAGCAGCGCTTGAGTTGAATGACTTAGATTACAAAAACTCGGAAAAAATAGGAATTGAGATAAAAGAAAAAATAAAAAAAGAGATAGGACTACCATGCACAATAGGCATAAGCATAGGAAAGGTTTACGCAAAAATGATCTGCGATGAATCAAAGCCTAACGGACTGGGAATATTGAGGGATAATAAATTAAAGGAATTCCTTAAAGACAAGAGCATGGACAAATTGCTGGGAGTTGGGAGAAAAACTTCTGATAAGTTAAAGCAAATGAAGATAAATACAATTGGAGAATTGGGAAAGGCAGATCCCAATGTGTTAGTTGAGAAATTCGGCGAATTCGGAAAAGAGCTTTTTCTTCTGGCCAATGGAATAGACAACAGCAGGGTAATTGCAAGCTACAGCATTTTATCCATTGGAAGAGAGCGGACCTTTGATAAAGACACAAAGGATTTTGGCGAAATAGAGAATATGGCAGACAAGTTATGCAAGGAAGTAATGACAGAGCTCAACAAGAACAACATGTGGTTCAGGGGCATTTCCGTAAAGGCAAAGTATTCAGATTTTAGCGAGCACATCAAGAACAAGAAACTGAACAATTACACCGATTCATTCGATCTGCTGTATAATACTTCAATGCAACTCATCAAAGAATTGGTCAAGGACAAGAATTTAAGGAAAATAGGAGTAAGAACCTATGAACTGGAAGCGAAAAAAGGTCAAAGAAGATTAAGTTGAATTCCTGTAGTTAAGTTCTTGCAGGTAATTCCTTACTTCAAGTGCTGCCTTCGCACCGCTTCCAGCAGCGGTAATTGCCTGTCTGTAAACCTTATCTGCAACATCGCCTGCCACAAAAACGCCTTCTATGTCTGTTTTTACCTCATCTTTTGTTATTATGTACCCTTTTTCGTCAAGTTTTAGCTTCCCCTCAAGAAATGAAGTATTGGGCGTGTATCCAATGGCTACGAAAACGCCGTCTATCGGCAGAGTAGCAACTTCATTTGTTTTCAGGTTCTTTAGTTTAACGGCATTGACCTTTTCATTGCCCATAATTTCCTCTATTCCAGTGTCGAACAGTACCCTTATCTTCGGATTGGCCAGCACTCTTGACTGCATTATCTTGCTTGCCCTGAATTCGTTTCTCCTGTGCACTATGGTAACGCTGTCTGCGAACTTTGTAAGGAAGAGCGAATCCTCCATTGCCGTGTCCCCGCCTCCTATTACTATTACGTTCTTGTGCTTGAAGAAAGCCGCATCGCAGGTAGCGCAGCTGCTAACGCCTTTTCCTATGAACTTCTGCTCCGATTCAATGTTTAGCCATTTTGCCGATGCACCCATGGCAAGTATTACAGCTTTTGCGTAGTAGGTATCATTTCCAACGCTTATCCTGAACGGGCTTTTGCTCAAGTCTATGTCAGTTACGTTGTCGTTTATGAAGCGCGTTCCAAATGATTCTGCCTGCTTGCTGAACATGTCCATGAGATCAGGGCCCAGTATCCCTTCCGGAAAGCCAGGATAGTTCTCGATTTTAGTGGTAAGCATGAGCTGCCCTCCGCGCGCTATGCCGGTAATTACAATGGGCTTGAAATCCTCTCTTGCAGTGTACATTGCAGCCGTGTAACCTGCTGGCCCCGCACCTATTATTATCACATTTTCTGCATTTTCCATGCTAATATAACACGATTAAAATATTTAAAGCCAGAGCATATGAAAGTATTAATACCTTTCCAGTTATACTTATTTTAAATGAAAGTACGGCGACCTGATGATTAATTCCAATAATCTTAGGATATCCCTTGACCGAAGGGAACCTAACTCTGATGTAGATTTCATTTCACACGCGCATACGGACCATCTCGGTGCTGCAAAGTCCTCGAAGATGGTTCTGGCAAGCGACGAAACTATACAATTGATAGAGCAGTCGCAGAACATGACCATACAAAACAAGAGCAATGGCTGTAATTTCCAGCTTATAGAAGCTGGACACATGCTCGGCTCAAGGCAGTTGGTAGCAAATGATGACAAAACAGGGAAAAGGATAACTTACACTGGAGACTTCCAGACTGTTAGATCAAAGACCTCAAAGCCCATAGATGTAAGAGAAACTGATGTTCTAATAATGGATTCGACCTATGAGGACCCGCTGGTAAAATTTGACGACAAATTTGAAGTTGAATCAATAATACAGGATTGGACAAGCAGGAAGCTAAATCAAGGGATAGTGATATTCAGCGCCTATGCGATGGGGAAGGCGCAGGAATTAATATCCATATTCAACGATGCTGGGATAAAGCCGGTAGTTACAAAGAAGATAAGCAAAATATCGAAAGTTTATGTTGACAATGGAATAAAGCTTGACTACGCATCGGAATACGACCCTGAAAGCAACTACGAGGAAATAGTAAGGGATAATTTCGTAGGCATCAGCGAAACAAGGAACTTATACTCATTGAAGGAATTCCTGCAAACAGTGCACAACAAGAAAGTATTCACTGCGATGGCAACTGGTTTTGCAAAGAGATTCAGTTTCAGGACAGATGCACAATTCCCGTTGAGCGACCATGCAGATTTCAGCCAGAGCGTTGAATACATAGAAGCGACAAGCGCAAAGAAGGTTCTTACCTATGGACCCAATGCATCTTCCTTTGCAAAAAACCTTTGCAATGATGGTTACAACGCAATACCATTCAATGAATCGGTTTTTTCCGCAAATCCGATAAATAACAACAAATAAGTATTTGAAAATGTGTAATATATATGAGCGATAAAATTACAGTCAGAAGGATTAATTGTATAATGCTAACTTAGGTGTAAATATGGCACAAAAATCAGTACCAAGGAATGTAGACTTGCAGGTATTCTTACACAGGGATTGCGGCGCGGCCAAATATGTGCACGAGACCGCAAAGGGAGGTCCCGAAAGCGAAACAACAGGTAGGCACTACCATACCCTTGTTGCGCCTTTCTTGGATTACAAGGACATGCTTGCAAATATACCGGGAGTTGAAAACGCCGCTTCAATGATACAGCAGAGATACATTAAAAGATTAATGGAGCAGGCAAAAGGACGTCAGAACACGGATGGAAGCCTTCAAATAGTGAATGCCTGCATGGACGCAAGATTCAATGGATTTTTAGATAATATGACAAATGCAACAGTGCACAGAACCTTGGGAGGATACCTTAAGCCGCTTCGAACAAAGCTGGAAGTGGTATTCGGCGCACAAAATGTCCATACTGAATGCAATGTAATGGATGTGGGCCAATTGAATGCACCACCAGTCGGCAACGAGAAGTTCTTGGCCATTTGCGCCCCTCTAGTGATAAGCGACAGGACTAATTTCAGTATTCTTGCGGGAAAAGCAGGCTTGCCTCCTGAAAGCACTTATTTCATAACAGTGGAAGATGACAAGGCAAGCGCTGAAACACTATTCGATATTGATTTCAGGGTTGCAGCCTCTCCGTTCTTCCATATGCAGGGATATGTATTGTTTATGGACAAGAGAAATCCTGAACCTGCAATGAGGTTTGAAAAACTTCTTAGAATGAAGAGAGACCAGTTTGAATTGGAGAATCTTCATAAGAAAGAGGGAAAGGACGCAGTAATAGAGTATAGTAGCCAGTGAAAGAATGACAATCGCAATAATAGGATGCATGGACAGAAGGCTCAATTCCTTCTTCGAAGAGATTAGGAACAATGTCCTGAAGGACAATCCAAATGAGAAGATTTACACCATAAGAGATGCAGGAGGAGGGGTTGGCTCTGTTGAGAAAACGCTCTATGACCTTAACATAACTGAAATACACGATTATACTCACACCAATTGCGGTGCAATGAAAGTTGCAATGGGCGCGTGCATAAAAATTAATTCTGGCGAGAAGCTTGATGAAGTTGAAAGCAGTTCAGATGTATATGACTCAAACATCGAGCCATTTCTCGGTTCAACCTATTCGACAACGCTTGCCATAGAGCAGAAGAATACAGAAATCCAGAAAGACGTGCTCACTCATCTCAAGATGACCCATCCTGATCTCAAATTCACCTGCGATTTAATTGACATTGAAAAACTGAATCTTCCAAAAGTGGAAGGAGAGCATACGGTAATAATAGGCATGTCCTATGATGGAAAATATTCCGACATAGCCAACAAGTACAATCTCGATCTTCTGCATGTTTATTTCATTCAATCAAATCATTTGGAAGAGATAAGACCGGCAGTTAAATTGGCAGTTGAAAAGCTCAACATACACAATGTGATGTTCATATCCAACGATCCTTCCGAAGACGAAGTAATAGAAAGATGGTCGAATGATCCTTCGCTAAAGCAAATGTTTGAAAGGCATCTAATGAAAGTGCCGGTCAAAACTGAAAGAAAGCATGTGCAATAATTACTTGCTCTTTTTCCCCTCTACTTCCACAAGAGACATTATCGCTGTTTCCGAAAGCCATTGGCTCAATAGGTCATACTCGAGCATCTTTACCCTTGCGGTTATTACTATGCCATAGCTTTCCCCGCTGCTTATGAGAGAAATCTTAACAATCAAGTCCCTCAATTTCTCGAAGTCTTCTTTTTCCGACGATAATTTTGATGTAAGTTTCTTTCTGAATGCGCTTATGCTGGTAGTTCTTTTTGCCTCAAGTCTAACCTTGATTTGTTTTTCATACACTCTGCTGTGATTCACTACTATGCTCTGGTTTATCGCGTTGTTAGGTATATAGAGTATTGACATGTCATCCTTGAGGATTCTTGTGTATACCAATCCCAGGCTTTTTACCGTTCCTGTTATCTCGTTCATCATCGCTTCGTGAGGATATGTAGGTGCATTGAAAGAATAGGAAGTCGGTATTATTGTGATCTTCTCACCATGAGTGAAGGGCCTTGAATACATTATGGAAAGCCCGGAAAACATGTTGCCCAGAGAGGCCTGGGCAGCCAGTCCAAAGACAATGCCAAGGAAGCCTGCACCCACAAGAAGGCTTGCAATGGAAATATTGAGCGTATGCAACAATATGATTATCAGTATGGGATAGCACAGCAATTTGAATATGTGGGCCAGTTCATGCATTTCCTTCTTGTTTTCAGTATATTTGCCGTATATTTCAATGGATAGCGCTCCGACAAATATTATCAGCAAGCCCAGTGCTATCTGGAACAGCATTATGGAAATGAGAGGATTTGGCTGTATTGGCGTTACCACATGGTAGACAGCAAATGCACTGTAGGCTATTATGGCCGCTATCGTTGCAATGGGCTCTACTATTGAAGCAAGGCTTAGCCTCCCGTCAGTCATATTCCATCAACTGGTCTTAATAGCAATAGTAGAAGCATAAGCTTTTAAAGATGCCAATAATTCCTTGATTTATGTACCACAAGCCATGCCACTAATTCCCTGCTCAAGAAATTCAAGTATTCCATCGCTGTCAAGTATTAGCTTGCTTGATTTTGCAAGCTTCTGGTATTCCCACTGGGGCTTGAATATTTCCTCTATTTCATGCATCTTAAGCCCTTTGTGCTTTCCTTTGCAGAAGTCTATTATTTCCTCTATGAATATTTCAGAGGAATTCATGCCAGTAAAGCTTTGCGACATGAGTGTTTCCCCATGCTTGCTTATCAATTGTATTCTTCCTCGCTCTTCCGTATTGAATTCCACTTCATGACCGGGAAAGCACAGAAGAAGATAATCATCGGATTCAAAGACAAACTTTATGGACTTGTTTGCGTGCTCCTTGTCAACGCCCTTTGCTGATCTTATTACTGCAAATGCACCTTCCGCGTAATTTGCACCTTTGAGTACTATTTTTGATTCTATCCCTGTCGGATTCTTTGAATCATAGGAAGCATTTACCACAAAGCTCTTCAATTCAATTATATTTCCGAAATTGCATTTGGTTGTATAGTATATGACTTCAAATGAGTGTATCCAATCCATGAATATTCCACCATTCTCCAGCGCAAGGAGCCATGTCCTTTTCGGGTCTTCCTTGTTCGTGTCCTCAAAGAATGTTGCCTGTATTGATTTGATCTTCCCGTTCTGCTTTATGAAATCTGGAAGCATGGTCCTCAGTGCAATGGTAGGCTGCTTGTGCAGATAGTGCAAATGCAGATAAAGTCTATCGTTATAATTATTCTTTTGCACCAGATTCTTTATTTCATTGAATTCCTGCTCGTTTGCGGCAATGGTTTTTTCAACTATCACATACTTTCCGTTGTTTAGCGATTCTATGGCTTGGGATTTGTGGAATTTATTGGGATCTGATATGTGCACTATGTTTATGCCTTCGAAAAACTGCCCCGGAAAATTGCCGTTCTGATCAGATATGTAGTAATTATTTTCAGTTATCCCGAATTTCGAAAGAAGCTCTTTTTTCTCATCAAAGGGCTTGGTTCCAACTGCCTTTTTCAGGTCAAGGCCGCCCTCTACGCCTATTCCAGTAGTAAGCCAGCTGAACCAGTGGCCAAGGCCTATTACACCGAGTGTATACTCCATTGCATCCCCATAGAATAAGTAGTTACATCCTTAGACAAACTATAAAAAGATTAATGGAAATAGCATTTATTATTTGATAATCTTTGCAGGCACCATAATTAATCTTGGCGGTCGTTTTAACCTAACAATTTAGATAGGTTTAAATACATTAGAATATAATGATATGAAGTTTAAAGTGGTTATATGAGTAAAGTTATAAACATAAAGTTTGGTTTACTGGTTCTTTCGATACTAGCAATAATGGCAATGGGCATGGCAAACGCAGTTGCGCCCAACGCAGTCAATGCAACATACAATGTTACCAGTAACGCACCAACAGTCGTGAATCTTGCAAATTCCAATACAACAGTTACGCTTAGCTCAACTTCGATTAGGGCACTTCCAGCAAAGCTAACAGTCTCATATGTCACTAATACAATAGTAGGGCCAACAGCATTGAAGCCATTGCAGGTAATAAACCTTACGCTTTGTGTAGGACCAACGGTCTTTTCCACTTGCACTCCTCCACCACAATCAAACTCAAATATTACAACAACTGTTAAATACGAGCTTACCTGCTCGATAAATCAGAATTCTCTTGCAGTATATGAATGGATGCCCAATGCCTATTCATGGGCAAAAATACCAAGCAGTTATGAAGTAGGACCAAGCGCCTGCTGGATTTCATACAATGTACCGGCAGATCCAGTGGTTGGAGTATTCCAGAGTATTCTACAGATATCTTTAAATACCTCTTTAAACACGGGCTTTAACATAACAAGCACTGCACCAGTAATTCTAAATATTTCAAATTCAAGCACAACATTAAAAGTAAGATCAAGTGCAGTTCAAAAATTTGCAGCAAGAGCAGTAGTTTCAAGTGTAGTAGCTACAAATGCAGCTAACTGCCCAACTAACGCAGTTTGTGTTGTGCCACCAAATGCATACACACCAATATCAGTATTCAATTACACACTTTGTGTAGGACCAACTCCATTTACCAGTTGCAATGCAGTAAATGCAAACACAAATGCTAATGTAACAACCAATGCAACAGTAAAGTATTCGTGCAGCATAAGCCCATCGGCCGTTGCAGTATATGAATACTCATCCACATCTGGTGCATGGACAAAGCTAGCATCAACTACAACTGTGGGACCAACAGCATGCTGGGTTTCATTCAATGTGCCTTCGGATCCTGTTGTTGGAGTATTTGCACAATCATCAGCATGGTTTAATGCTTCGTACAACTTGACCAGCACTTCGCCCATTGTTGCAAACATAACATCAAATGCAAGTGTAACAGTAACCTCAACATCTAATCAAAAATTAGGAGCAAGAATATTCGCTTCAAGCGTAATTGGAGCCAATCCATCACAGTGCCCAACCAATGCAGTGTGCGTTACACCACCAAGTGCCTATGCGCCAATATCAATATTCAACTACACACTTTGTGTAGGGCCAACACCATTTACAAGCTGCAATGCATTTAATGTAAATGCAAACGTAACGACAAGGGCAACTGTCAAATACTCATGCAACATACAAACATCAGCCATTGCGGTATACGAGCTTACTTCAGGATCTGCTGCAGGACCTAATGTATGGTCACAATTAGTAACAAACTTCAGCGTAGGACCTAATGCCTGCACAGTTTCGTTCACTGTTCCACCAGACCCAGTTGTGGGAGTATTCCAATATGAAGGATCAAATACAACTACAGTAGCAGCAACAACATCAATATACTACCAAACAACAGCACCAACAACAATACCTACGAACAGTTCAGGAGTGGCATATCCGTTAACAACACAAAGCGGAAGCTCAACAACAATATTGGTAATAGTTGTAATCGTAATAATCATATTATTGATTGCGATATATGCCTTGAGCAAAAGGAAAAAGTAATAGGTAGTTAACGTTAGGATTCAAGACCTCAGAATCATTTAGAGGTCTTTTTCCCTTCTTTTTCGTTAGGTTGACCTTTACCGGTAGTGATAAATTTTCTTAGGCTTTCATTGATATAAAAGCCCCAGGCGCTTGAACATTTGTCATAACATTCATAGTTAGGAACTAGTCCCACATGAGTAAAGCGAACCTCTGTCTTATTGCCTTTCTTTATTATATCAAAAGTAATTTTTGTGCCATTCCATTCAGTTTTGTCTTCAACAAATTTAAGATAACTGTCCAGAACAAGCCAAACTATTTTTTTGCCAGGAATTAGTTCAGTTATCCTCTGCTTGCTGTAATGGATATCCTTGTAGCGATAAATCCACTCTGCATTGAGCTTATCTGTATTACCTTCAATTTCTCCTGACCACCAGCCGCGAACATTGTTGATAGCGGTAAAAGCTTCTTCAGGAGCTTGATCTACCATAAAAGTAGTAGTATAACCAACAGTCATGCAAATATATTTACATATGTTTATTTAAGCATTTAGCTGCCTTTGAATTCATTACTTTGTCGTCGTAAATGCAAATGGGCCCAAGGCCAAGGTAGAATAGAACTGAATAAAACGATTATAAAACCTAGAATAGCTACGTTTCGGTAGTTCATTTTTATTCCTTTTATATAATTACTACATCTCTAGCCTTTAAATATCTAAGCCATTCTAAGCTTTGCTCTTATTAGTTCTCTTTTTTATAAATTCGTTTATTCTCTCCGCTTTTTCCTGACGTTTAGTGTCAGCGTAAGTCTGACTAGATGCCTCTAAAGTAAAGCACGGTATTTTGAGACCATTTATTTCAAGAGTTATCAATTTGTGAGCTAAAAGTCTACTTGCATATATACCTGAATCGTTGTTTTCTGCAAAAATTTGAATATTGACACCATTTATATTTAGTTTAACATCCGATGTATCATCATTTACTATCGGCTTCAGTTTTGTTACGCCAGTTGGATTATATTCAGAAAAAAGTATTGGAATTCTACTAAGGTCTTTAAAAGTCAACAAAATATCTAAATCGTGTGGATTAAAATCCATTCCTTGAAGTGCCAAACTCACGCTTCCAACTAATGCCCATTTTATATGTTCTTTTTCTAGCTTTTGGGCAATTATTTCTAGAGCATCTATGAATTTCGTTTCTACCATATTCATTCACCTACTTTAAATCTACATCCTATCTTTTTAAATATCTAAGTATAGCAGTAATATTAATTATCAAGCGATTTTTATGTCAATTTTATCAAGCAAAAAAGAGGCAATGAACCCCTTTTCTGTCGTCGATTTAACGTCTTGGGCCCGAGGAGATTTGAACTCCTGACCTCTCGATTTCTGCTTTTGATGAAATTTTTCAAAAGACTTATATCAGTCGAGCGCTCCAACCAGACTAAGCTACGAGCCCCTGAATTATTATTATAAAATCAATCTTTATCAAGCTTTACCTCTAATACTTTTCCTCTTGGTTCATCTTCCCTGAATATTTGCGTTTCGAACTTGAATAGTTTCACGTTAGGCTGAGACCAGTAATTGGAATGCAATCCTGCTTTTCTGCATGTTTCTTCCAGGAATTTCTTCTTGTCCCATTTCTGCTCAACGGCAACTATAGGAAGCAATAATCCACCATATAAGCCATACTGGATCATTAATCCGTCTCCTGGTACCTTTATGCTGGATAATCTTTTCTTCTCGTCTCCAGTAACAGGAATTAAACTTGATAGTATGCTTACTTCCACAAGCAGATCATCTAACTCGTGCTTCGATACAGATACAAATCTTGGATCCTCGAATGCAGCTGCTATTGCTGCATCTACCAGCACCTCACCCAAAGGCCCGACAGCTCTTGGAAAACCTATGCAGCCCCTTAATTCCCTCGTAGGATAATGCTCCAGAGTGACAAAAATACCATGCGGTTTCTCAAATTCGCCCAATGTCCTTTTTACAACTTCCTTTTCGAAGTGCGGATTAATCAGGAAAAGTTCTATGCTGTTCCTTGCTGCCTTTACTAGCTGCTCTCCTTGTACATTGTTGTAAACATGCATAGATATCCACTTTATATGCAATTAATCATTATAAATATAAATATTTGAATTGAATAGTAGAAAGGTGTTTTAATAGAAAAATTGCTTGTCATATATACTGACGGCGCGGCAAGGGGAAACCCGGGAGAAAGCGCGTCCGGCTATCTTATCTACAGAAATGCAAAAATACTTCACAGGCACAGCGAATACAACGGAACAGCAACAAACAATTATGCTGAGTACAATGCAGTTCTTCTCTCCCTTGAATGGTGCATCTCAAGCATAGAAAATCATTCTGAATATTCCATAGAACTGTATTCCGATAGCGAATTAGTCATAAAACAATTGAACAAGAAATACAAAATAAAATCATTGGCATTGAAGCCAGTTAGCGATAAAGTCAGTGAACTTGCAAAAAAATTCAGGAAAGTAACTTTTAAGAATGTTAGGAGAGAAGACCCAAATATCAGTATTGTAGATAAGTCGTTGAATGCGCTTCTAGACAGAAAAAGTATAAATAATAGTGCAAAGCAATAGATTATGTAGAGAATGCGGTGAATATATGGCAGCTAGCAAGGACCCGGTGAAACCAGAGGAACAAAAGCAGGAGCATGTGGTAGATCTAGCTGCAAAAGAACACTGGAAGAAGGGCAACGCTCTCTTTGAGGAAAGCAAATTCGAAGAAGCGATAAAAGAATACAACGAAGCATTGAAGGTAGATCAGGACTACGCAGATGCCTATTTCAACAGAGCACTTACAGAGAGAGTAACAAACAATTTTGATGCGGCGAAGAAAGACCTTGAAATTGTGCTAAGCTTGCAACCAAAGAGCGCAGATGCACCATTACTTATTGGAGATATTGCAGAAAATGCCAATGACCTAATAAGCGCAAGGTATTGGTACGAGAAAAGCCTTGCTAATAATCCAGATTACACTGAAGCAAAAAACAGACTTGAACACATAGACTCGCTAATACATGTTGATTCGAATATAGGAGGAAGTCAGGGAACACAGCAATTGGCAGTTAAGAAGGATGAGCAAAAAGATGAGATAGTAGAAGGCCAAATCAAAAAAGTTGCTTTCTTAAAATCAGATGTAAGATTCACTGATGTTATCGGACTTGACAAGGTAAAAAGATATCTCACAGATAACGTCGTACTTGCGATTAAAAAACCAGAATTATTCAAGAAATATGGAAAGAAATTAGGCGTAGGCCTTTTGTTGTATGGTCCTCCAGGAACTGGAAAAACTTACATTGTAAGAGCAGTTGCTGGAGAAGCTGGTGCAAATGTCATTATTGCAAGAGTTAACCAAATAGTAGATATGTATACAGGCAATACTGAAAAGAACCTGCATGCGATATTCGAACAAGCAAGAAAGAACACCCCATGCATTATATTCTTCGACGAGCTTGATGCGCTTGGAGTAAAGAGAGGAGGAGACGAGCCAGGAGGAGGCAACAGCTCTGC
>JBEKES010000014.1:0-18870 GCA_050013715.1 Candidatus Micrarchaeaceae archaeon
GCCGTCAACTGCAGGAATATTCCTTGCACGTATCCATATTGTGTTTTGAGTAGATCCAAAACCTCCACCATTTCCTGCGCATTGCCACACACCCAAGCACATGTATTGTTGAGAATTAAATGTTCCTGAAAAGGAACCAACAGTTGAATAGTTAACTTGCAGAAATACACTTGCACTTGAAAAGTAATCAGTAAATACTGAATATACACTCGCAGGATTTGTACCGCCTAAAGTTCCGCCTCCTATAAAATTAAATCCTGACGTTCCTGCCCATACTGCCAATGCATGTGTTGGTGGTTCATAAAAACTATATAATACAACGTTTGCTTCGCTTGAACTTGGAAGATTCTGATTTGCAGATTGCATCATTCCTGCTGCTGCGCTTATTTCTGTTGATTCAGAAGTTAAGGATTCTTCTGCACTTTGCTGTGAATTAAATACAGTTCTTGTATTATAGACAGAGCCTGTGCTTGCTATTGATAACCCGTTATCAGGATTGATTGTTGCACCTATTGTTGTCCAAGGCCCTGCATATGAAGTTCCTAAGAAATCGTCATAGAAACCTCCTCCTGAACCAAAAACCACATTTCCATTATCATATTCGCCATAGTAGCAATTCAAAGTGCTATACGGATTTGCACACGATAATTGCGGTGCCTCACCAGTGATGGTATTGCTTAGGCGGTTGTCTGCAGAATTTATTACATTGCCTGTCCATCCTAAATATATGGTATTTGTTGTTGCCGTTCCTGTATTTGCTGGAAGAAACCCTATTGAATTTGGAAGTATCCAATAGATGATATTTGAACTATCTATAAGTGCATCTGGAGATGAAGAACTAGTGCATGCCGAATTTGCCGTCAATTCATTAAGCGTATTGCCTTCTAGCCATGATTCTATTATTGTACCATTAGAATAGAAAAACTCAGCATTGTTTAAGTTGCACGTATAATACTGCGCATAATTTAAAGCGTTGAAGCCAATTACATTGCTTGATCCCTGCGTGCTGTCGACTGTGCCTATTGCTATTGGAGTATTTATCGCTATTGCATTTGATTGAAGATTTGTTACTGTAATTGGAAGATATGCAACTATGCCCGAAGGCACTGTGGGCCCTCCTGAAGATGCGACGCCTCCCAGAATAATATTTTCGGTCATTGATTCTGTTATTGAATTGGCGCTTATGGGAACCATGGCGTTATCAGCTACAACCACATTGTAGCTAAAAGTATTGCTGTTCGTAGTGCTTGTTACTTGCATCGTACATGTATTAGTAGACAATAGAGAACAAGCAGATATCAGAATTGGCGATCCTGTAGTAACGTTGTAGAAATTATAGATATATGGCAATGTGCCTCCAGATTCTGCTGCCGTAAGCGTTATGTATTGCTCGCTGTCCGTAAGTGTATTTGATATTGTCAATGTAGGTGTTGTCAATATTGAATTAGTGAATATGTTTCCCGAATTTATCGAATTCGTGAATGTGTTTGTCGTTGCGCTGTCTAGTATGAATACGTTTGCCTCCAACGGTGAATTGGAAGTCCAGAATGAATTGCTCTGGAATGAGAATGAATTGGATGTTGTAATTCTGTTTGCAACTATTACGTTTGACACTGCATTGAATACGAGGAAATTATAGGTGTATGGACCTGTGCCTCCTGTTTCGTAAGCCGCAATTACTGTATATTGATTCTGGTCCATTAGAGTATTTGATGTGCTTATCGTTGGAATTGCTAAAGCTGTGTTTGCCACTATGTTTGCGCTGTTTATCGAATTTGCGAATGTGTTTGTTGTTGCGCTGTCTAGTATTAATACGTTTGCCTTCAATGGCGAATTGGAAGTCCAGAATGAATTTGATGTAAACGAAAACGAATTAGATGTTGTTATCATGTTTGCTACTATTACATTTGACACTGCATTGAATACCAGGAAATTATAGGTATATGCAAGAGTTCCGCCTGTCTCGTAGGCTGCAATGGATATTGACTGGCCCTGATCCAAGGTGTTGATAGCCATAGGAGAAATAGTCGGAGTTATTAGTATGCTGTTGTAGCCGAATTTCTGGAATATCGAATTAACAGTATTGGGAGTAGATGCGCTGTCAGTTATTAGTACGTTTGCCTTCAGCGTGTTTCCGCAGTTCGTAGTTGTTGGACAATCAACACTGGGAGGAATCCAGAACCATGAGTTGCTTGTGTACGAATTGCCAGTGAACAGCATGTTTGCTATTGTGGTTCCTGTTATTGTATTTACCACTTGATAGTTGTAAGTGTATGTTGGAGTTCCTTGATTTGCAAGAGTATTTGCAGTGAACAGAATGCCCTGGCCTTGATCTATCAGTGTATTGGACAACGCCAACGTAGGCAATGACATTAATACATTGACAGTTATTGTGCTGGTATAGGAAGATGCAGTTATCACTTTTGTTGTTGCACTGTCAGTAACTATTACATTGACTTTTATCGTATTTGCAGCATCAATTGCAGGAATCAACCAGAGCCATGTGTTTGATGTGTAGGCATTGCCCACAAACAATTCATTGGCAATTACTGTGCTTGTTATTGTATTAACAACCTGATAGTTATAAGTGTAAGGACCTGTTCCTCCTGTGAACGATGCAGTAAACTTTTCATACTGACTTGTATCGACTGTTGGGGTATTTGATGCAGTAAGTGTTGGCGTGAATACACTGTTATAGCCTATAAAGTAATAGATGGAGTTTGAGAGTGTCGTGGTGCTTGTTATGTATACGTTTGCCTCTAGTGTGTTGCCACAATTGATGGTGCCGGGGCAATCCACGCTTGGAGGCGTCCAGAAGAAAGTATTTGTTGAAGTAGTAACACCGGTGAAAAGCATGTTTGCTATTACTACACTGGTTAGTGTGTTGACTATTTCGTAGTTATAGGTGTATGGACCTATTCCTGCGTTTCCTGCAGCAGTAAACAGTATAGATTGACCCTGGTCGATTAGTGTATTAGATAGTGCCATTATCGTAACTGTATTTTGTGCCGTGGTTCCTACCGATCCGAATACAGGGCTTGGCATTATGTCTTTTTGCGGCGCTATCCTAACAGCTATCCAGTTTACTGTAAATATTGCATTCTGGTCTGTTGTTGAGGTTCCTGCAACATTTGCTCCAAAGGCAAAGAATTGGCCATCTAGTACGTTTGCTGAATTAGGGGTATTGGCTACTGTAGTGAATGGAAAGTTCCCCCCAAACGTAGTTGCACTTATTAGATATACGTTTACTCCAATCGTATTTGCTGGCGCACGAACGGTATTTGCATATACGTCAATTATATTTCCGCCCAATGGGCCTGGACTTTTTATGCCCAATATGCCTGGTGATATTGCATTGCCTAGTATCTTGAAAGTCCCGGCAAGGGCATTTGTTTCTATAACAGTGTTTGTTGCCAACGTATTTGAATATGCTACAACATTGCTCACAGCAACGTATTTTGAAGCAGAAGAAGATGAGGACAATATTTGGGCCTGTGCCAAACCTCCAGATATGGAACCATAAAACGCGTTGCTGGCCCATACATCCACTGCATTTCCCGTTATCGGAATATTAGAGCTAAGGTATATGGAATTAGGTATTATTCCATTTGTGATTATCTGTATACCGTTATTAATTATTGAATTTCCGCTGTTTGTGGTAAATGCATTCCAGCCGGCAGGTACTCCGCAGGGCCCTCCGCTGGCGCATTTGAAGTTCTGATAGTAGTTGAATACATTGGCACCATCATCGTATTGTGCGTAAACCTGTGAAAGAATTGGAGATTCGCCGGTATTGTTACCATTCATAAGAGTCGTAGAAATCGATGCAAAGCCTATGCTTATTACATTGACCGCATTTGTAGTAGCGGCAATCTGCGCAGGCAGGCTTATCCATATTATACCATTGGAATAGGTATTGCTGTTTCCCACCTCAAGCCAAGAGTATAGTATGTTGCCGGTCAATCCGTTGAATATTTCATAATTTGTAAGTCCTCCATTCGCATACTGGTTGTATCCTATTCCGTTGAATGGTATTGCTATGGGCACGTTTGTGGCTATTGCAGTGGCTTGCTGATTGTTAAGCGATACGTTTATTATGTTTGATACGCCAGCAGGTACCAGCCAGTTGGGATCTATGTCTATCGATTCATTGCCGAATGAAATTGTTTGCAATAGGCTGTAGTTGCCTACGCTGCTCTGGTTTATCGTTGTGTTGCCAATGCCAATCGACTGTGTCTGGTTCACCATCTCAGGAAGATTACGGCCCAGCAGATTGATTCTTTTCCTCTTCAATTTCGAATAGTTTATTTTTATCCTTTTCAGGTTCAATGCATTGGATGGGTTTATTGCATTGGCTGTGCTGAGCTCGTAGCTCCAGTTGTACAGCTTGTTCGGATTTATCAATCCAGTGATTTTGAATTGGTTGATTCCCGGAGCAATTATTATCGCGTTATTTGCAATTGGTTCCCATTGTGTTATGTTTACCACTACAGGAATAGTGTCCTGATTTGATGAATTTGTGCTGTTTGTAGAGTTGGATTGAACAGTATAGGCAATGGTCTGGTTCACCACAGATGTCTCGTTTACCAATTGATATATTTCTATCGAGGATAATTTCGGGTTTCTGTTTATCGCCCTGAAATAGCCCTTATCCAAAAATAATGGAGCATTGGAAGTGCTGGTTATGTTAAGATACGTAGTAGCAGTGTAATTTAATTTCGAATAATTAGTATAAACGTTTCCTATGTTCGGTTGCTGGTAGAATGTTTGTATTGAATCTATCGAGATTAATCCGTTGTCGAATTTGGTTTCTTTGCCTGCAGCGCTTAATACCGTAGTGTTTGGAAGGTTAAGAATGCTACCTGCAGGAACTACGCTGATCACGCTGCTTATGTTGTTATTGGTCTGGTTTGTTATGTTTGCTATTATCGTTACATTCAGCGTCTGGTTTGTTTGGTTCGTCTCATTTAAGCTAATTGTGGTGCTGGACAGACTGGATGTGCTGGTGCTTGTCGAAGTGGATGTCGAGGTCGTTGTTGAGGTAGATGTTGAAGTTGTTGAACTTGTAGTTGAATTTGTTGTAGATGTGCTATTCGAAGTTGTTGTGGTTATAAGGCTTGTGGATAGCGTTGTGTTTAGTATCGAGCTTGTGGATGTTGTTGTGTTGAGCGAAGATGAGGTAGTATTAAAAGAGGTTGTAACGCTCGTGGAGGTTGTGCTATTTATTGTGGAATTGGTTGGTTCCGAAAATCCACTGATGGTAAGCTTCGGATAGGTGCTTGTCGTGTTAAAAAAATGATCCATTTTTAGGGCAGAATTCCTGTGCAAATTCGCAATGGCAGTTACATGTAGATAATAAAACATGACCAACAATAGAGCAATCAGTAAAAATGAATAAATAATCTTATTGCGCACGTGAATCCTCCATATTTATGAAATTAAAATAATTATGAGCTATTAGTCGTCTAAAATGATACACTACTCACACTCCCATTACTGTCTAAAATATGAAAAATTAGGCGTTTTTGCCATAAATTTGTCATATTTCGTAAATTATCTCAACTTTTATTTGTATAGATATAGAAATATAGT
The DNA here is from genome assembly GCA_050013715.1 of Candidatus Micrarchaeaceae archaeon. Lineage (GTDB taxonomy): Archaea > Micrarchaeota > Micrarchaeia > Micrarchaeales > Micrarchaeaceae > UBA12276. Next base: position 5,593 of record JBEKES010000014.1, read on the forward strand.
ATTTTAAGCTTTAACAAAACTCATATTTATCAGTTTTATTAAAGAAAACGGTGATTTTTTTGAAATCAGCAAAATATAGGAAATTGACACAGGAAGAAGAGGACATAATAGTCAATAAAGGAACTGAAATGCCATTCACTGGAGAGTATGAAAACAACTTCAAGGAGGGCATTTACATTTGCAAGAGGTGCGGCGCACATCTGTACAGATCAAAGGACAAGTTTGATGCGAGCTGCGGCTGGCCGAGCTTTGATGATGAGATAAAAGGCGCGATCAAGAGGATACCTGATGCGGACGGTGAAAGAATTGAGATACAGTGCGCGAACTGCGGTGCGCATCTTGGGCATGTCTTCAACGGAGAGGGGCTTACGCCGAAAAATGTTAGGCATTGTGTGAATTCAATTTCATTGATATTTATACCAAAAGGTAGCAAAAATGAAGAATAAAACTGAAACCATTGTCTTCGGAGGTGGCTGCTTCTGGTGCACAGAGGCAGTATTTTCGATGCTGAAAGGTGTTGTCAATACCATGCCAGGCTATGCCGGAGGAAAAACAGAAAATCCGAATTATGAGCAAGTGTGCGCAGGTGATACAGGACATGCAGAAGTGCTTCAAATAGAATACGATCCAAGCATGGTAACGCTTGAGAAATTGCTTGATGTTTTCTTCAAAACGCATGACCCGACATCTTTGAATAGGCAGGAAGCAGATATCGGAACGCAGTACAGGTCGATAATACTTTATAATTCAGATGAACAGAAAGCAATAATAGGAAATTTTGTAAAAAATATCCAGAAGGATTTTAACAAGCCAATAGTAACTGAAATTAAAAAACTTGGTAAATTCTATGCAGCAGAGAATTACCACAAGGATTACTACAGCAAGAACCAGATCAATCCCTATTGCATGTTTGTGATAAGGCCGAAGGTATCAAAAGTAAAGAAAGAATTCGGATCCGAGATAAAATAATTAGACAGGTATTACTGCGTCATCGAGGGCATTGGAACAAATGCACTTCCTCGATTCCTTGGTATTTGCAACTATGTTTTTTATCAATGCCTTGACATTGCCTATGTTCTTTGAAAATGTCTCCATTACTTCCTTATGGCTAACTGGTTTTATATTTTTTTTGCCGATGAGCCCTGCATCGTAATCAGTTACAATGCCCAATGCAAGATAGCATATGCATTTTTCCCTTGCAAGGGCGACTTCAGGGTATTGGGTCATGTTTATCAGATCGAATCCCTGCCTTTGATAGAAGAGCGATTCCGATCTCGTGGAAAATCTCGGACCGTTGATTACGAGCACTGTGCCCTTGTCGTTATAATTAAGCTTCATTCGTTTTGCAGATTCGTGTGCAGTTTTCCTCATTTCGCTGCAATAGGGATCAGCCATGCTCACATGCGCAACGCTTTCTTCAAAAAAGGTATCGCTCCTGTTGCTGGTCATATTCACGAATTGATCGAATGCAACTATCTGCCCTATTTTAAATTCAGGATTGAGAGAGCCCACAGCATTGGTTGCTATTATCCTTTTGACGCCAAGCTTATGCAATGCTTCGATATTGGCTTTGTAAGGCACTTTGTGTGGAGGATATGTGTGTTTGCTCCCGTGCCTTGGTATGAATGCAACATTCTTTCCTGAAATAATTCCAGTATGTATTTTGTCGCTGGGACTTCCGTATTTTGTATTTATGCCTATACTTTTTGGTTTCTCCAACAAGGAATAGAATCCAGATCCTCCTATTATGCCTATTTCAATAGCCATTGTTTCACTTCAAATTACTATGAATCATTTGTATTAGCTAATTAAATATTTATTTGCAAGCCCTTAAAAAATAAAAAAGATTATAAACACTGGCTTTGTATTAAATCACTACCGGATAGCTTTATCATTGGTAAGATTTGTGTACGTCATAGAGGCAAACAATGTAGGCAAGAGGTTCAAGGACACCGTTGCACTTCATAGGATAAATTTGAAATTGGCAAAAGGAGAGACGATAATACTGCTTGGACCCAACGGCGCAGGAAAGAGCACTCTTTTGAAAATATTATCAGGGCTTTACAAAACAAGCAAAGGAACCGTGAAAGTATTTGGACATCAACTCCCAAAGGATGCAGAAAAAATAAGAGATAGTGTTTCTTTCCTTGGAGAGAATTATTCATTGTATGACGATTTAACAGTAAGGAAGAATCTGGAGTTCTTCGGAATTTTGTATGATCTTGATGAAAAGCACATGAAAAGAAGAATAGAGCAATTACTCGCAAGGTTCGATGCAACGCAATACATAGACAGAGAAGTAGGAGAACTGAGCAGGGGCACGAAGCAGAAGGTCGCAATATGCAGGGCCCTCTTGAGCGAGCCGAAGCTTCTGCTTCTTGACGAGCCGAGCGCTTTTCTTGATCCAGTCGCATCTAGGATATTGCACATGGAGCTCAATGAGCTTTCCAGAAAAGGAGTTTCAATAGTCTATGCAACGCAGAGGCTTGATGAATTATACAAAATAGGGAACAAGACACTTCTGTTGAGAAAAGGAAGGCAGATAGCCTATGGCAATGTTGACAAGATAATAAATAAATTGCGCGATGTGGAAGTTGAAATAATAACTGCAAAACCAATAAGCGATGCAGTATTGAGAAAATTCGGGAAACGTTGGAAGGTAAGATACGGGGATTCCAATAAAGCAGTAATATTCAGCCTCAAGAAAATAAATGACATACCAAAAGTAGTAAAGGAAGTGGTGAACAGCAAATGCGAGATAGTTAGCGTGCTGTATCTCAAGGAGAGCATAGACAAAATACTGTCAGGTGCCTAGATGAACCGAAAGCATATAATTGACATAGCAATGAAGGACCTAAGAGAAGCGTTCAGCAGCATATCCATATGGGGCCCAATGATAGGCATACCATTATTCTTCGCGATAGTGCTTCCTGCTTTTACCGTTTATATATCAAAGTATGCGGGTCCTGCACTGCTAACCCAAATATTAGGAGTGGCAGCGCAAACAAGAGGGATAAGCTCCTATGAGCTTGCGAAATCAGATTTCATAAAGTTCTTTGCGATAAACATATTAGGGCCAATATTCCTAACAATGCCGATAATAACAGCAACTGTAATTGCAGCTGATAGCTTTGCAGGAGAGAAGGAAAGAAAAACAGCAGAGGCATTGATGTCAACACCTGCAACTGATTCCGAGCTCCTTGTGGGAAAGACGCTTGCGTCATTCATACCTGCAGTTGGACTCACTGTTGTTATTTTCGTGATTTATGCTTTAATAACTAATTACTTCTCAATGGCAAGCTACGGAGTTACCATATTCCCTAACATAGTATGGTACATGATGCTTGTCAATTCGCCGTTCCTTGCGCTTACAACAATAGGCTTGATTGTACTTGTATCTTCAAGAGTCAAGAACATAAAAGAGGCGCAGCAGATAAGCTCGCTTCTTGTTCTGCCGATTCTTGTAATACCATTCATATCCGTATTCAACATCGCTACGCTAAACTTCTGGTTTTTGTTCGACATGATGATCTGTTTGATAATAAGCAGCGCGTTTGTCCTGTACATAAGCCTAAAGTTCTTCGACAGGGAGCGTTTTATTGTTGCATAAACTCAAAGGTCTCCTTGCGACCCCGCTATGCCTAAGCCGTGTGCGGTAATTGGTAGCGTGGCTTGGGCTAAGTTATATATATTTCCTAAAACAGAGTTAATTTGTGAGAAAATGCCAGAAATAAAAAAAATAAAAACAGAATTTAAAAATGCAGATAATACTGCGTATAAATTAGAAGAGTTGCTTCCAGCCGATTTAGAAGGATATGTTGTTACTGGAGAAAAACCAATAGCTTTAATTACTTTAAATATACGTGGTGATAAAGCTTGGGGAAATTTGTCAACATCTAATTTGCTAGAAATGAGACGTTTTGCTGATAGGATGCTTAGGAAAACTAAAAAGGAAGATTCTAAATCAAAGAAATAACTAAAACTAGCTTTAAGTTTTTCCCGTGTGCGAATAACGGGTTCCCCAATTTATATTTGAAATTAAAACATTTCGTACTTGCCCATTGACAATTCCTGAGTTATGTAGCTCATGTTGCTTATTGTTTCTTGCGCAATGTCATGCACCTTTATGCTTATAGGCTCTATTTTTTCACCTTTCGCCATTATTGCACCTATGTAAACGCTTTTAGGATCATCTATCTTTCGTCCTATTTGCGATACGATTGCAACATCGCATTCTTTTATTTGAGGATAAAGCTTCACTATGTCCTGTGCAATTTCTTTTGATACGATGCTGTATATTTTTCCAACATGATTAACTGGATTCTTCCCAGCTGCTGCTTCAAGGCTCATGTGTCTGAACGGAGTTATAAGTCCATTCACTCTGTTGCCTCTGCCAACTGCACCGTCATCCCCTGCCTCGCAGCTGAGCCCTGATTTTGTGAGATATATTTCGTTGAGCTCATGAGAATCTCCATTGTTTATTATTACATTTACTTCTTTTTTCGTAAAATTCTTTGCGTTGTTCACAATATCGCTTCTTATTTTTTCTTTGAAGTTCGCATATTCTTCTATGTTATTCACGAATTTTGAAACAAATGCAATTGCAACTGTAAGATTTATTGAATCGTTTTCACGTACTCCCATAACTTTTATATCTTCTCCGACCATTGGCATTTTTGACTTGTAGTCTTTGCCATTTAGGAAATGCTCAGTCTCAAGAGTAAGTTTTTCTGTTTCAGAAAATGGAGCAAAGCCTATTCCGAATGAGGTATCATTTGCAAGTGGCATATCTTTCCCTCTGTGAAATATTTTGTTAAGATCGTCAGATCCCTTCAATATTTTTGAGACAATAATTACTTCATTTTCAAGATCAAGGAATCTTGTGTTTGCTTTTAGATAATCGTTGGTTGCCTTTATCGCTATAGCATCAACATCAACCGTAAGTCCTTGAAATTCTTGAGTCGCTCTCCCGGCAACTATTATTTCTATTGCTTTTGTTATTTTTCCTTTTCCGAAATTAACTTCAGATGATCCTCCAACAATGAGTCCTTTGTCGACATTATGATGCAATATAAATCCTGCAGTTTCTATATATTGCTTGCTCAATTCGATGCTCACGTTTTCTACTATTCCATCTATTAAACTGTCAGGATGTCCAATTCCTTTTCTTTCAACGAACTCAACAGATTGCTCTTCAACAAGCATGTGCTCTTTCTGCTCTATCTTTATTGCCCCCATAAACTCATCATAAATAAACATATAATTTAGAATAAAAAGCAAACCTATGCAAAAACTGAAAGAAAGTAAAATTTATGTTAATTATTCTCTTGCTTTCTGCTTTATTTCCCTTATCTGTTCAAGAAGTTTCCTTTCATCATCGTTTATCAAGTGAGAGAAATCCTTTGTAAGAAGTTTGTAGTCTTCTTCAGTTACATCAACATAGAGCATCTGCCTTTCCTTCACTTGCCGTCCGAAGGTTGGCCCTTCTATAGACAATGCAATCTGGTCTCCCTTCTTTGCGATTTGCAACGGAGTTTTCTCGTTCTGCAGTCCTTTTATCTTTCCCAATGGGATTCCCTGATCGGTAATTAGCCTATAGCCTGGCTTTATCCTGCCGTTCATCACGCTTATGCCTATTATCAACGGATGCGATGCTCTGAAGCACGCGATAACTTCAATTGAAGCAGGAAATACTATTCTATCTTCTATTTTCTGCGATGAGCTTCTTTGCTGTTGCTCAACGAATAGTTTGTAATCATCAATAAGCTTGTAGATTATGTTGCTTTGTATTATCTTAACTCCGCTGGTATCTGAGGAATCAACAGCATCATTTTCTAATCCGACATTGAATGCCAGTATAACTGCACTTGTTGGATCCTTTGCATACATTGCAAACGCATCCATTATGTCGCGCTTCGTTACCTTTCCTATCTCCTTCTTGCTTATCTTGAAGTTCTCATCTGCGCTTTTCAATAGCTTTGAAATTGCATCTATGCTCCCTATCGTATCTGCTTTGAGTATTATTCCCGTATTATCTGTCTTGAATACTTCACCTATTTCTGATTTTATCTCATTGGAATAATTTGAATCAGTTACCTGCATTACTGGTGAACCTGGTATTGCATCGTCAAGACCTGTGCAGCTTATCTTGACACCGCTTGCCGCACTCACAAAATCAACATAATTGAATCCGCTTCCCGAATCCATGTTTTTGCTTACGGATTTTGGCTTCAGCAATGCCTTGATTTTTGCAGTTCCTATACCATCTGGAGTTGCAAACGCAATGGTGTCGTTTATGTGAAGAGTCCCATCGTAAAGTATTACGTCTATTGTTATTCCCAGTCCTTTTATCTCCTTCTTTTCGAGTATGCTGCCCTTTCCTGGCCCTTTTATTTCTATCTTGAGCTTTTCCTCAAGGTATCTTTGCGCCAATCCGGTAACTACCATCAATAATTCGGCAATGCCCTCTCCTGTCTTTGCGCTTAGGGGCACTATTGCAAGCTCCTTCTGGAAGTCCTTTACCCTGTTGAACAATTCGCTGTTGAAATCGAATTCGCTTAACTTTCCTATTAGCTCGTATATTCTTGAGTCTATTTCGCTTGCTATGTAGCTGTTTTGCTGCTTGAGCGCTTCCACTATGCTTTTTGACTTTGTGTTGTGCCAACCCGTAAGAAGGTCTACCTTATTTGCAGCTATGATAAAAGGAGTTTTATACTGCTTCAGTATTTCAACTGCTTCTATTGTCTGTGGCTCGAAGCCTTTGGTTATATCTACAACAAGTATGGCAATGTCGGCAACGCTTCCTCCCCTTACTCTAAGATTCGTAAATGCTTCATGGCCAGGGGTATCGATGAAAAGCAAACCAGGAATTGTTATCTTCATGTTTGTGGCCTTAAGAAGAGGGCCGCATATGTCGTTTATCGTTTCTATGGGTATTTCGCTGGCTCCTATGTGCTGGGTTATTCCTCCAGCTTCCTTTGCTGCCACTGTGCTGTTCCTTATCCTGTCAAGAAGAGAGGTCTTTCCGTGGTCCACATGGCCCATAACAGCGATTATAGGTTGCCTTATCATAAGAATCACACTGCAGTAACATAACTAACGTTATGTCTATTCAATAAAAAATAGCCTTTAAAAGTATAATAATTAGATAGTTAATTTATGAAAGGTTTGTCTTGTATAGAACAGTATTGAAAAGGTTTGCTCCGTCGCGCTTCGAATGCGAAAGATTCGCATAGGAAAGATCGGTATAGGATAGATTTGCATTGGTAAGGTTAGCATTAGACAAATCCGCACTGAATAAATTAGCATTTGATAGATCCGAATTCGAAAGATTCGCATTGGAAAGCTTCGAGTTCATCATGTTAAGCTTTGTGAGGTTCATCTTGCTTAGATCCTCGTCGCTTAGGTCGACGAACCTGTTGCGCTTTATTGCCTCTTTTATAAGGGCGCTTATGTAGGATTTTGTAAGCTTCTTGAGACCAAACTTACCTCCCTTCAATATTTTTATGAACTTACCATCATCTTGAAATTTCAATTGAATAATATCATCGCTCGACATAGTATCACTACTATAATATATGAATGTCCTAATATATAAACACCCGCTTTTTTAATTCAAAATAAAGATTGCAAATCTGTCAAAAACAATAAAAAGAACTCGGTAGAGACGCAGCTGCAACACACTAGATTCCCATATAACATAGGACATATGTGTTGTGTTGCTAGATCCAAAATATTCGAAAGTAAGGTATAAGTATCTGGAAATTCCTAATTATTGTGTGATAGGATGAGCGGCAAGAGTGCAAGAAGGCAGAGGAGAAAGGAAGTAAGAAAAGCCGAAAAAGAGCTGCTCAGGAAGGAGAAAGGTAAAGATAAAACAATACCTGGAGGAGGTTTTTTTAGGAATAAGGTCCTGGCATATACATTGGCTGGCACATTAGCCCTAGGCAGTCTTGAAATTGCAAGGGAACAGTTGCCGTTCTTTACTGGAAAAAAACCAAAATATGATTTGACATTGGTATTGATTGAGCACGCTGGTGAAGATAACGCAAAGATATTACTAGATAAGGTAGATAAAGCCCAAAATGATGGTAGACCGTACAAAATATTCTTTTTGGAATCTGCAAACCAGCAAAGCTCGACATACAGAAGAGACGCCATAGCATATAATAAGTTCTGCTCAGAGATCAGGACAAATTATCTTTCCTTGATAGATAAAGGATATACCCCATATAATGCAGAATCGATTGTTGAGAAAAAAATATTCCAAGAAACAAATAATGCTGAAGCTGAAAAGAGGTTTTTTAAAGTTTTATCTGCAGGTCTTGCAATAAGGGGCATAAAAGTACTTTTCTTGGAATCAAGAAATGCGACAGAAATTGCAGAGGACACCATGGCGATGAACAAATACCTTTCCATAGATAAGGAAATGCATAAAGTTGGTTCAACTTTGTCATTGAAGGAATTGACAGTATTCTATAATCAGAAACATGCTGAAGAAATAAAATACACTGAAAGGAGAAATAATGAAATAAATGCAGATTTAGAAAATAGGTTCGAAGAGGCCGCAAGCATATTCCCTGAATTAAATTTTGAAAGGCTCAAAGGAAATCAGTTAAGGGCCATAGGATTCATGGGTTTTTCTCACGGGAGATTCCTTTCAACACATAAAGACATTAGTATAAGGATGGAGGAATATGAAAGTTCATCTCGTCCTATTTCGGAGAAGATAGCTCTTGATATGACTTATCCAAGACCATACACAGAAAGAGAGGCTTACCTCATTGCACTTGAAGGCAGATACATAAGACCAGTACTGGAAAATAAAAATTTGCTGCATGCCATATCATCTGAACCAGATGGTAAGAATATTGGGAAAAGATTGATTGGTAATGCATTGGGCCTAAGCCAGCAGCAGATTGAGGACCTAGATAAAAAATCTCTCAATGTATCTGACATTAGTGAAAGATGGGCTTTTATCCTGAATCAGGTAATCGGTTCAGATGTATTCAGGAAAGAGATGTTTAGATAGATAAAATATAAATATTTGGGAATCTGTAATACCTATGTGATAATTTGACTAAAACAGTAGATAAGAATGGCAATGGTAATAGGAATCTGTACTTACGAGTAGATGATGCCATTATGAAAAATGTCAATAAAGCAGTAAGGGCATGGAATTGGACTACTGGGTATACGAAAGCAGATTTGGCTAATACATTAATAGTTACAACCGTTGCAGTTCAGGCATTTATTGCTGCAGCAGCAAAAGATAAAATGTATTATATGTTACCTTTTTGGACTGCATTATGTGGAAATAGTTGGATTAAAGAAAATAAAGAAATTGAAAATTTGGAATTTAATTCCATAAAACTCGGTTTGATGGACTTAAAAGTTGAAACACATAAAACAACAATGAAAGTAATCGGACCGCGTTATTTTCTTTTAGGAAATACATTTGCAATATGGGATAGAGCAGATGTTGATAAAATAGCTATTTATGGTACACTCGCATATTTATTGGCACCATCATTTTATGTGATGAGAGCAGATTATGTACCGTCTCAAAAGAATTGTGTAGCAAGAGGATTAAATCATATTAGAGAGTGGTGGAATGCACCAACAACATCGCCAATCCCAACTACAGTTCCAATAAGAAATTAGAATAAATGAAAAATAATCCAATGCCCTTTGATGGCTCCAGTAACTGGAGTAACACGCCTTCGAATTTTGGGCATGTTTACACCAAATTGGAAGGTCTGACAACCTATATATGGGTTGTGATTAGGGACAGGGTATTAGACAAAAATGGGCCAAATTTGAACAGGAGTATCCAAGTCCTGGGATAGTGGTATTGAGTGAAAACCGCACTCTTTTATTTCATATATTTGAAAGATAGTTTATTAACTTTATGAGTAGATTTAATATCCTATGAACATAAAGTTACGTTGTTGTTTTTATGGGGAGTTATATAGAATTAAATGATACATTACAAATAACTACAGAGCAGGGGTTTCCTAAAGAGCTTATATTAGAAGCCCATCTAAAGAAGCCATTTGAAGCAAAAGATTTTGAAGGCAGAGTTTTCTCATTTAAAGATAAACCTAATATGAGGATATTTCATACATCGCCTACGAGATGTTTTTTAGTACACAATATTAATGGGAAATGGCTTTATTGGGGACATTGTTTAATAATAGAACAGACGATACACGCTGATACGAAAACAACATCAGGAAAATTTATTATCACTAAAATATATACTCCTGAACATCAAAAAGCTATGAGTAAATATGAAGTAGATGAGGGTAAAGAATACTTTTAATAGGTAATAAAATGAAAACACAAGTTGGAGCAAGTTCACCTTTTCCTTTGTCTCAAGGTATATTAAGTAACGATTTTCTATTTGTTTCAGGACAAATCCATATGAAAGATGGTAAACTACTCGAAGGTAGCATTGAGGAGCAAACACATCAAGTAATGAAAAATATAAAAGTCGTGCTTGATGCTGCTGGTATTGGATTTAATGAGATAGTTAAAGTAACAATATATGTTACTGATATGTCCTTATATGGAAAAGTAAATGACGTGTATAAGACGTATTTTTCTGAACCATTTCCAGCAAGAGAAATGATTTGTGTAAAAGAGTTGCCCGCTGGAGCTAGATTGGAAATAAGTGTGATAGCAACAAAGTCTAAGGACTAAGGTAACAAATCGTTCTTTTTCATAAAGCCTCTGACTTTTGTAAAAATAAATCTGTAACCTTTTCCATCAGGATGTAAACCATCCTCTAATAAGCTCTTATAATCCTTTTTCAATATTATTTTATTCAGGTCTAAGAAGGGCAAATTCTCTTTTTTACAACACTCTTTAATGATATTATTGAATCTGGACATTCTTTCATTAGATAAAATTGTTCTATTATATGATGGTATTAATGTTTTTGATTCGTCAACTGGTGGAAGTCCGAGAAAAGCCACTTTCTGTCTGAAAGTCTTTGCTTTTCTTATAAGTTCTAATATATTATTTTTGAATTCTTCCTCAGTAACTAAGATATTCTGATCAGAAACTGATTCATTATACTTTGCGTCATTTGTACCAATAGCTATTATTGTTGTATAAACATCTGTTGGTTTCTTGAATCTCAATCTAGCCTTAGTTTCTACATCAAATCGTTCGAGTAATTCTGAAGATTTTTGACCTCCAATACCTAAATTATAAACTTTATTATCATCCTTAAGTATCTCAAACCATTTCTTGAGATGACCACACCAACCTCCATTATAACCTTCTCCGAAAGTGATGCTATCACCAAAACATAGAATAGTACCCATATAATCATCTCTAGTTATAATTTTATAATATCAGATTGTTTAGTTCTTACTTTTTGAGTCATTTTCTTCGTACTAACATAAGCAAGAACATCAACATCTGGGTTATATAGCTCGATCATATCAAGATCGGTACGTTCAAAAACTCTAGCTCCTTTCACTCTTTCACCAGCCAACAAGGATTTTTTAAGATTGTTATACTTTTCTGGCTCTAAATAAAAGTCTAAATCCCCAAAATGGATGGCGATATAGGAGTGCTGAGATACAAACATATCACAGTAGATAAAATAGTTTTTATCGGAAAAGAAGCAGACAAAATTGAGTACAATCTGAGTGGGTTCGGAAAGGTAGATTACAACATCTGCAATAATCCAAAAGACTACCAACAATTACTAACATTAAAGTGGGAAGAGGTTAAAAATTGTGGGATCTCTAGGCCACAGTTTTTTAGACTAAAGAAGCAATTAAAGCAGGGAAAGAGATTGCATCTGAGTAGCAAGACACTAAAAAGGCTAAGGAGCATAATGTAAGCTTACTTCATATGGAATGTTTTGTATACTTCCCACATATCTACATTGTCTTTTGGCTTAACCATCTTCATTATTGTTATATTGTCAAACCAGCAGTCAAAGTGTTTTTCTTTTCCGTCAAGTGATTTTAAGACCATCTTAAACTTATCATTGCACTCTTCTGCTATTGTTGAATGAAAATGGAGATTCCTACCATCATACTTGTCCCAATCCATCCATTTAATCTTTTTCAGCTCTCTTAAAAGCTCAAAAAATACCTTTTTAGCCTCTCTTGAAGGTTTTACATCTATAAAGATTGTTTTTGGTGGAAAGCTATCAAAACCACCAACTTTAACAGATGTTTTCTTGTGAGTCTTACAGAATTTTTCTAAAAGTTTCTCTAGCTGCTTTAGATTTTTACTTTCAAACCTATATTTTAAAGTGAAATGTGTAGGTATGGCTTGCTTTTTAGTCATCGGTAGATTAAATTCTCTAGAGATTCTATTTACTAATTTATTGTGGTAGTTGTCTACATCGTCTTTAAGTAAACAAAGCAACGCGCATTTCGTCATTTCATTTTGCACCTATTTTCAAGTGTAAAAAGGTGTAAATAAATGTTTGAGTACCTTCTTTTTCAATATCGACTATCTCTTTTCCTTTCAAATCAAACATTTGCGTATAATGTTTCTTTTTATACAAACTTATCGCATCTCGATTTTTTGTGCTTAGAAGTAGTTCTTCAAATCCGTTCTGTTTTCTGATTTCTTTGTAACTATCCAACAGAGCTCCGGCAATACCTCTTCTTCTAAACCTATGTTCGACAGCAATTTCATCTATATAAGCTGTTTTTTGAAGCGATAAGCCGTAATTTGCTAGTGCTTTATTATCTTTTACCGGAAATTTGTCCTTATCTAATGCATAACCCCAAATGAAACCAACAATTTTTTTGTCTTTCTCTGCAACTAATATTATAAAATTGCTATGTCTTTGGTTCTTGCCATTAATGTCCGGTTTTAATTGAGAACGTGTTCTGCTCTTATTATTTGGCAAATCTTTCCAAGAATCGTATGCTACTCTATTGATTTGCCTTATATCATTAATTTTTACACTTCTAATAACAATCCAAGAACCTGTTGAATCTTTAAATCGTTTTGCATATGTTGAATTCACAAGTATTTCATATTTTTTATGATATTCTTTTGGTTTATCTTTACTATTTTCAGAAGCCCATTTATAGATATTTTTAAGATTTTGTAAACTTACGATCTTTATTCGTAAATCCCCAAAATCAAAATATTTTGAATCGACAAGATTTATTTTCCAAAATTGGTATGAATCTATTTCTATTTTTAGGCCGTCTTTAAACACTTGCACTTCGTGCCATTTTGGTGAATACTTATAATGTATTTTTACTTTTGATAGAAGTTTGACTATTCTCT
>JBEKES010000015.1:0-18843 GCA_050013715.1 Candidatus Micrarchaeaceae archaeon
TTAGTTAAGTATAAATAGTTATCTAATCTGAAAAACCGATATGGTTATATATTTCCAAAACAGAATGAAATGTTGATAAAATGAGACTTTTAAAAGAACTCTCAAGGGGCAAATTAGACATGCATATAGATTCTGATACAATGATAGCCCCAGGAGTAGAAAAGAGATACGAATATTTTGATTTTGAGAAAGACCATGGCTGTTATGCCAGAAGAATATTAATGAGAAATGATGAGTTCCGAAAATTAGAGGGCATGATCGAGAAGATTGAATTACATGAAAGGAGCCGTAACGGCGGTGACCCTAATTTTCCACAGATCAACTGCAGCTACACACCAAACCAAGGCGGCATTCTAGAGATAAGTGCCGGTGTATATTACGGCAGGGAAAGACATGAAAACGTGATTAGAGTTATTGATGAGACATCAGACATGTTTGATAAAAAACTGAGGGATCCGGAATTCCTAAGGCTGCCAGGTGTTTTAAGGCGATAATTATTTTCTTCCTGATTTCTTGTTGCCTAATGCTTCATTTATTGAATATTTTGAAACTACCTTCGCCTTTATCTCTTCTATGTTCTTGTAATCCTTCTCATTTGCTATGTGCTCTATTTGCTTGAACTTGTTTGCGTAGGAATTGTAGGCAGATATCGCAGCTACGTATGCATCCCTTTCATGAACGTCCTTTATGCCAATTTGCCTTGCAGCAATTCTTTTTTCTTCTATCTTGAAATCCCTTTCTGGAGAGAATAGCTTTGCATTGAAAACAGTATTTATCTTTTTTATTATTGCACTGGGCTCTGGCTTGTCACCTGCAACTATTACAGGGGTTCCTATTCCGTTTATGGTGCTGGTGAGCCAGTCCATGCCTCCGAACATTTTGTGCTCTTTGAAAACAAGAGTGCCGTTAAGATTGAGGCACACTATACCGCAGGTCTTTCCGGGATCTATTCCCACTATTAGATACATCGCACCATTTTAGTTGTTGAGGTTATTCAACGAATAGTTTATCGCATAGGGAAGACTTTCCGGAAGCGTTGAGTATTTGCAGTTTACTATCACATAGGGAGTCGAGACTATATTGTAAAGGTTTGCAAATTGCGATTCGTAGTCCAGTCTTGTTGTGACGTTTTTCATGCAATTATTGAACGGCGTTATGCTCAGGTTTGAGCCAAGTACAACATCGTAGAGAGTCCCATTGCTCAGTGGAGTGCCTGTCCATGCCACGCTGAGATTGGAAAGGAATTGAGGGAAGTTCTTCTGGTTAGATGCACATGACAGGTATCTTCCGGCAAGCTGCGTTTGAACAGTTCCGAAGCTTGAATAGTAATGCTGCGAATACCCGCTGAATATGAAGAAGTAGCTCACGTTAACGCTGTTGGTATATGCTTTGCTCTCGTTTATAGCGGTGAAGAGCGTTTGTATTGCTCCCGGGGCATAGGGATCAGTTATCACATAGACAGGTATGGGCTTTGCGGTCCTGCACTCTATTTCATTGTAAAGGCTTACGGTGCCAAGTGAAACTACGCTGTTGTTGCTTGAGCCTGCTGGCTTCAGCGTTTGCAGGAATGAATTTGCAAGAGTAAGATTAGAGTCATATAGAATGAATGATATGTCGAACTTTTCGTTGTGAAGCAATGGATCAAGATAGGGTATTACCACAAGCCATTCCTTCTGATTGTTAAGGTAGCTTGCGCTTGACTGGTTTACCAATGAATAATAGGGAACAAGCGACAGTGAAGTATTGACGCTCGAATAGGCAGCAAGGTAATGCTCCGCAGCATTGAGCGCCTGCGCAGATGTATGTATTGAATTGGTGCTTGAGCTTGAATTGCAGATTGAGTTGGTCGTGCTGTTCTGGCAGCTCGTTATTATGGTGCCCTGCTTGAATGTGCTTAATGCAAATGCAAGTGCTATGAGTATTATGACAAGTGCTATGAGTATTATGTGCATGTAGTCAAGGCCAAAGTTCTTGAGCGCTGGTTTCACTATGAATGCAGGCTCCTTGCTATTGAGCTTTGTTGTCTTTTCTTTCTCATTTTTCGCCATGTTTTCACCAATAAACGGGCCTGGTGGGATTTTCAAAACTTTTGACTAACCTAAAAGCTTATTTGAACCCACGACCTTCACCTTAGGAGGATGCCGCTCTATCCAAGCTGAGCTACAGGCCCTCAACATCTAAAGATTATCTGCATTGTATTATTAATACTTTATTCATCATGCAATTTTAAAGGATTTTGTTGCTCAATGACAATATAACGCTTCTGGATTATTTACCTAATTTATAATTATCAATAAATAGGTATAATCCTATACTTACATGGCGGTGCGTATGCCTTCATTGGAATTGATCGATGTTAGTTCGGGGTACAATGGCAAGAACGT
This sequence comes from Candidatus Micrarchaeaceae archaeon, assembly GCA_050013715.1. Classification (GTDB taxonomy): domain Archaea; phylum Micrarchaeota; class Micrarchaeia; order Micrarchaeales; family Micrarchaeaceae; genus UBA12276. The sequence continues at coordinate 2,385 of JBEKES010000015.1, forward strand.
ATTGCATGATATAAGTTTTAGGGCAAAGGAATCATCAGTATATGTCGTATTGGGACCCAATGGAGCAGGCAAAACTACTCTTTTCAGAACCATTGCAGGGATTCTCGAACACAGCTCTGGAAAAGTATTATTGAATGGGAAAGACATATCAGACAAGGAAATGAAAGGTCAGATAAATTACCTATCGCATTACAACGCATTGCCGGAAGAAATGACAGTATATCAAGCATTGAAATTTTATTCCGATATAGAAGGAGGGAATCCGGATAAAGTAATTGAATTGTTGAACCTGCAAGAACTAAAGAACAAAAGGATATCTGATTTGTCCCAGGGCCAGAAGAAAAGAGTATCCATAGGAAAAGTATTCCTAAAGGAGAGACAGCTTTACCTACTTGATGAGCCAACGGCGAACCTTGACCCTGGTTTGTCAAAAGAAATCAGGGATATAATACTAAAACTAAGCAAGGACAAGCTTGTGCTGTATTCATCGCACAATCTCTATGAAGCAAGCGATATAGGAAGCAACATAATCTTGATAAAGGATGGAAAACTCGCAATGTTCGACAAGATTGCAAACGTAAGGTCCAAAGATTACCGTGTTGGCATAAGGGCAAACAAAGACATCAGCAAGATCGTGAATGCCAAGAAAGGTGAAAGCGGCTACTATATACTCACGGTTGCAAGTCCAAAAGAGGCAGGTCTTGCACTCCAGAAGATAGTCAAAGAGGGCATACTTGTAACAGAAATGAGAGAGCTGGACAATCCATTGCAGGAATTGTTCGGCAAAGAGGGCACATGACATGAACAGTACCATTACCACAGCCAGGAGGGCTTTTGGGATCAGCAAAATTTACATAGTAATTGCGATAGTCTTCACCATTATTGCCATTACCGTATGGAATCCTGGAATTTACCAGCAGATCAATTCAAAAAACAGCACGGTATCAAATTCGCTTACAAACAATACAATAGCGCTCAATAGTACTTCTGCTGGCAGGAATGCGACCCAGTTTTCAGGGATTTCTCTAATTGCTGTGCCGCTTGATATCGTGCCAGTGCTCATGATAATAACTCCAGTAATATTGCTGTTTGTTTACGACAAAAATAATGGGGTTCTCGAATACTTCCTTTCCATTGGTAAAACCCAAAAGGACATATACATGCAATATCTCAAGGCTGCTCTACTTCTAGCATCAGTGTATTTGCTGATATTCGTTCCAGCAGATATGATCTATACTCGTTTAACATATGGCGCCATCCCAGCCAACAATTTTACACTAATACCTTTGGTAGTAATTCCTTTTGCATTTGCAGTTGTTGCATTCATGACCACTTGCATGATGGCATTTAGCACTCTGCAAAAAACCAGGGCAGGAAGCAATCAGCCACTTGGACTTATCATAGGATGGGTGAGCACCGCACCGGGATATTTAGTTGCTTTTGTATTGTCATTCACAATTGGGATATATGCAGATCTCTCAATTGCCGCAATAATAGCGGCAATCTCCTTGGCCATGCTGATTTCATCGGACAAGCTGATAAAAAGAGAAAAATTATTGCCATAGTATTACATTCTTTCCAATGCATCTATGCCGAGCAGTCCAAGCATTATCTTCATGCTGTTCTTGAATGCGAGAGTAAGCTTTAATCTGAAGATCTTTTCCTCGTTTGAATCAGCCTTAAGTATTTTGGAGCTTTCATAAAAAGCTGCAAACGCATAGGCCAGGTCGTTTATGTACTCGGTAATTATATTAGGCCTCAGTTCCTGCGCCGCTTTTTCTGCAATTATACTAATTCTTGAAAGGCATTTTACCAGTGCGAATTCCTGCTCCGTTATTGCAGGCATATCTGAAAGATTTTTGTTCATAAACTCTTTCGGCGCCTCTTCCAATATTCTAGTTGCTCTTGCATGCATGTATTGAGCATACGGGCCTGAATTGCCTTCGAAGCTGAGTGCCCATTCCCATGAGAAGGTCATATTCTTCTCGGGTGCAACTTTAAGGAACTCGAATTTTATCGCGCTTAGCGCCACAGCCTCTGAAACTTTCTTCTGTTCTTCTGGAGTTAGTTTCAACTTTGAGCCTATCAAGGTTCTTGCCTTTGTAATCGCTTCTTCAAGCACATCATCGGCAGTGTTGCCTATCCATGTTCCCTTCCTTCCTGCAAGTGCCCCTTCCTCAAGCTCCACTCTTCCATAGGCAAGATGTATTATGTTATTAGCTACATCGTCCTTGCCCATGCCTCTGAATGCGAGCTTAAGCATTTCCTGTGGATGGCTCTGCCTGTTGTCTATTATGTTTATTGCGCGCTGCATGTTTCCGAAGTCCATCTTTGCTCCGGTTTGCGAAGTGCTGTAAAGCGGCAATCCGTTGTCCTGTTTTTCCATGAACTTGATGTATTTGAATTGGTGGTCCAATACCCCTAATTTCCACATGTGGAAGGCTATGTCTTTTGCAACGTATGTAGGTGCACCATTGCTTCTTACAAGAACTTTTGTACTTTCCTTCAAGCCCTGGAATTCTTTTGGTATATTCTTGATCTTATTCAAATCCATTACAATGCAGTCTTTGTATTCACCATCTTTTGCCTTTTCTATGAATCCTGACTGCAAAAGCATGTGCATTGCACTTTCAAAGATTTTGTCCTTTACAATGTCGCTTTCCCATACCATCACATCATGATATATTTTGTAGTTGAAAAGCGTCTCGTACTGGGCCCTGACACATCCCTCAGCTACTTCCCTTGTTATTTTCGATTCGTAGGTTCCATCCTGCTCTATCAGTTGCGTTAAGGCTGAAAGCTCCGTCTTTATGTCATGAAGCTCCATGTGCTTGTTTGCAGCCACATAAAGTTTGCCAAGTCTGTGATCGAATTTCTTATCGTTTATTTCCGGCATTTGTTCTGCAAGGTTCAGGTATCCCCACATTGCCTGCACCATCTGGAGTCCGAAATCATCTATGTAATCCTCGCGTTCGACTTTGTAGTTGCATGCCTCACATATTTTGGATATAGAATCACCAAGAAGCGCATTTCTTAACTGACCAACATGCAAAGGATGTATCGGATTTGCGCTTGTATATTCTATTATCACTTTTTCGTTTTTACCAATCTCTGATAATTTATTATCTTTTCCAGTAATTGACATATCAAGAACATTTCTGCTGAATTCATTTTTATCGAGATGGAAATTTATAAAACCTTTTTCAACTGTTATTTTTTCAACGCATTCTATTTTTCCAATTTTTCCCTTTATCTCATTTGCAATCAAATTTGGATCCTTGTTGTGCAGCTTTGCCAGTCTGAATGATATGGAAGATGAGATATCACCAAACGCCTTCGAGAAGTCAACACTGTTTTCCAGATTTTCGGTCTTATAACCAGATTCTTTAATTGCATTGGCTAGACCTGCGCAGATTTCAGATTTTACTTTTAAATAACTTGAATTTGACATTTTCTTACCTTTTGAAATTTTCCTCGAATAATCTATCTACTACATAGAAATTATTCCCTATCTCAAAGCCAAATTTCTTAATGTATTTTAACATTTGTTTGTTATTGTTTCTTATGAAACCTTGGGCATATACTACGCCTATCTTTTTTAATCTAGCCAAAGTTTGATCCATAAGCTGATTACCTATTCCTTTTTTACGATACTTAGGTAATACCGCGGCACTATCCAACAGTGCCCATTTTTTGAAATGTACATACGTAAGTGCGAAACCGACAACTTTATTATTTGATTCAGCAACAAGCAATACGTCGTCTTTTTTGTATTTCAGCCACTCCTCCAGTGCATCTTTCGGATACCAAGTGCCATAATCATCTGAAGAGTAGAATTCTTCTGTTTTTATGCCTAATCTGTAAACTGCCCCTACATCTTTCAAATTCATATTTCTTATCTTGACATTCATGCAATCATTTTATAATCGTAATTCAAAACTATTTTAAGCCTTCTATGCTATAATATAATAAGAATACTTATTATAGATTTATCAGGTAATGAGATGCCAAAAGTTTACAAATCAAAAACTAACAAGCTTATAGTGACAATACCATATGACGTCATAGATGCACTTGGCATAAAGGATGGAGACGATCTTGACTTTCTAAAATACGGCGAGAATACATACATAGTTGCAAAGAAGAATGACCTTGTTAATCTGCTTACCAAGGGAAAAGCAGAAGAGCCAAAACCAAGCTATAGGGCAGCTGTTGTACCTTCAACAAAAGGAGGAATGACAATTGATCCTAGAGAGCTTGCAGTTTTAAAGAAGCTTGATACATTGCGATACAACGAAAGGACAAGCACCAAAGTGAATACAATACTCAATACAAGCGAGAAAGAAATACTTCAAACGCTTATAAAGAAAGGTATGGTTTCATTATTCAAGAAAGCGGGCGAAAAGGAAATGAAGTACGGAATACAGAAAAGTGTGTATGATAATTTCCTTTACAGAAAGAACATGGCAAATCCGCAACCATCAGCTGCTCAACCAAATCAATCGAAATCAAAGACTCAGCAGATCATGCAGGCAAATACAAGGATAGGAGGGCAGAGAGCATGGGAGAGCAAGCTCAACGAGAATGATGCTTATGTTGATATTCTTGAATCGAAGGGCTTTGTTGTCCTAAACAACGAGGCGGAGGCATCAATGGTTTCATCTGCACTGGAAGAAAGCATAAGACAAGGTCTTGTTGTTGGAACAAGGGCATTCAACAAGAAGTTCTATATAGGACTTAGAGGATTCATTAACAAGCACGCGGCAAAAATACTGAAGCTAATTGACCAGAAGAATATGGACGTGGAAGACATAGCAAAGGAGATGAGCCTTGAAGAGGATGGAGTAAGGACAATATTATACGTGCTTTCGGAAAGTGGAGATGTCACAGAAGTAAGAAGAGACATATTCAGAGCAGCATAATTAGGTATGATTCCTTCTTCAAACAGATTATTATTGCAAATCATTTGAGATAATATACGCTATTTTTGATTCTGAGGAGTTACCCATAACACCTGCTGATACAAAATAATTGCCTTTTAATCCAAAAATCGCAGTAAATTTAATACCTTTAATCGTATTTGTATAGTTATAAAATGAGTATGTCATGCCATTTGATGTTGCATTCGTAAAGTTCCTTGAGTTTGTGTAATTTTTAAAACTGATTTCTGGAGTAGAAGATTGAAATATTAGCTCATAAATATTGTAACTTTGATTCTTATTATAGGAAACTACCCAGACACCAGTCAGATTGAGAGCACCATAAATTTGGTTATAATTAGATTCTTCTTTGAGATATTTTATGACATTAGCACCATTATTTTCACCAGTAGCACAATAGGTACCATTTATACCAAGAATTAACTTGGCTTCCTGTTCACTTAGGTAAATACCGTTAGGACCACCTCCATTATTTGTGTAGTTTTGTGGTTGAAGCCAATCTGAAGAGCAGATGTTGCCATAGGATGCATTGCCGCTAGGTGCTATAGTAGTATAGAAAGTGGTTGAGGTAGGTATGGTATAAGTACTTGAAACATTTATGTTGTAAGTTGTTTTTCCCTTAGATAATGATTCTGTACTGTTTTTGTATAACAGCACAGCAACAAATATTATAATTATTATTGCCAATACAACAAAGACAAGCAATTTGGAATTTTTGTTCTTCAAATTCACTTCGCCTAGTTATTATGTAATTAATTTTATACAAAGAGGAAGTGATCAGCTACGAGTATCACTATCGTGAATGCTATTACTACTACCAATATCAGCTTTGGGTTTATCTTTGGCCCCTTGCTTGGCGCGTCGTAGAAGCTTGTTACCCCAGCTGAGCTTTGCGGAGTGAATAGTCCTGGCATAAATACCAATACTATTATTTCATAAAAGACTTTAATATCTTTGCTTCTTTATGTTTATAATCATGGTGCTTATTTGGGCTACGACAGTTTTTACAAACGGGACAAGACAGAGGAAATTGCATCTAAGCCAAAGGTAAAGCAGACGCCCGTAAGCCTTGGAGAGCCTTTGTCACTCTGGATAGGATTGCTTATTCTTGCCACTTTGATAGAATTAGTGGTAATACCATTTGCAAAGATATACGGACATACGGGATTGAACGTTTACCTTGCAGCAGTTGCAGGAGGCCTGCTCTATATTCCTGGAATCTTTATTCTGCCCTTAGTAATATCATTATGGGTTGGAGATAGGGTAAGCAATTCTGGTGTCGGCAAGCTTAACGTAATGGTAAAGGGCTTCGTGAATGCAATTTACTGCGCAATAGTCTACGTAATAGCAATATTCATAATCTACATAATAATGACCATGCAGAATTCAGGAACTCTTGCAACTCTTAACATGATGACATTCATAGAATACTTGATAGCAATACCTGTTCTTATTCTGATAGTAATAATGCCGCTGTTCGCGCTTATCTCGCTCACAAGGCATGAAGTATAATCATTATTTCGCAGCGCTTACTATCCTTATTACGTCGTTGTCCTTGAGCACATAGTCCTTGCTCAGTCTTTTCTTGTTTCTCGCATCAACTGCATAGAGCATGTTTTTTGCAATATCAGTGTGTATCGTTCCTGCAAGATCCAGAGCCGTAGAGCCCTTTTTCATGAGAACTGCATCAGGCAGAACATTGCCAAAATGATCAGTATACTTATTCTCATCTTCTACAGGATACACGACTATATTATCGAGAAGCCCGAAAATTACTTTGTTTGAAATGCTCTGCGAATTGTTGCTTTTTTTAATAAACTCAAGCATGTAATTGAGCGCGTTTATTTGCTCTTTCGTCATATTTTCGTTGATTATTTTGAAGGTATTGGAACCTGGAATGTATTCTATTAATTGTTGCTTGTCTGCTTTCCTTAGTGCGAGCTCTATTGCAGCAGATATGCCAATCACATTATCTGAACCGAATTTTGACTTCAATTCAATTAAATTCTTATCGGAGCTTTTCGCATCGCACTTGTTTGCAACTATAAGCATTGGCTTGCTTTTTTTGAGTATTTCCTCAGAGAATCTTTTCAGTTCCGATTTGGACCAGGTTATCTTCACTTCTGAAAGGCTTGAATTGTATATTACTTCCTTTATTTCCTCCTTGCTGATTTTCAAGCCAGTAAGAATCTCTGCAAGAGCATTTATTCCATCTGCTCTTTTTGACAGTTGAGACATGTGTTTTTTTACTATTGATGAAATCCATTCCACAAGTTCGTTCCTTACTACGTTTACGTCATCTTCAGGATTGCACGACTCGCAGGAATTTCCATTGGAATCGGTTTTGCCGCTTGCATCGACAACAAGAACAAGCGCATCGGCACCTGCAAGATCATTCAGGAATTGGTTTCCTCTGCCTTTTCCTTCATGGGCACCTTCCACAAGTCCGGCAACATCCACGATATTTATAGGAATCTGCCTTAGCCCGTTTATACATAGGGAATTCCTTGCATTGCATTTCACACCTAGATCTTTCTCAGCACATTCCTTTGTTGCATAGGTCACGCCAAGATTAGGGTTTATTGTAGTGAAAGGATAATCTGCTATGTCAACTTCATTTAGCGTAAGTGCGGAAAAAAGTGTACTCTTCCCCTTGTTTGGTGCACCGACAATTCCTATTAACATGATATCACTTTATTTGAAGAGCTTTATCCTTATGACTTTCTTGTCTTCAATCTCTCTCAATGCATAGTATATGATTATCAATGATATAATAAGTATCATTCCAATCAGTAATGCCTCTTTTGGGAGCCCGATGAGGAATGCCATGAGCGCAACTATTGCAATAAGCGGAAGGTAAGGATAGAAAGGAGTTTTGAAGCTTGGGTTCGCCTTCTTCCTGCTCCTGAAATGAAGCACCGCAAAGCTTGACATTAGATAAGAGAACAGCAAACCGAAGTTGCTTATTGCTGCTATTACGTATATGTTACCTGCAAAAAGCATTATGATTCCGATTACTGCCGATAATATAATCCCGTTGATGGCAACGTCGCGCTTCTTGTTGTATTCCCTTGTGATTTTGGGGAGTAGGCCATCAGCACTTATTTGATAGACCATTCTTGAGGAGCTTAGTATGTCAGTTAATGTTGCAGATGCAGTTGCGATCAATGCGCCCACGCCTACCAGCAGGAACAGCCATATGGGAGCATTGGCGCTTTTCAAAGCGCTGGAGAGAGGATCACCTGAAATCGTATAGCTCGATGCAGGATGCAACAACAGAAGCACAAATACAATAAGCGAGTAAAGGATTATGCTTATAACAATTGAATATAGTATTGCTTTGGCAGCACCTGCGGCTCCTCCCTTGACTTTCCTGGTAAATGTAGCTATTGACTGGAAGCCGGAATAGGCGAAGAATATTACAACGCTTGCGGCAAATATTGCGCCAAGTCCGTTAGAAGCCGGCTGCACGCTTGAAAAATTCGTAAAGAATGGTTGCTTTGCACTTGCAACGACGAATATGACAAACGCAACGAAGATTACAAGAATTCCAATCTTTACTATTACGAGCACGGAATCTGCTCTGGCCGCTTTTCTCATGCCCATTATGTTGACCAACGCAAGTACAAAGATCAACCCTATTGCAAATGCTATGGGATAAAATGCTGCCGTTATGCCTATGGTGCTGGCAAGGTACGAGCCGAAGCCCAGCGCAACTACGGATATGGAAGTTGCATAGCTGAAATAGAGAAGTATTCCTGTAATGAAGCCGAGCTCGCTGCCGAATGCCTTGTATGTATAGGAATAGGATGCACCTTTCACATTGGGCATAAGTGAACCCAGCTCTCCCAGCTCGAGTCCGACTATGAGCGCAACTATCCCTACAATTATAAATGCAATGAGCGCATTGCGCCCGGCAAGAGCTATTGCCGTTCCGCTAAGTACGAATATGCCAGCGCCTATTATTGCACCAAGTCCCACTGCGGTTGCAACTAGAACGCTTATTTTGCTCTTATCGGCCAGTAAATCACAAATACCTATTAACAATATCCTATTAAATAACAAAACAACATTAATAGATTTAATGCAGGGATAGCAAAGCTTGGCCAAATGCGCTGGGTTCAGGGCTCAGTCCCTTAGCGGGTTCGAGAGTTCAAATCTCTCTCCCTGCATTTAACTTTTATAGAATAAAAAGTTAAAATCTGTTCCTAATTTAGGATCGAATTTCTGATGATCTACTACAAAGCTTTTTATATATGTATGTGCATATATATACTATGACGAAAATAATATCCCTCACAAATGAAGTCTATGATAAATTAAAGAAATTGAAAAAGAATAAATCTTTCTCAAAGCAGATAAACGAATTGCTGGAGAGGTCTAATTTGAAAGGAGACATAAATGAAATTTTAAAGTATTCTGGTGTATGGACCAAAGAAGAGGGTAAAAAATTCCAAGAGGAAATTTCAAGAAGCAGGAAGAAGGCAAAACCAAGGTTTTTTGATGTTGCTTGACACAAGTATATTGATAGACATCCTAGATGGCAATAGCACGATAAAAAGTAATTTAAAGCAATTAAATGAAAGGTCCTTCACGTCTGTTATAAGTAAATATGAACTATTAAAAGCACCAAAGGAGGAAGATGTAAAATTTCTTCTTAATACAATGGAAATCTATGATTTTGAAGAACGTGCTGCAGAGAGATCTGCTAGAATATTCAAAGATTTAAAAAAGAAAGGTAAGATGATAAACGAACTTGATATTCTGATAGCAGCAATAGCAATAGCAAATGATGAGTTGTTAGTCACAAGAGATAATGATTTCAAAAATATAGAGCAACTCAGGCTTCTGGTTCTCTAAAAGCTTCGAGATTTCAAATCTTTCTCTGCGCTAAGGAAGATTTATATATTAAGATAATAAGAGATTAAATTATAGGGTTAGTGATAAAATGGCTCGTAAAGAATCAAAATCTAAACGTAGGCAAAATGCGGCAGCCATCACAGGTTGCAGTACAAACTTTCCTTGTATCAGAAAAGATAGTACTAAGACTACCACATTTCCACCATTAGAGGTGTTTAGAACATTAATGAATAATAAGAATAGGACAGACTATGAAATTGCCAGAGATCTCAAGGATCAATATCATGGTGATACAAACACTGAAGTAAGGAAAATTATTGAAGTTACTTATGATGAGTTAATGAAATTAGGAGCTCAGAGCACATTTGAAGCACATCACTACAAGAATGCCACTGAATTAGCTATTGACGATATTAGGATACTTGGTAAAGCCAAACTCTTAAGTGCATTTAAAATGGCACGTATATTTTGTTGTGACAATTATAGTATTCAGGGGTATTGGCTTAGTATGATTTTAAAGGAATTGGAAAGTGTTCTTGATCCAGAAGAACACGCCAGACTTAAAGCCAGTACAGACAGAGTAATGATTAGAAGGATGAAGAGAATAGAACTTGAAGATGAAGAGTACGAAAGCCAGATATCTAAATAACAAGATAACATTAATAGATTTAATGTAGATATAGCAAAGTTCGGTCAACTGCGACTAGTAGTTTAACAGGCGCAATTGCTGAAAGCTTATGCTTTATATATCGATTGTAAAAAAGAAAAAATATCAATATCAACGATAACGCTGATAAAAATATCAGTTTTTATGATATTGATACGAATGCAGTGCTTTGATATTTTATGGTGTAGTTATATTCACTGACGATGTCGAATTTGTCAGATTGAAAATTTCTTCTGTTGGATTTGGCTGTGAATTATTCAATACCTGAATATATATCGAACTTCCATTTTCAATTATCTTCACACTTGCACCTGACTGATTGTAGTAGGTCACATTTATTGGATGTAATATCGGACACTGGTTCTGCGGACACTGCGAAGGTACCACAGCTAGATTTGAATTTGTGTATGTTACTGCACCTGCTAATGTCAAAACTGACATTGAAAGAATCAAGCCGATTATTATTTGCTTGTTCATAGACTCACATTTATTATTATTGAATACAAAAGATTATAAATATGATTGAATAGGAAAATAAATTTCAATAAAAAGGGGAAACAAGCAAGTATCAAAAATGATCATTCTATTCGGAAATTCCCCACAGGAAGCTGCCTCATTATCGTATCCATGTCAGAGTAACTAAGTTTTGACGAGACCTTTTTTGCAGCATCCGATTTTTTGAAGTTGCCTATTGCTATCTTCACGTGCAATAGCTTATCATTTCCTATTTTTTGATATGAAACAGACGGTACTGTATTCAACTTGTCATCTTTTATGAACATTACCAAAGATAATGCAACATTTCTATACCATTCACGCTCACCTGTCATCAAAAAGCTCCCTGTTCCCAATGAGCCTTTGCTGCTGGATTTGCTTACCTGATTTCTTCGCATTGCATATACATCCACGCTGTGCATGCCCTCTTTCCATGCACTGGAATAGCATGCTGCAAACGCTGCCACTTCTTCCTTTATTTCATTTCCTGCATTTGCACCTTCTTTCAATATAACTACAGAAGCACCAAATATGTCAGCATGGAAAAACAGGTCATTGTCATCAAAATGTTTTGAGTTTATCAGTTCATTCTGGTGTGCATCCCTGCCGCCTATTGCAAGCAGATTATTGCTAGTGCAGAACCAGTGGAATTTCTCGTACCATTCCTGCTTTGCTGATTTTATTATTTTCCTGTCTGGTTTCTTCTCTATTGTGTGCATTTTTGATAGCTTCTTCTCCAGGTCTTTTATTGCTTTTTCAGAGCCCTCTTTCTTCTGGAGAAGTTTCTTTGATTTGTTGAAGTAGTTGTTTGCGTTATCCTGTGCAGACTTGGTGAAGTCTATTTCTATTTCCATCATATCAGTGACAATGAGCCAGTTATTATAAGCGAGATTATTATTGCAATTATGAAGCCTATTGTGCCTATGAGCAATATGCCGAATATTATCAATCGTGCGCTTCTGTTGTATTCCTCACGCGTTGGCTTGTAGCTTATGCTTATGACGTGCCTTGAATCATCTATGAATTTCTTCAATTTGCTTGTAATGCTCATTGGAACACTTGCGTTATGTAATTATATACATATAACTTAAATAATAGGAACTAGATATTTATATTGCTTTTTGTTGGTATTCATGGTAAAATATGAAGGAATAATAGTCCATTTCGGCGAACTGTGGCTTAAGGGAAGGAACAGGCACACCTTTGTCCAGAGGCTTTATTCCAATATCAAATATGCTCTAAAAGACGAAGATTACCTAAAAATCGAGAACCTTAGGGACAGATTTCTAATTGTTCTTGACAAAAAATCAAACCTAGAAAGCATCGAGAAGAGCCTTTCAAGTGTTTTCGGTATTAGCTGGTTCGCACCAGTAGTAACCTGCGACAACAAACTAGATGAGATACTCAAAACATCCAACAAGCTATTGACCAAAAAAGAAACTGTGCGCATAGTTCCCCACAGGTCCATGAAGAATTTGGATTTCGATTCCTCTGACATAGTAAGCTACTTCATCAAAAATTCAAAGAAGCTAAAATTTGAAATAGACAAGGATTCTGAAAAGGATTTGTTCATAAACATTGCCAGGAACAATGCATTTTTGTACAAAGAGAAAATACAGGGGCCAAAGGGACTTCCAGTGGGTACTTCGGGCAATGCAGTAATTCTCCTTTCAGGAGGCATAGATTCTCCGGTTGCTTCATATTATGCGATGAAGCGCGGATTGAACCCCATATATATGCATGTCCACGCATTCAACAGCAACAACGACGAGAAGCTTTCAAAGATTAAGGATCTTACAGAATTGCTTTCAAATTATTCGTGCAATTCGAAAATATATTATATTCCAGGGCATGTTTTCCAGGCATCTGCAATGAAGATGCCTAAAAAATATGAATTGGTGCTTTTCAAATTCTTTCTTTACAAGCTTGCGGAGCAGATAGCATTAAAGGAAGATGCCGATTGCATAGTAAGCGGTGAGAGTCTCGGACAAGTTGCTTCGCAGACATTGAGCAATCTGAAGGCATCGGAATATTCGATAAAGCAATTCATAATGAGGCCGCTTATCGGATTGGATAAGCAGGAGATAATAAACGTTGCAAAAACCATAGGGACTTTCGACATATCGATAAGAAGCTACAGGGACGTTTGCTCAATAGCAGCTAAAAATCCTGCAACCAAAAGCACCCCACAGATAATAGCAAAGTTATGGAAAGATGCATCGATGAAAAACGCGCTGGAAACAACAATGAAAAAGAAAAAAGTAATAGATATTTAATTTTATTTTTTATATTTAAGTAGTTCCTTCTCCTCTTCCTTTTCCATTTCCTTCATTCTTCTGTTGATTACGAGTATTATTGCAACTATTATAAAAATCAGAAGTGCCAATGAGACCAATACATAATATATCGAATAATTCTGTCCTTTGGTGACTTGTATTATTGATGTTGTTACTGTTGTTGCAGTTGTTTGAACTGTAGTTATTGTAGTTGTTGTGGATCTTGTGGATGTATTTTGCAGCTGATATTCCGTAATTGCAATTATTGGATCTGCAGAGGTAATGAATGATATCGAACAGTTATTTTTATTTATATCAAAAGTATTAAAGGGTAGCCAAGAACTGTTCTGCAGTGTAAACATCCTAATGCTAGACGCATTTGTGCTACACAAATAATAAAATTTCACCGAGACGTTTGTTATTGACGTTGCATTTGAACTGATATTCAGTATCGCAATTCTATCGTAAAATGAGGGCAATGACGGAGTGTTTGTTGCATTTTTAATAATTATTTTGTTTTTGTAGATATTTGGAATGCCTATTGATAAATTGGTTGTTGAATTTACAGTTGCATTTGCAGTTATGTTAAGCGTTGTGTAAATATTGAGAAGAACTGTCTGCTCAATTGGCAGATATGAGATATTAAGGAGTTCTATATAGTAGTTTGGACTTAATTGAACAGGTTGATTCAATTGAAGGGTCAATGATTTTGTATAGTTTACAGTTATGCCAGTGCTTGTAGGAGTTACAAAATTATCTACAATATTAAATGTAACATTGTTTACAGTTACATTGAATGAATTAAGCGCGGCAATATTAGATATTGCATAACCATCATATGTTTGATTAATTACGGGTTTTGAGGAGCCTCCGCCACCTCCTCCTCCGCCACCGCCTGTGCTTCCGCCTCCGCCACCTCCTCCTCCACCTCCTCCGCCAACTGTTGTTGTGGTCGAGGTGCTTATCGATGTAGTAGTGGTAACTACGTCTATGATAGAGTTTACAGAATTGGCAGTTAAAGAATAGAAATCAGTTACCATCACATTTGCATAGTAATTACCTAAAGTAAGCGGCAAGAAATTGAATGTGTTTTGTGCATATGAATTTGAAGAATATAGTCCGTTAAAAGCAATTCCAAGAGTATTGAAAACTTGCCAATTATAAGTATAAGGACTTGTGCCTCCAGTTACTGTAGCAGTAAGTGTTTGTGCATTACCAAAAATTATTGTATTTGATAATGGGCTGATACTTACATTTAAAGGCGGATAAACAAGTATTGTATTCTGTGCAGATATGTTGAATGGTGTTGTTGTTCCAGCATCTGTAGCATTTACAGTATAAGATTGGGTTCCAGCTTGTAATAGAATGTAAGTCAGTAAAGCATCCCCACCAGGTGAGGAAATGCTGTTAGAATCTAATAAAGAACCTCTATATTCAACGCTATTGCTTCCTCCGCCTATGCAATAAATAATAGTACTGGATGCTGCACAGCTACTTAAAGATGTATCAAATGGTAGTGTGTTTGCTTGAAGCCATTGGGAAACTCCATTACCTCCAGATAGGATTTCAGTAACTTCACTAATAGGTTCACCTCCGCTAGGTTGGCAATATATATAAATACTCAACGCATTGCAGCTTTCGTTGTAAAGTCCTCCTATATTAATAGGATATGAGTTTGTAGATTGCCATGCACCTATGTCGCCGCCATTTGAGGGTACTTGAGCGTAATTTACAGCAGCTGTTGGATTATTCGTGCAACCATGAAATCCACAAACTTTTGCAAGTCCTCCTATGCAGTATATGTAACCATTCGATGCAACGCAACTTTCAAGGTCTATGGGTCCTGGATAGCTATTATCAGGTGAGATTGTCCACGCACCAGTATTCCCATCCGACAGCACTTGAGCATATTCGACATTTGCAGTTTGAGAGGCTGCAACATCGTCCCAGCCACCTATGCAGTAGATGTAGCTATTTGATGGAACGCAGCTTTCGTTGGCGATCCTTGTAGGATATTGATTGGATGTCTGTGTCCATGAACCTAGAGCACCATTGGAAAATATTTTGGCGGAGTATATTAGAGATGATGCTGCAGGAGCCATTCCACTTGCTAAACTGACATTATTGTAGTCATTGCCACCTATACAGTAGATATAGCCATTGGACGGTACGCAGCTTTCATTGATTATATTTGTAGAATATGAGTTTGTTGGGGACCATGTGCCTAAAATGCCATTGGAAAGAATAGGTGCGTAATATACTGCATTTGTTGCAGTTCCTGATATGCCATTCCAGCCACCTATGCAGTAGACATACTCGTCCTTTGAAGATGTGCAGCTCTGATTTGATATAATAGTAGGGTACGTATTTGTAGGTGTCCAACTTGTTGGATATCGACTCAGGTTAAGATTGAATGGCCCTGTTCCGCCATTGATAGTTATAGTGAATTCCTCAGGCATGCCTTGCTGTAAAAGTGTATTTGAAGGGGTGATTGTTAGAATGGGTGCCGAATTGTAGCCTATAGGAGTATAGATTGAGTTTGCCGCATGTAGATTCACGTCTGTCACTATCACATTCGCTTTTATTGTATTGGCATATAGGTTTGTGATTGGCGTCCAAAACCATGAATTTGAAGTATAAGTATTACCAGTAAACAGCATATTTGCAACTGTTGCACCAGTTATTGTATTTACTATCATGTAGTTATAGGTGTATGGAGGTGTTCCTCCTTCAAGAAAGGACGCTGTAAATAATATTGATTGGCCTTGGTCTATACTAGTATTTATTAATTCTAGTGTTGGGGTTGCAGGAACAGTTTGTATTGTTCCGTATGTTGTTGCTGGAAGCACCCCATCCACTGCAGGTATATTTCTTGCCCGTATCCATATAGTATTGAAAGTTGAAGCAAAAGAACCACCATTTCCTGCACATTGGTAAATGCCTAAGCACATATATTGCTGCGAATTAAAGG
Source organism: Candidatus Micrarchaeaceae archaeon (assembly GCA_050013715.1). Classification (GTDB taxonomy): domain Archaea; phylum Micrarchaeota; class Micrarchaeia; order Micrarchaeales; family Micrarchaeaceae; genus UBA12276. Next base: position 18,594 of record JBEKES010000015.1, read on the forward strand.
TTCCAACAAATGAATATGTAGTTGAATAATTCATTTGGATATATCCATCAACATTTCCAAAATAATCTCCAAAAACATAATAATATGATGGTTCTATTGTGCCACCTAATGCTACCTCATTAATAAAATTATAGTTAGATGTTCCTGCCCATGCTACCGGATGTGAATTTCCTGGTGCAGTATACCAAGCGTATAGAACTACGTTTGCCTCTGAAGAAGCAGGAAGATTCTGATTTGCAGATTGGATAAT
>JBEKES010000016.1:0-18437 GCA_050013715.1 Candidatus Micrarchaeaceae archaeon
AGTACACCTCTACTCAAAAAGGTCAAGGAAACAACCAAGTTCTACTCTAATAAAAAGTACAAAACACTCAAAAAGGTCAAGGAAACAACCACTAAATTACCAAATAACTCTAGGAAGTCCAGTTTTTCCCTGTAGGGCAAAAGGTCATCAAAATAACCCTTTAGGGGTCTAGTTTTTTAACGTTAGCCTATAGATATGTAAAAAAACTTTTAAATGAAGTCTAGTTTTTTGGAGTTAGCTATATCCCTCATTGAAGTTGGGGAGCCCTAAATTTGAACATTTATCTTTACCAAAACAATTATAATTATGTGTTCAGAAGGGTTCTTGGCAAATGGATCATTATGGCAAAATATGATTCTAATAAAAAGAAGGAAATACTAGACAGAATGGACAGGATACCTATCTGGGCATTTCCTGCATCGTTCATAGCGATAATAGGCCTTGGTTATTTCTTTGCATTCTTTGACATTGCAGATATTGGCTTTGCGATGCCTGCAATAGCAGTTCAATTCCATCTCACTGGATCTGAAAGCCTTTTCGTTGCATTGGCTGTCGGACTTATCGGATATATAATTGGCTCATACACCATTGGAAGATTAGCGGACAAGCATGGGCGATTGAAAACACTTCTGCTTACCATGGTATTGATTGCTATAGGATCATTCGGCGATGCGTTAGCCACTGGAATAATAACACTTTCAATATGGAGATTTGTAACTGGCATGGGAGTAGGTGCAGATCTTAATCTTGTATCAACATACATAGGGGAGCTTTCACCTTCTGGAAAAAGGGGAAGGATGTCAGTAATGACGTTTCTGATAGGCATAGTAGGTCAGGCAATAACTCCATTCGTTGCTCTTGCACTTGTGCCTAATTTTGTCATAGGATGGCGATTACTATTTGTAATAGGTGGCATAATAGCCGCAATTGCAGTTGTTGTAATGTCCCAGCTCGTTGAGTCGCCAAGATGGCTTGTGGAAAACGGAAGATACGAGGAAGCGGAAAGCATTGTGTCGAGAATGGAGCAATTTGTGAAGATGAAAGGCATCAAGCTAAAGAAATCGGCAACTGCTGTGATGAAAAATGTAAAGCAGAAAGTTTCATTAAGCAAAAACGAATACAGATCAAGGCTTGCGCTGTTTGTTTCAATATGGTTCTTCTGGTACATAGGCAACTACGGCTTCCTTGGCGATGCTGCTACATTGCTTTCAACGCACAGTATAACCATAGCCAATTCGATACTCTTCCTTGCTGTTGGTGCAATAGGCTATCCAGTTGGTGCATTGATTATGCTTTTGCTAGCGGACAAGTTCGAGAGGAAGTGGCTTATCCTGTCTTGCACACTCATATGGTTTGCGGGGATGGCGCTCATAGGCTCGCTGGCCAGCTCAGGAATAATAATGCTAGGCTCCTTCCTTGCATCGTTCTCATTGGGATTATTCCTGCAGATTGCCTATACATTTACTGCGGAAAGCTATCCCACAAAGTCAAGGGCATCCGGATTTGCATTGAGCGATGGTATAGGACATATGGGTGGTGTAATCGGTGCACTAGCGCTTCCAATACTTGTAATGCAGTTTGGGTTCGCGTTCGGATTTGTTGCAATAGGCACAACAGGATTGATTGCAGGTTTTCTCGCTCTTGCGGGACCAACAGCATCAGGGCGCAGCCTTGAGCAGATATCTGGATAATAATTATAAAAATGCAGTTCTGCAAACTAAGCAATAACTTCTTATAATGAAAGCGATACAGTATTTTTATGATGTTTCTAAGCGAACCCAGGGACTTCAATCCCAGGTTCGATATTGTGAGCTGCTTTCTTGAATATGAAGGTAAATTTCTAATCCTTCACAGGTGCGACAACAAGAGCGAGGGAAATACCTGGGGAGCTCCTGCAGGAAAAATGGAGAAAAGTGAGGATCTTATTGATGCCACTGCAAGGGAATTATCTGAGGAAACGGGCGTTCTTATTCCTAGAGAAAAATTCAAATATTGGGGAAAGACATTCGTGCGTTATCCGGAATATGATTTCGTATATCATATGTGCTCTGCAGTATGCCCTCCTAATGTAATAGTTAAAATTAATCCGAAAGAGCACAAGGACTTCAGATGGGTGACTCCGGAAGAGGCGCTCAAAATGAATCTGATAATGGATGAAGACACGAGCATAAAAATATTCTACAAACTATCAGAATATCTCTAGCGACTTATCCTTTTCCAGAAGGCCGAATTCCGCTATTTGCGATGAATATTTTGCTATTTCCCTCAATAATCTCTTATAAAGTTTCTCCACTTTCAATTTGTCTATCTGCGCTTTCAGATCATTTTTTGCTGCAGCTATTTCCACTATGGTTTTCTGGTCGCCGCGGAATCCCTTGTCTGATTTTTCAAAAATCTCACTAAGCTTGTCTATTATGTCCATGTTGATTTTGTTCATTGATGGAACAACGGCCAGGAGATTGTCTGCTATATTATCAAATAAAATTACGGTCTTGTAATACTTTATCATGTCGCTTGGCTGCACGATGTTGATGTACCTTATCGCAAGCATGTAGAACCTGTCAACAAGCTCCTCAATTTGAACTACTGCATTAAGATTTTTCAGCTTCACGTCAACGAATTCCTGGAGTATCAAAGATCTGATTCGCGACAAGATTTTATCTATGTCTATGTCCCTTATGCTGGTAAAATCCTCTATCTGTATCTCATTGTTCGACTGGTTTATTATCTCGAAACCTGGACACTCGTTCCGTATCTGCTTTTGTATCTCGGATACCTGCTTTTCCGTAAGCGTGTCCTTTGAGCGTATTGTAAGCTTGGTTATTCCGTTTATGTAATAAAGTCCGACAAATCTAGAAAGAAGTTTCCAGTCAGTGGATTTGTCTATTATTTTTACGAAAGTTTTATTGGGCATTAGTTTCGATGACAAAACCAATTCGCCTCTGTTGTTCTCGCTTAGAAATACTGTATCAGAGCTTTTTAATTTATTTTTTTCGATCCATTTCTTCGGAAGTATGATTGCATTGCTGCCGCTTCCGAATTTGAATATGTGCTTTTCCATATGGATATACTATATATCTATAATATATATACTTTATCCCTAATGTATATATACAAGGTTACACACCGTATTAGCGGTGATACCGTGGCAACTTTGTCAATACCTAATGCTATTATGCAATCCCTGAGAAACAAGCAAGATGCTGTTGATTTCGAAAATCTAAATGCTCTCAATTCAAAATTGAAGTTGAATATGCTAAAAACCATTCAGAATGCACAGACTGGCCATCTTGGTGCGTGCTGCTCCAGCACTGAATTATTCTCAGCACTATACTTTACTGACATATTAAATATCGACAGCAAAAACCCCAGGAATCCTGATAGGGATTACGTGCTTGTGAGGGGGCATGTCGGCCCGCTGAGATACAACCTATTCTCGATGCTGGGTTGGATGAATGAGGATGAAATGAGCCATTACAGGGAATATGGCACAAGATTGCAGGGACATGAGGACATGAACACAACTCCCGGAGTTGACCTAACTCCCAGCGGAAGCCTGGGCATGCTTCTATCCTATGCTGTAGGTGCAAGATATTCATTTAAAGAAAGAAAGCTCAAGAACAGGATTTTCTGCTTTTTGGGAGACGGGGAGGAACAGGAAGGAAATATTTCAGAGGCGGCAAGACATGCTGCTAACTTGAAATTGGATAATTTAATAGTAATAATAGACAAGAACAAGAAACAGCTTTCCACAAGCACAAAAACCGTAGATGCTGCAGATCTAAGCACAGTTTGGAAGGGATATGGATGGAAAGTTCTGGAAATAGGCAACGGCCATGATTTAAGAGAAGTATACAACTCATATAAAAAAGCGATTCATGAATCGCATAATGGTCCTGTATGTATAATTGCACATACGATAAAAGGCAATGGCATAAGAGGCGCAATTGAACATAGAACGGGCTATCATGTATTCCACAATAGCTCTGCTGATGATACTACACAGGAGTTTATGCCAATAGAAGACACAATAAATGAGCTATCCCAAACAATGGATGGCTTGAAAGTCAGCATTCCATGCAAGTCAATAGCACCTAGCAATCATACGTTCATCCAGCAAGTTAATCCTATTCCTGAGTTACAGGCAGCATTTCAGCCTGAGGAAAAACTTCAATATCATTACTTGACCGAATTTTTAACAAAGCTTTCCGAATACGGGAAAAAAACACCCATATATGTTTTGACTGCAGATTATCCGCCAAGGCCCCTTGTTTATGAAGGCGGATTTTCAATACCAAATCTGAAATATTGCAATGTGGGCATAAGAGAACAGCATTTGCTGGGGATGGTTCATGGCATAAGGACTGTGGAGAGAAATGCGGAAATAATTGTATTATGCGGCGATGCGTTTTTGTATAGGTTTGCCGATCAGATGAATGTTCTTGCCCAATCAAAGGACAAAGTTACGCTAATTTCAGTTGAGGCAGGAATCAGTGGCGCCAGGAATGGTTCAACGCATCAGTCATCCGGGCAACCGGGAATTGTAACTACCATGCCTGGAATTAAAATGCTGGAACCCGCATCAGGATTGGATTTTACCTATGCACTAAACTATTCTTTGCATGTCGATGGACCTACCTATGTAAGAATGAACAAGGCATTTACTCCATTTGATTACGGCGGATTTAGAAAAGGCCCCTTTTATGAGATACCAATAACGTCCAATATTCCAGATCTAACAATGGTATCAAGCGGAATGCTGGTAAGGGAGGTATTTGGTGCGGCAAAAATGCTTGAATCAAGCGGCATTAATGCTAGAGTTTTGAACGTAATAAATCCTAAGGAACTTTTCGGAATATCTGAACTTATAGTGCAGGGTAAGCCGCTTTTCATATACTATAATGGAAATCCTCTGATACTAAGCACCTCGATAACCAGGGAGCTAGTAAAAGGAAATAAAATGCCATCTGGTCTTTTCGAAAACGGATTCGAATTGGGGACAACAGGCTCTATAACTGATTTAATGAAACATTTTGGACTGGACAAGGAAAGCATAGTGCAGAATGTTACGAGCATTCTAAGGGCATAAGCGTGTGGTTAATTGAACAATACAAAAGAGATCAAACAGGATAAATATTCACAATTGGAAAAGGAAGTCAAAGCTAGAAGAGAGTCAGCTCATAATTATAATGGAATCAAGAGAATGGTCATTTCTGCAGATATTCAGGCAAGCCTTTCAAAGTTGCCAAAATACCTCATTGTTGCCGAGGAATTACGACTTGGTGAAAAAAGCCGTAATGAACTCCAAGATCTTTATAATGAAACAATTAATCCTTTAATTTTAGGACTTTTTGCAATGAGGACTTTAGTGATCGGTATAAGGGCCAAGTTTGGTTTTGGTGATAACGTGGCTCCAAAAGAAGTACTATCTAATGAGGAAAAAGACATGGCCATAAACAAATTCACCAAATTTTTAGATAAGAAATTAAACGAAGAGTGCCTAAAAGATAAAACGAATATAAAAGCCGTTATAATATATCCATTGATCGTAGCTACTATAAATACATGGAGAAAATTTGATTCAGAATTTGCTGATAATCTTATAGAAAAAATAAAATCAAATGAAACTGATGAACGGTTGAAAAAAATAATAGCAATTATAGATATACGCAATTAGATTCGTTGAATTATTTAAACTTTAGTACCAAAAATATTCATGCACGGCAAAATCATGGTCAATGGTAATCAAATAAAGCTAGATTTGGCCATGCCAAATAATAAATCTGATTATGGTATAATTTTCATAAGTGGGATAGCAGGAGATGGGCTTTCAGATAGGTGGAAATTACTTGCAGAAAAATTCAAGGACAATGGCTTCTACTTTTTAAGATACGAAAGCTGGAAAAAAGAGAAAGAACTAGGAGAATATACTATCAAAATGTTTCATAACGAGATAGATGAATTGATATCTATTCTGAAGAAGAAGGGCTGCAATAAAATAGGTATAATCGGTAAAAGCTTTGGAGGAGGTTTATCTCTAATTTACCTGAATAAAAAAATAGACAAAATGGTGTTATTTGCTCCTGCAATAGGTATCTCAAGCAATAATAATATCAATAAATGGAAGGATAAAAAATTAAGCAAGATAAAATCCCTGACTGATATAAAATTAGACGATAAAATTTTATTTTTTCATAAAGAACCAATACTGATAATTCATGGGACAAAAGATGATGTAATCCCAATAGGGAATTCAATGAAAATGTGCAAAAAACATGCTAACATGAAATTGGAAAAAATATATGGTGCAGATCATTCATACAGAAACCCAAAACATGCGAATAAAATAATAAGATTATCATTTAATTTTTTTAAAATAAATTAAAACTCTAAGTATTAGTCAAAAACAGATGTTAAGAAAATTTTACTTCAACCTTTTCCTATTTTCCAAATCCAACTCTATTTTTGTGCTATGACAATTCTAACATTAAGTTCTGGCACTATTAGTTATATATATTTGAATATCCTAATACTATTGTGATAACATGAATACAAAACGTAAATTTCCAGTAGTAAACGAATTAGCTGCTAAAGCACTTATTGGAATAATGATTGTTGCGGTTCCAACACCACTAAGAGGGCAAACAACAAATAATACGGCAGCAAATCAAACAGTAAATAATACAAATAGTATAGAAAAGCGAGCCAATAATTTAAAATTAAGCGAATCACAATTACTTGACTATTTTGGAATTGGAAGGAAGCCTGAAAATTCAAATGTGTTTATTGTAGGAGAAGGATGGAAAGGTCCAGCAGTATATAAGTTTATGGGAACAGGTGATACTACATATTTTCTCAAGACAGAACTAGAATTAGGTAATTGTTATTATCTCATATATGGAAAACAAATGGCAGAAAATGGTGTATTATTGCCAGTAGATCCAAAGGTGAAAAAGGCAGTAGATAAAGCAAACAACCCAAGACTTAAGCTATTTAGAGGTGCCATTGGTGTTGTAGAAGCACCAGCAAGAGCTGTAGGGGGAATTTCGCCAGGTGGCGTAGGGGTTCACAAAGGACCTGTAAACGGAGGTGTGACTAGTCCAGGAGTAGAAGCTGGAAGTGCAGGTACTGTAGCGCCTACAACCAAAACACAACCGCAAAATACGACATCTGTACAGACAACAAATCAACCAACAACTGATCTTACATCAACTGACCAGATGATAAAAAATCTAGAGAATGCGCTAACTCCAGAGCAACTGCGAACCTATTTTGGAATTGGGAATATACTACCTTACAATGTAACTCCAGAGAAATTTTCGCAATCAGGCGGATGGCAGAAAAAGGGCATATACAACTTTGATAGGGAGAAGTTTAGCACACCACCACTTGATAATCAGGTGCAGCTGGCTTATTGGGAATATGCTATTACTGAACAGTTAAGGCGCGCAGAGGAAATTGCAGATAAACCATTAGACCCTGCAATAAAATCCGCAATAGATAGGGCGAGAGGAAACTCTAAATAAAATTTGGATTTGCATAACTTGAATTGAAGATAGTGTTCTAGATTTGAAATTCTTTCTATAGAATAGAGATAAATCTAATCCAAATAATTATTTACTTATTTCTTTTTCCTGAACCTTTATTCTTTGTAATGAAAAGCACAAGCAGAATTGCTATGATTATTACTAATGCAAGAATAATGAAAACGTAGCTACTATTGGATTGGTTATACTTTATTGCACCTCCAGGGTTGCCTGTGAATATAGTTGATGTTGCTGTAGATACAATTGTAGTTGCAATTGTTGATTGCTGGGTTGTAGTGGCAGATGACGAAGTTACTGTTGATACTGAAGTAGAAGTTGTGGAATTTGATTTCAAGTTAAGCGTAAAAACAGCATGATTTACTGCTACTCCAGTGCTGTTTCCATTTAATGTAATGTTCCATGTTGTCTGATTTACGCTATGGTCCAGGAAAATATACATGGTTCCATTAATTGTAGGATTACCGAATTTATTGCTGAGAATTACGCTAACATTGTGTGAGCTAAGCTTCACACTGTTTACCACATAAAGGTCAGTGCTGAATGAATAATAACCGCTAATTAATTTAAGACTATAATTTACAGTAACATTGCCTCCTGGTAGTACATTTGCCGAATATCTAGAAAGCGTAATGTTCTCTACACCTGTAATTGTTGCATTACTAAACGCTCCAAACAACATCAACATTATGCCAAAAAGCATAATAAAAGATATCTTATTTACCATTATATCTGTAAATATTTCTATGTAAACTATTAAGAAACTTATTATAAATAGTTCAGCATAGTTCAACTACAAAAGTCTTAAAAAGCTCTAAAAAGACATGGTATAATGGAAACTTTCAAGAAAACTACAAAGAATTCAGTGGCATTTGTAATCTATAACAAAGATCATACAAAATTTCTTGCAGTGCAAAGACCTTCTAATGATGAAGACCTTCCTAATGTGTGGGGATTGCCTGCAGGTTCACTAAAAGACAATGAATCATTTGAAGATGCTGTGATACGAGCAGGTATAGAAAAACTTGGCGTGGAATTAGGAATAACAAAAGAACGAAACGAAGGTAGTATAGAAAGGAAAAATTTCGTATTATTTATGAAAGAATATGAAGTTGAAATTGTTGGAGGCGAACCAAAAGTTCCTCAACCTATTTCAGGTATTACGCAATATCAAAATTGGAAATGGGCAACAGCTGATGATTTAGTTGAAGCTGCACAAAAAGGTTCTTTGGGTTCTAGACTTTACCTTGAAAGCGTAAACCGTACTTGGTAAATACTGTCAATTCAATAAAAAGCAGAACTAATCAATCTATATAAAACTTAAATACGATATATTCTTGAATTCTATGCAATTTAAGCAGCTCTTCGAAGGGGTTTATCTAATAGACAACAAGCTTGCCACTGCCAATCTTTCCAGAGGCAAGAAAGTATACAATGAGGATCTTGTGGATAACGAGGGAATTGAATACAGGTCGTGGAACCCCTACCGCAGCAAGCTTTCAGCTGCGCTTCTTAATGGACTGAAGAACATGCACATAGTCAAAGGCAGCAACGTCCTTTATCTTGGTGCAGCTACCGGCACTACCGTAAGCCATGTGAGCGACATTGTTTCAAATAACGGAAGAGTCTATGCAATCGAGCTTTCCGAACGCAATGTTAGGAACCTTCTAGAAGTGTGTGAATCGCGCAGGAACATACTGCCAATACTTAGCGATGCAATGGCAACAGATAATTACGTTGATGTGATCGAGAAGTGCGATTTCATCTATCAGGACATATCTGCAAGGAACCAGGCTGAGATTCTCCTTGAGAATGAAATATTCCTGAAAAAAGGAGGTTATGCCTACTTCATAATAAAATCCCAGAGCATAGACATATCCATAAGCCCTAAGGATGTTTACAGGAACGAACTGGAAAAGCTCAAGGGCAAGTTCGAGCTTGTGGAAAGTCTGAGCCTTGAGCCCTACGACAGCATGCATTTATTCGCTGTGCTTAAAAAGCTATAGTCCTATAATTGAATTATCATGGGTTAGACAATGGCCATTACGGATTATTCAAATAGATTGCAGGCATTGGAGCAGGATGCACATCTGCTGATATGCGATTATTGCGGAGTTGAAACACTATCAATAGGCGACATTGGCATATGCTCGAACTGCGAGTGCATAATAACCACATCCAAGCAAAATCTTGAAGGAACCGACCATCTTTTGCTGGGATCTCTTAACTCCATACTTGAAAACACGGCCAAGTCAAATTATGGCGCTGTTGTTGAAACCTATAATGGTCTAATTGCTGAGAGAAAACTGCCGCAGTTCCTTTATGCTGCCGCCCTTTCCCACATAAAATACTCAAACCATGAGATTACACTCATAAACTACCTAAAGCCCGGATTCATGGACGACAATACTGTTCACAGGAACAATGCGGCAAAGCTCGCATCTTCTGCAAAGAAACTGCTCACAAAAGCGATAAAAATGGCCAAGGACGAGCTGGCAGAGTCAAAAGGCTCCATGAACCTGCAGTATACGCTGTTCCTTGCGCAATTGAAGATGAACATGCTTCGCGCATCAAAGTCCAGCCTTGATGAACTGAAGAAGCTTGCCAGTGATACTACTCAAGGGATCAACAACGAATATGTCTATAATTACGCATCCATGATATTCGAGGCAAAGCGGGAAAAGTATGACTCTGTAACAAAAATCGCAAAGAGCCTGATGCTAAGGGAGAGCTTTTCAATAAATGCCTATTATTACACTGCCCTTGCGTTTTTCAAGGAAAGAAAGCTTGCAGATGCAAAGGCTCTGCTTGATCTATTGAATAACAAAATAAGCAGGAACGAAAGCCTTGAGGCACTCAGCTTCGAAGTAGATTACCAGATATCTACTTAGATATGAATATGAACTGCATCTTGCTTTTGTCGTCCAGTATGCAGAAACCGAACCTCTCGAATTGTATTATCTCATGATCATCGAGCCGTGCAGCATAATTCTCAACATAGCCTTCATTTATCCTCAAACTTTTTGGATTGAATTCACCTTTTTCATCAAGCGGGCTTCCAGGCATGAATATCTTGCATGGTATGTAATTACCATCGCTCACCCACTGCACTCTTTTTGTATCTTTGCTGAATTCCATTTCAGTTAAATTACCCACAAGTCCATCCTTTTCTCTTTCAACTTCAACATTGAAGAGCTCTTTGAGTTTTATTACTTCATGATCCTTCAAGTTTGATGCATCTTCTCCGCTTATGTAGAATCTATTATTGATTATGTATTTTCTGGAACCCAAATCATTTGACGGATGCAGCTTGATTTCTATTTCTGCAGATTCAAAGTTCTTTACTGTCAAATCAACAGGTCCTGGTATGTAATAAAGCCTTTTTGCAGTAGGATCTATGAGTTTCTTGTTCTCATCCAAAAGCATCGATATGTCTACACTGCTCTCTGCCTTGCTCATTCCGAATCTAAGGACGAATTCCCTAATTGCTTCTGGCTTTATGCCTCTTCTTCGCAATGCGCTTATAGTGATAAGTCTTGGATCATCATACCCTTTGATATAACCATCTTTTATCAATTTGTTCAGTTCACGCTTTGAGGTTATGTTGTCTTTGATTGGTATTCTTGCATGAAGGTGCATTCTTGGCTTCCGCAATTGCAGTGCATCAAGAACCATGTCATATAGAGGGCCCCTTAATTCATATTCCTTTGTCCTTATGGCATCTGTAACTCCGTTTATGGAATCGTTTATCGGAGTATTGAAATCGTAAAGCGGCCATACTATGTATTTTGTACCCTGCCTGTAATGGTTTGCTTTTTTTATTCTTAGTATTGTTGGGTCGCGCAATGCCGTATTGAGCGACTTCATGTCACCCTTGAATCTTATTACTATTTTTTCCTCATCGTATTTGTTCGCAAGCATCATTTCAAACTTGTTCAAATTATCTGAAGGAGAGGCATTCCTGTGCTTGCATTCTGTTCCTTCGAACCTGTATTTTTTTATTTCTTCTCCATTGCACTCGCATGCATATGCGTTTCCCGATGATATCAGCATTTTTGCATATTCATATATTTTTTCCATGCTGTCGCTTGCAAAGTATTCCTTGTCAAATTTTATTCCCAGCCAGTTAAGGTCCCTTCTAAATGCATCGACAAATTCCTGGGATTCCTTTTCAGGGTTCGAGTCATCGAAGTAAAGGAATATCTTGCCTTCATATATTTTTGCAAATTCCTGAGCTAGATATGCTGCATTGGCATGCCCTAAGTGCATATAGCCGCTAGGCTCTGGTGCGAATCTTGTTGCAAAATCTCCTTTAACTGCTCCTTCGAGAACCATCTTTGGTTTTGATGTTGTTTCAACTTTCTTCTCGTATTTTTCATCAAACTCCTTTTCATAATTCTTGTATTCATTTTCAAGCTCCCCTTTTGAAAGAGAATTTACTTCATCAATTATCTTTTGTATTGCTATTCTCAGTTCGCCTGTCTGGTCTTTTGGTACCTCTCTTATCACTTTGCCGAAGACGTTCTCCATTCTGGCTTTTCCGTAATCAATTGCATTTTTTACCGCATACTTTCTTATCATGTCATTGATTTCTTTTTTTATGGGCACTATATCATCATGGGTTATAGCTTATTTTTATCTGGTTATTGTACACGCTTCCGTTTCTTGTAAGAAGTGCAGATATGCCTACATTTATTGTGCTGCCTACGCTTTTCACATTGTTTAGATAAACGGAGTAATTCCTGCTTGTCAAATGTATGCTTATCGGAGTATTGGTATAGTAAAGCGTTGCGCTGGCAGGCAGAGTTATCTGCGCTGTGGAACCTACATTTATCGAATTCGAGTCTTTTGATGTGTTGTATATCTCTTGCTGCAACTGATATGCGGTAATATTATTCAAAACCACTTCAAAGCTGTTATTGGTGTATATGTAATTATCAACAATACCGTTTGCCTCAAGCGAGGAAAGTAAATTCGTCACGTTGTTCTTCGAGGAATTGGTGCTGTTCGAAAATGTCACGTATGTTATGTAGCTGTAATTTTCTATTATCGCATTGACGCTTCCAGTGGAATAGAATGTTTGCTGCGATGCGACAGTGCTGGTGCTCGTGCTTCCAGCTACGTTGTTATTGTTGAAGGAGGCATAGGCAGAAATGAATATGACTGCAATAAGTATGGCTCCAATAAGCAATATTATACTCTTTGTTTTAGATTGCATAGAAATCACTATGTGGTAATATACGTTATAATTCTTTCAAAAGTATTTTATTGGTATAATATAAAGCTATTTTGATTAATTGAAGGTAATATTATGGCATTCAAAGATGGAGACTTTTTGGAAGTAGAATACACAGCGTGGACAGCTTCGGATAACGGCATGATTTCAACAACGGACGAAAAGAAGGCAAAGGAGGCAAACCTTTACGACAAGAAGGTAACCTACGGCCCTGTCCTTGTGGTACTGGGCTCGAACAGCGTGATAAAAGGGCTTGATGCCGCTCTTAGGACAATGAGCTTAAACGAGCAGAAAAAGCTTACGTTCAAGCCAGAAGAGGCATTCGGCGAAAGAATAGCTGACTTGGTAAGAGTTATGCCTCTATCCGAATTCAAGAAAAGGGACATGGATCCATATCCTGGAATGCAGGTTAACATGGACAACATGACAGTAATAGTAAAAAGCGTTAATTCAGGTAGGGTGGTAGTTGATGCAAATCATCCCTATGCTGGACAGGAAATAATATACGAGATAAAAGTAACAAAGCAGCTCACAGCGGAAAAGGAAAAGGTAAAGGCGCTTGGCAAAACCTATAATGTTGAGCCATCGGAAGTTGAGCAAAAAGAAAAAGCAATACACGTAAAATACAATAATACAGTGAAAAAGAACGCGGATTATTTCGTAGGAAAGGCAAACATGATTGCATCGGTTTTCACTTATTTCAAGGAAATAGAAAAAGTCAACATAGAAGAGGAATACCTAAGGCCTAAAGAAGGGGAAACTCCAGAAAAAGAAACGGAAGAGGAAGAATAAATAGGATCCTATGATCATCTATCTAATAAGACACGGAGAAACTACTGGGGACGTAGAAGATAGGTATGGTGGGGATTATGATGATAATCTATCTCCCAAAGGCATAAAAGAATCCAAAGACCTTGCAAAAAAACTTAAGAACAAGGGAATAGAAATAATTTTTGTTAGCCCAAGAATAAGGGCTTTAGAATCTGCAAGTATTGTTAATAAGTCATTGAAATCAAAGTTAAAAATTGTTGAAAATCTAAAAGAACGCAACAATTACGGCATATTAACTGGTTTGGTAAAATCTGAAGCGAAGTTGAAATATCCTAACGAAGTTAAGGAATTAGAACGTGGATTTTCTCATAATGTAAAGAGTTCCGAGAATTATAAACATTTCAAAAATAGAGTTGTAAAAGCATTTACTAATATTACTAAAGAAAAATATGGTACTATAGCTGTTCTTACACATGGAGGACCCATAAGGTGCATCCTTAGAGAAGTGTTGAAATCAGGAGAACTCAAGAGTTTAGGCGATTGTGCAGTTTTTGTAATAGATAAAAATAAAAGCAAATTTTCATTAGTAAGTTTGCATGGGGCCAAATTTTGATTGATAATTTATTTTGAATGCCTCTTGATTATGTATTCCTCGACTATCTCGCTTGCTCCATGTTTGTAATTTACTCTTGGGTTGAATCCTAGTTCTTTCTCTGCCTTTGATATGTTGAATAACCTGTTGCTTGTGATTCTGCTTATGTGCTCTGCCGTTAGCTTTGAACTCTTCCCTTTCAATTTGCTGGAAATTGTTTTGTAATGCGCCATAAATGTCGCCAATGCAGGAGATATTTTCTTTGTTGGTTTAGCTACCTTTAGGTCATTGGCAAGCAGGGCAAAAAGCTCTCTCTGCGTCTTTGTGTCTCTTCCAGCAACAAGGTATATTTCTCCTTTCTTGCCTTTGTCCTTTGCCAATACCAATGCCTGTACAAGATCATCAACATGAATCCACTGTATCATGTTGTCACCAGTTCCTATCAGTCTCATCTTGCCTTTTTCTATTTGCGATAATACGAACTGAAAACCATCATTAAAGCCGGGTCCGTATATTACCGGTGCCCTAAGCACTATTCCATCCTTATCAAGCACTAACTTTTCTGCAATCTCCTTTGTTTTTCCGTAATGGCTTGAGGGATTGCACGGCGTTTTCTCATTGGCAGGATTGTGCTTCATCTTTTTTCCATATACGGAAGTTGTTGACTGAAAAATGAATTTATCTGCTTTCGAAAATTCAAGAAGGTTTTTTGTTCCATTCACATTCACGTCATACATTAGTTTTTTCGGAACAGGGTTATAGTCTACCATTGCAGCAAGATGATAGATTGTATCTGCACCCTCCACCGCTTTCTTTACTGTAATCTTGTCTAGAATATCACCTACAACTACTTCAACTCCTTTTATCTCAGTTTCCTCTTTGCTAAGAACACGAACTGTTTCCCCATTTTTTACCAACTCTTGGACAAGGTGCTTTCCCAGATGCCCTGCTCCTCCAGTTACTAATATCATTGTATCAATTTACTCTTTTTTCAACAAGCTCCTGCCTTAGTATTATGCTGTATCTTGATTCCATTGGTTCTTCCGTATTCATTTCAACCTTATGGAATGGGTTTTTCAAGTCTTTATAGGAACCTCTCATCAGAGTCAGGTCTCCTGGCTCTGCAGTGTAAGATATTTCTCCGGCTCCATCTCTTGACAATGCAAAATATATTTTTGCTGTGCCTTTTAGGGAGAATATGCCTATTAAATTCAAATCCCTTTTTGGATCTCTATGGTAAGAGATATGTCCATTTTTTGGATACTTGTGCAAACCTATGGAATTTACCATATCTACTTTTTCAAAGCCAAATTCTTTTCCAATCCTGTTGTAAATAACAATTGTGTACAGCTTTGCTAATTCTCTGATATTCTGCAAATGATTTAATGTAATTTCGGATCCGTTTGAATTGCTTCCGCTGAAGTAAACCTTAGAAAAATTCTGGGTTGCCCTGCCTTCCACAGGACTAGCTTTTTTCAGTGCTCCCATGGTATCAAGCCCCAACGCCTCTTCTTTCAATGCGCGCAGGAACCTGTTGTTCAAAAAATTAGGAATATGAATTGCGCCTATTTTTTCCGGGTCGAACAATTCTGCGTATCTTTCAGTGCCTTCAACAAAACGGTCCAGATTGACCCTTACTGTTTGCATTGGCGCACCAGTTGCACTAGGATTTTATGTTTATTGCATAGGTGCTGTTGATCTTAACACCAAGCAGTTTGGCTATTGACGACTTTTCCGCATTTATTATTATCGCATAGCCGCTCCACTTTGTCGTAAGGTCCTTAGACCCGCAGCTAGGACATGTGTCCCCGTGGCTTATTATCAATCTGCAGTTTCTGCATGCTTTTTCTTCCATATGATCACTTTATCTCTTGTTGCCCCTTCTCGGCTGGCCCCTTGGGGTTCTTGCCTTCATCTTGTCTCCCTCATTTATCCATTCCTGTTTTCCGAGCCCTTCGGGCTTCATTGTGAGCGCTATCTTTGAATCTTTTACAGAGTTCTTCATGCTTACTGTTGATATTTTTGCGAATACCATGTCTCCCTTCTTCAGCGTTCGGCCGCTTCTCTTTGATACAAACGCTGGTACTTTTCTGTCAAACGATAAGAAGTCGTTCGTAATCTGAGACACGTGCACCAGTCCGTCTATTGGTCCTATTCGTATGAATGCTCCGAATTCAGCCAATTCTGTCACTTCGCCTACTACTACCTCTTCTACATAGGGCATGTAGGTGAGCATGTCAAATTCAACATCATGATGTGTAGATGGATCTCCAGCAAATATGGTTCCATCACTTATGTTCCTTACCTTGAAAACCGCTACTATGACTCCCAGATTCTTCTCTATGGTTCCTTCATACTTCTTTTTCAGTATGTCAGTAGCTACCTTTTCTATGTCCTTGTCAAAATACTCAGGAGGCATCTTGAACGTGTCTTTTACAGAATATACATAATACATGGTCTCACTCAAAATAGTTTCAAAATTCCGCTTTTCGATATTTTATATACCTTGACATTGATTAGGGAAAGCTTTTTTGCAAGAATTGTATCGTTTGTTATTACAATGCAATTCCTGTCCCTTGAAGCAGAATCTAATATATACTTGTCAGGATATACGCTTATATTATCAACATTAATCTTTTTAGCCTTTAGCTCCAGGAGCGCAACCCTGGCTCTAATGCCTTTTGCACCATTGGTATTGGAAAACTTGGTCAATTCCTTTATTATGCCTCTAGATACCGTGAGTTTGTATCCTGAAAACTGCTCCTTTGCCCTTTCGAATACGTTCCTATTGTACGTGAAACCAAACAGTATGGAGCTAGTGTCTATTATTACCCTTTTCAAATTATCACTTGAGCTGCAATTTTCCTGCCTTGAGCATCTTCAGTCTTTCCTTCACTGCAAGCTTTCTCTCCCGCTCAAGGCGCTTTTCAAGATAAGTCCTTAATATTGTTGCATTGTTCCTGTGCTCTTCCTTTGCTGCAAATACAAGCGTTACTGGATCCGTTGCCTCTGCTATTCTAATCAATTGCTCAATGGCCCTGTTGTCCCTGAGCTCCTCGAGGTATCTTTTCTTGAACTTGAGCCATTTCTTGGGATCATGCATGTACCATTTCCTGAGTTCGTCGCTGGGCGCAACGTTCTTGAGCCATATGTCGACGTTAGGGGTATTTCTTCTAATGCCTCTCGGCCAAAGCCTGTCAACGAGTACCCTTCTCCCGTCAGTAACTAGAAACCTCTCGTAAACCCTCTTGACCAGGATCATTTAACCATATAATAGAAGCAACTATCTTTTAAAAACTTTTCCTATAAGCTATTGCTTGGAAAAGCAAGCAATATTTGCTCAATCTTTCTTTTCCTCCTTAAGTCCCATTATCGCATTTATGAAATCTTCCTTGATAAGATTGGGTGTTTCCACTCCCAGCATGTAAAATACGCCAACGGCATTGCCTACGAACTTCCTCTCAAGCTCAACTCCGCTCAGATGCTTTTCGATAAGAGAAAGCGCATCATCTGGCTTTATTGTAAAATCGCCGCTGATCTTTATGCTCAGTATTACGTTGTTCTCGACTTCTGCGTCTACCGTTATGAAACCCATTTTAGTTGCATAGGTATTGGTCATTCGCATAATACTAATTCACAATAAGATTATAAGATTTTGTGTATTATACTTAATTAGTAAAATAACTGTCTAATGTGATCCCTATGCCAGAACCCCTGCAGGCCCAAATGAGCCCTTTCGAAATATCTGATATAACTCAAGAGACTCCAGAAGTAAATGGATTCAAGTTTAAATCAGTTGACAATAAAATGAAAATAAAGTTTGATCCTGGAATGTTTGTAATGCTAACTTACGTCAATAATGAAACAAAGGAAAAGATAGCAAGGGCATTCTCGCTTGCCTCTGCTCCCAGCGAGAATTTTCTTGAATTCTACATAAGCATGATTCATGGAAGATTCACATCACATCTCGATACTGCAAAAGTCGGCGACATATACTATGTCAGCGGTCCCCATGGCCAATTCAAGTTCGTTCCAAGTGAAGACAAGAAGGTACTTTACCTTGCAGGGGGAACAGGCATAGCTCCTTTCATTTCAATGCTTAGGGAAATAAAACTTCTTTCTTCAGATAATGATGTTTCGATAATATACAGCATAAGATACCCAAACGAAATAATAAGGAAAGAAGAACTAGAGCAACTTGAAAAAGAATTGAAACTGAAGACAACAGTTACTGTGACTAGGTCAAAGGATGGAGATGGCTGGAATGGCGAAAAAGGCCACATAAACGCCGACA
>JBEKES010000017.1:0-16472 GCA_050013715.1 Candidatus Micrarchaeaceae archaeon
AAGATTAGGCAAGAATTACAAGACATAATTAGGAGTTACCTATGCTAAGAACAAAAAGCATTTTTGACGAAATTTCAAAAGAGGATGGTTTGCGCATTTCAGTAATGAGCAGGCATACCTTAAATGACGGAGTAACTCCAGATAGCAGAATAGTACCAAATGTGACTTACGATTTACATGTTGTGGAACTTGCTCCACCAGCAGCTCTCGTTGGGCTATGGTACAAAAATAAAATAAATTGGGAAAACTTCACAAGAACATATCTTGATTTTCTTAATAAACCTGAACCAGCACGTGCAGTTAGAGAACTTGCAGAGATAGCATTGAGACGTGATATAACTGTTCTGTGTGTTGAACCTCCTGGTGAACGATGCCATAGAGTGATATTGGCCCAAAGGTGCAAGGAAATACAACCAGCACTTGAGATAAGACATGTATAGTAAAAATATTCATTACTGGTCTACTAGTTCGTGTTATTTTCTCCATTGCATTTAGGAAAAGAGTTATAACCTATCCTTTCTTTTTATATGTGGGGGTTAAAATGGAGAATAAAAACGTAGAATACGCGCTAAGCACCATAAGGGACAATAAGATAAGATGGATAGATTTGCAGTTTACCGATTTATTAGGCAGATTGCAGCACATAACAATTCCTTCCAGTGAATTTACTGAAGAATCTTTTAGTGAGGGATTTGGAAAACTTGACGGAAGCAGCATAAGGGGCTTTGCAGAAATACATGAAAGCGACATGGTAATGGTTCCAATACCTGAAACAACTAGAGTATTGCCATGGACTTCAAGCACAGCAAGGATTCTTGCCGAAGTGCATAGGGGCTCGAAGAAAGGAAGATTTGATAGAGACCCCAGAGCCATAGCCGAAAGAGCCGAAGCGTACCAGAAGGAACTAGGCTACTTAAGTTACTTTGGCCCGGAACCGGAGTTCTTCCTTTTCGATGCAGTAAACGTTGATGTCTCAAGGCCCAGCGCAGGATTGAGCTACAGCATAAGCTCAAGGGAAGCCCCATGGTCCAATAACGGAGGCTTCATAGTAAGGCACAAGGAAGGCTATTACCCTGCTAGTCCCATAGACCAGTTGAGCGACATAAGAACCGAAATAGTAGACATGCTTACAAATGATTTTGGCTTCAAGATCGAGGCAACGCACCATGAGGTTGCAACTGCAGGGCAAAGCGAGATCAACTTTAAATTCTCGACTCTTGTGGAAACGGCAGATAATCTGCAAACCCTCAAATACGTTACAAGGAACATAGCAAAGCAGAATAACATGATAGCAACATTCATGCCAAAGCCGATGTTCGGCGACAACGGAAGCGGAATGCATACCCATTTCAGCTTATGGGATTCAACAGGCAAAAGGAACATGATGTACGATTCGAATGATGCCTATGCGGAATTGAGCGACAACGGAAGATATGCAATAGGAGGCATACTCAAGCACGCAAGAGCGCTTTCAGCAATTGTGTCGCCAACAGTAAACAGTTACCATAGGCTAATTCCAGGATATGAGGCACCGGTATATCTTGCCTGGAGCAGATCCAACAGAAGTGCAGTGGTAAGAGTTCCAGGATACTTCAAAGGATCGGAAGTTGCAAAAAGATTGGAATATAGAGCACCTGATCCATCATGCAATCCTTATCTTGCGTTGTCAGCAATATTAATGGCAGGATTGGATGGCATAAAAAACAAGACAGATCCTGGAATACCAACTGATGAGAATATATACCATATGGATGCAAAGAGAAGAAACGAAATGCATATAGGGGAATTGCCAAGAAGTTTGGACGAAGCTCTTGACGAGCTTGAATTAGACAACCAATTCCTGCTGCCAGTATTCAATAAAAGTTTAATCGACATGTATGTAGATATAAAACGAGAGGAATGCAGGAACATCGCATCGTATCCACATCCGATAGAATTGTATCATTACCTTGACAGCTAGATGATTTTATGAGTGCACTCATGCTAAGATGCGGCTGCTGGATAAGCGAGGATGGAGAATTCGTAGTAGGGCAGAGCTGCGCCTATTGCAAGGAATGCAATGCGGTAAGCAAGCTTCATCCCTTTGGAAACGACAGGATAGCAAAACTGGAAACAATTAGCCATTGAATTTATTTCCAGATAGCTTAATTAAATATACACTTCTTATATTAAACGTAGGCGGGGTAGCTCAGCCTGGTAGAGCGCCGGACTCATGTGCGTAGCACTATGAGTGATGAGCTTTTAAGCTATGAAGAGAAATCCGGAGACCGCGAGTTCAAATCTCGCCCCCGTCAGGCTTAGTATGAAACTACTTCGTCTTTAATTGGCTTACTAAAGTTAGCCTCATTATCAATCGCTTTATAGCCACTTGATGTAAGTTTCATGAAATCATGCATCTATATTATAACTATTGAATCAATTCCTAATCTTTTAAAGTCATTATCATTGGTCACCAATGTTTCTTTATTTGCAAGGCAAATACCTGCAATAAGAATATCATTTTCACCAACTAAATTACCTTTATCTTTTAATTTCTTATAAATTTGCGCTGCTCTGATTGCTGCCTCATCAGTAGTATGGTAAACCTTAATTTTGCTTATAAGGGTCTCGAAGACATTCTCTATTTGCTCTACCTCACCGTATCTTAATAGTTCATATTCATTTATAAAAGTTACTGCAATGCCGTCTGGTGAATATTTTTGGATTATGTCTATAGCCTTTTTATTTCCTTTTAAATAATCTATTACAATGTTAGTGTCGAATACTGTCAAAAGATCACCCAATTTTTCTGCCAAGATTTCTTCTTCTCTCTTTAAGAACCTTAACTTTAATTTTATCCAATTCTTTGCTTTTATTTTTTAAAATACCTGCGAATTCGCTTATGTCTACTTTGCCTTTATTTTCATCTAAGAGTTGCAAAATAACATCTGAAAATGACATATTTTTACCCTTTTTCTGAGATAGTTTCGAATATGCGAGTTCGGAGAGTGAAACCATTTTTACCATACAATCACAATATAGTATATGTATAGTAAAGTATATAAACCTATTGCGTGGTTAATAAGATTCTATACATATTGGGGTGTAAATCTTGGTGTGAAGGTCAAATCTCGCCCCCTCAGGACTTATTTTTATGACGGTAAATTTAAGCAGAAGGTATAAATATCTATTAGAACAGAACAGAAGTAGTGAGACTATGACAACTGAAAAACAAAGTAGATTTACTAAAGAAGATGCTGAGAGAGTGAAAAATTTACCTCCTGGAAATCATTTTATCGGTCGTAATGATTTGCAACAACTTATACTTAGTTTAAAGACAGCAGTTGTACAATTAAAAAGACAAGATGAAGATGCAGTTGATATGGCTCGCATTGATAGTATAAGTATGGGAAAAAATAAAAGCGACGGAGTAGTCTCAGGTAAAAAGTATACGTACTACTTTGATGTGGTGTATGTTACAGGACCTAAAAGCGGTGAAAAAGAGACAGTAAGTACTGATGAAATCATTCCAAACCCAAGTCATATTTTGCGCGGATCGATAGGCGCGGAAGTTTGATTGAAGATTTTTGCAATTGACTATACAATATTAAGCAATAGATGATGCTTTCATAATTCGATTAATATATAAAAGGTATAAGTGCCTTTGTTTTTTTCTTGTACTTCACATATTCCTTGGTGAAATGTTTGAGCATTAGCTTTTCTTCCTGCTTTAATTTGATCCAAAAACTTAGGAAAAAGAATAAAAGACCAAAGAAGGCAGCAAGCATGCCTAGGTAAATAGCTGCACCTAGAAACATGGTAAGCATTCCTGTGTATATAGGATGCCGTACAAGTTTGTATGGCCCTTTGGTTATGAGCTCGTGCTTCTCCTTTAAGGTAACTCTAGAACTCCAATTCCTGCCCAATGTTATCCTTGCCCATATCGCAACGCAAAGACCAAGAATTTCAATTAAAAAGCCAAGCGCATGCGAAGCAAAAGAGCTTTGAATCAAAGTGATATTTAATGCAGGGACGTTTATTGGAATAAGGAAAAGACATGCCCCAATAACAGCAAAAATCCAATATGTGAACCATCCAATATTGCTCTGATTCTTTGCTGTCCTCTTTGATGATGGCCACGTTATAATCCAAAATACTGCAAAAACAATAAACGGCCAGATAACTGTTGAACCCAGAGACACCATGTTAGTAATACATAGGTCAACATATTATAGCTTTGCAGAAACATGCACTTTAAATTTTAAATCTCAATTTCTATCTTGCTTGACAACTTCGTTTTTGCGAGAAGCGCTTTCACTTGCTCCAATGCAGATCGTGCAGTGCAGAACTCCAATCCTCTCATCAATACAACATCAGATGGCCTGAACAGTATGTTGAATTCCGATTCATTGATTCCTTTCCTTAGCAAAACACCACCTATCTTGTCATAGGGAAGGCTTCCGTAGCCATGCTCGTATTTTGCTTGCAACATGTCGTCACTTATTCCGGAATTTCCATTGCATACTATAGTATTGGCGTCAATCTCACTCATCATTTTTTTCCAGTTTGATTCCCTGTATTTGTAGGCCTTGAATACCTTGAATCCTGATTTGAATGCTTTCTCAGGATCAGGATAAAAGGCAATGACGCTTTCATTTGTGAATATCAGCTTGTAGGGCATGTAGATGTTTCCTATCAAAGGCGTTTTCCCGATAAGAGCTGCCGGATAAATGCTTCCAATTACACTTTCCTTCATTTTATTACCTATCTATTATTGTGAATCTACTATTTTAATTTACTTCTCTTACTATTAAAGTTTAGTTAGCTTTAATAATCTGATCAATCGAAATAGAGTATGGGAAGGAAAACAGCTACTTGTTATATTTTGAACCACGGCAGGGTTCTTCTTCAGAAGAAGTCAATAGGCCTTTTTGGAGAAAATAAATGGAATGCACCTGGAGGCAAGATGCTAGCCAATGAATCTCCAGAAGACGGTGCGATAAGAGAATTCTACGAAGAAACTGAAATAAGGATAGAAAACCTGGAAATGATTGGTAAGATCTATTTTTATGTCAATAATACCATCGACCAGGAATTGCACATATTTAGAACGGAAAATTACACAGGTACTGGCAAAAATGGCCGTGAAGGAATACTAGAATGGTTTGACTTTGACAGAATACCATTTGAAGATATGTGGGAAGATGCAAGCAAATGGCTGCCAATATTATTGGAGGGCAAAAGATTTTCTGGAAAGTTTTACTATTCAACGGATTACAAAAATTTAATTGATTTTCAGTTGAGCAATGATATTAATTGGTGAGAATATGGATAGCTTTGTAAACAAGTACAAAAACGCAATCGAGGCGTTCAATTCTGATGACTTCATTTTACTTCCCGGATTTGCCAAGACAGAACCGAAAGATGTAGAATTAAAAACGAAATTTTCCAAGAGTATAAACATCAACATACCAGTAGTTTCCTCTCCCATGGATACAGTAACAGAAAGTGCCATGGCAATTGCTATGGCAAAGTTTGGAGGCATTGGAGTCATTCACAGAAACTGTTCTGCAAAAGATGAAGTTCGAATGGTACGATTGGTAAAAGAGGAATCTTTTTCCAAGGAAACCTACAGAGATGCAGTTGTTGATGAAAAAGGAAACCTAATGGTTGCAGCTGCAGTTTCACCATTTGACATAGAAAGAGCCAATGAACTGTCAAAATATGCAGATGCATTGCTAATCGATGTGGCACATTTTCACAATCCGAATATAATTAATTCAGTAAAGAAAATAATCGATGCAACAAGTGTTGATGTAGTGATAGGAAGCTTTGGAACCAAGCAGGGAGTCGTTGATTGCGTATCAAAGCTCGACAATGCAGCAGCGCTCAGGGTAGGGATAGGCAGTGGCTCCATATGCACTACAACAGATGTTACAAGGGCAGGATCACCCACTCTTTTTGCAGTTGCCAATGCAGCTGATGCGTTGCAAGAGATTGGCAGCAACATACCGATAATTGCAGATGGAGGCATAAGAACATCAGGAGATATCGCATTGGCATCAGTTTTTGGAGCATCTAGCTCAATGCTGGGTTATATTCTAGCAGGATGCAAAGAGAGTCCAAGTGAAATTGCAACAATAAACAACAAATCTTATAAGATACATAGGGGCATGGGAAGCAGGCAGGCACGAGAGAAGAGAGCAGCACTGGACAGATATGGAAACTTGGGAGGCAAGAACCTAGAAGAAGGAGTTGAGATGCTAATTCCATATACAGGAGAAGCGGAAAATGTTTTAGATAAGTTAACATCTGGGATAAAGGCTTCGATTGGCTATTCAGGCTCATCTGACATAAGCGGTATGAAAAATACAAGGATTGCAAAAATCGATACCAGAAATCAGAAAATCGAATCGAAATTAATAGATAGAGGGGCATTATTACATTAAAGTGTTTTTTTATGGTGCAACCAAATAAAGAAAGAGTTGCAGTTATTGGCGGAGGAGGCAGAGAAGCTGCGCTAATTGATAAATATTTGCAAAGTAGTCATGTTGCCAGTGCCATTGCGATACCTGGCAACGACATGATGAAAATAAAGCAGAGAAAACCTGTTGAAATTTTTCCTAAATTAAGAACAACAGATGTTAAAGAAATTGTAAAACTTTGCAGAGAAAAGAAAATTACCCTTGTTGATGTTGCGCAAGACAATGCAGTGCATGCCGGGGTTGTAGATGCATTGCAAAGAGAATGTATCCCTACTTTGGGGCCAACAAGATTGGCGGGGCAAATAGAATGGAGTAAGGCATTTGCGCGAATGTTTGGAATAATTCATGATCTCCCGCAACCCGAATTTTGTATATTTGGAGATAATAAAACAGGTATAGATTATCTGAAAAGTACAGAGAACAAACCAAGGTTCATTAAAGTAGATGAACTTTGCGAAGGTAAAGGTGCTTTACATGCAGATAATACATCCAGAGCGATAGAAAGGATAAATGAATTGAGTAAAATACAAAAAAATGCAAAAGGATTTTATCTTATAGAAGAATGGTTAAAAAACAGTGATGGTTCAGATGGAGAGGAATTTTCAACATTTGTCATAAGTGACGGAGAAAGATTTGTTACTTTAGGATCTGCACAGGACCATAAAAGAGTAAATAACTTTGATACAGGAGAAAATACAGGAGGCACAGGCTGCAGTGCCCCTCCATTAGTTCTAACTGCAAAGATTCAGGATAGTATAGATATCATATTTAGCAAGACAATTGATGGTTTAAGAGCAGAAAACAAAATTTACAAAGGAATTTTGTACCTTGGAGGTATACTGATAAAAGAAAAAAAGGGAATTAAAACATATGTTGTTGAATTCAATGCAAGATGGGGAGACCCCGAAGCTCAAGTTATATTGCCAGGAATTAAAAATGATCTTTTTGAATTAAGTATGCTGGCAGTGGAAGGCAATATAAAAGAATTAAAATTAAGGAAGGACAATAAAGCACGAGTAGTGATTGCGGGAATGGCTAAAGGATATCCGGGAAATTATGATGCAGTTACAGGTAAACAAATTTTTGGGTTAGGTAAAGCTATGAAAATGGAGGGAGCAAAAGTTTACGGTGCAGGGGTAAAAATAGTGGATGGAAAGTATTATGCATCAGGTGGAAGATTATTTTATATTGTTGGGGAAGGTAGAGACGTAATAGAGGCAAGGAAAAGAGCTTATTCTGCAATGGCGCTAATATCGATAGATGGAGATAATCTGCATTATAGGACAGATATAGGATGGAGAGATGTAAACCGTTTGATTAGGAAAAGATAATGTAAATTTTAATTACAGAAAGCTTTTCCAGTAGGTTATAAAAATATTCGTATTGTAAGCTAATCAGACAGTACAGATAATTACCGACCAGTAATTAGCAGTTAAATACAAATATACACGATAGGAGGAGTCTACATACCGAAAAAAGCTTCTGGAATAAAGACAAAAATAAAGAACTTTTTCAAACTTCTAGGACCAGGACTCATAACTGGCGCAAGCGATGATGACCCTTCAGGGATTGCCACTTATTCTCAGGCTGGTGCTCAATTCGGACTTTCCACGTTATGGACAGCGCTTCTTACAACACCATTGATGATATCGATACAGGAGATGTGCGCAAGGATAGCCATAGTAACGCATGAGGGGCTTGCAGGCGTCATAAAGAAGAACTATTCGAAAAAGGTGCTTTACCTTATTGTACTCATAACCTTTTCCGCCGTTATACTCAACATAGGCGCAGATATCTCTGCAATTGGAGCGGTTTCTAATCTTTTGGTGCCGCAGATATCTGCAGTATTCTTCAGCATAATGTTCACGATCATACTTGCATTGGCATTGATAAAATTCAAATACAGAAGAATAGCTTCAATTCTCAAGTGGCTGTGCCTCGCACTGCTTGCCTACTTTGTCGTGCCTTTCCTTATAAAGGAGAATTGGCAAAAGGTACTTACCAGTACACTAATACCTTCAATACAGTTCAATTCTAGCTTTCTGCTGATTCTTGTTGCGTTGCTTGGCACTACAATATCGCCATACCTATTTTTCTGGCAGGCCTCTTCAGAGGCAGAGGAAAGAAGGCACAGCAAGAAGGAGTTCATGGTCAACAAAAAAGTCATAAGGGACATGCGCTTTGATGTTGATATTGGCATGCTGTTTTCCAATATAGTGATGTTCTTCATTATTTTGACAGCTGGAACTGTATTGTTCAGCGCAGGCATTACTAACATAACTACAGTGCAGCAGGCAGCAATAGCGCTTAAGCCTTTGGCAGGCAATGCCTCTTATCTATTGTTTGCATTGGGCGTAATAGGAGCGGGATTGCTTGCAATTCCCGTGCTTGCCGGCTCTCTTTCATATATCTATGCGGAAATCCTTGATTCAAAGGAAGGTCTTGATATGAAGTTCAACCAGGCAAGAGGCTTTTACCTCGTATTGCTAATAGCCCTAGGAATTGGTTTGCTGATCAATTTCATAGGGATTAGCCCGATAACAATGCTTATCTACTCTGCAGTGCTGTATGGGCTCATTGCACCTATTCTGATTCTGTTGATACTTCACATATCGAACAATAGGAAAATACTTGACCAGTTTGTGAACAGCAAATTATCGAATGCTCTTGGCATAATAACATTTATCGTAATGGCAGTTGCTGCAATATTGTATTTGTATTTGCTGCTTGTTTGAATTTATTAATTTTATGAGTGTCTAATATCTTTTTATGCTTTTATAAACATATATAGAGAAGCACGCCAGGTAAGGATATGGTAAAAAAGAGGAAGCCAGTTAAAAAAGATAAAAAAGAGACATCTAAACCTAGGATCGTTTCACCTGACGATCAGGAAATATCCAAGTTTGCACAGGCCACAAAAACAAGAATTTACGTTATAGGAGTTGGAGGCAGCGGCTCGAACACAATGACAAGAATGTCAGAACTGCATATAGAAGGCGCTAATCTTATTGCGACTAATACGGATGCACCACATCTTGAGAACACAATTGCACACAGGAAGATTCTGCTGGGCAAAACAACCACAAAAGGACTGGGAACGGGAAGCGACCCAGCACTTGGCGAAAAGGCAGCTGTTGAAAGCATGGAAGAGATCAAGAGAGCCGTGAGCGATGCACAGATGGTATTCATAAACTGCGGATTGGGAGGAGGCACAGGAACAGGAGCTGCGCCGGTCATTGCAGGAACAGCAAAGGAGGCAGGGGCATTGACAGTTGCATTGGTAACGCTCCCATTCTCAAGCGAAGGCAAAACAAGGATGAAAAACGCATTGCAGGGATTGTCAAGGCTCAGGAAAAACACAGATACAACAATAGTAATACCCAACGACAAGCTTCTAGCATTTGGAGAGGGGCTTACGCTTGACAAGGCATTCAAGAAGATAGATGACCTGCTGGCCGATGCAACCAAGGGAATATTGGAAATGGTGACAAAGCCAGGCATGGTGAACCTTGACTTTGCTGATCTCAAAGGAGTTTTAAAGGATTCGGGCTACGCAGTAATAGGTGTTGGAGAGTCTCATTCGACAAAAGAGGACAAGCGCATAGAAACCGCAATAGATGAAACATTGGGTAGTCCTCTACTTGACATAGACATGACAAAGGCAAAGAAAGCACTTGTAAGCATAAGCGGCGGAAGCGACCTTACGCTAAGGGAAGCTGAAAATGTCTTCCATGCGGTTTCAAGCAGGATAAATGAAGATGCGATGATGAAATGGGGAGCAAGGATTGATCCGAAGATGCACAAGAAAACTTTAAGAGTTATGGTGATTATGAGCGGTTTGGAGCTTGCCAAATACGTAGAAAACAGTTTGCAGGAATCTGTGCAAGCGCAATTGAACATAGACGAATTAGGAATTGACGAGATAGATTTTGACTGATATGAATTATCAGTTTTCTTTTTATAACTTACTTACCAAGTTTACCTGGTAATGAGATGGGAGATTTTAAGTGTACTTTGTGCGGAGCCACATTTGGAGATGTTGAGGAACTGCAGGATCATATCAAGGATGCGCACGGCGGAGCACCAGATGAGGAGAATTTTGAGTGCTCCATATGCGGGCAAAGATTCGAAAGCGCAGCAGATCTGGAATCCCATATGAGCGGAGCGCACCCTAGTTAGATAACTTAGATTAAAGAGCATCTAGAGCTCTTGGTAGAGTATAGAATGGGGCCTTAGCCGAGACTTGTCTGTTTTGTTCATGTCCTCACTTTAAATATCATTAAGTATAGCTAAAAGCTCCTTGGTTGTTATAACTATAACCCTATTTTGCTTTTTTAATGGTTTATCATTAGACCATATTTCACAATTTTTGTATAACGCAACAGCAAAATATGGTGAATCCTTCTTATCTGGAGCTATTTTTTCTGCAATTGACTTTACTTCTGTTAGGTCTTTATCACTTATAAGTTCTATATTTGCAGCGTATAACAATTCTAAAACTAATCTCATTATCTCTTTTTCTGGGATACCTGTTTTGGTTGATAGAAGTAGTGCGTGCTGTGAAAGCTCTTCCAGAATGAATGGAGGAGCACATAGCTTTATTGGGTTTGGCGTCCTATAAAGTAGAAGTTCTCTTGTGGTACTCTTCTTTATAAAAGCTGCAATTAGAATATTTGCATCAATAACCAGCTCCATTGATTCACTTGCTAAATCCCATCTTTTTAGCTATTCCAGCATTTACTTTTCTTCCAATTTTAATTGTATCTTTTTCCGTTAGTTTACTATTTTTAAGTAGTTTATTCATCTTTTCTAAAAGTGTTATTTTTAGTATTATAGCCTGTCTTGCAACCTCCGACCAATTTATTTCTGGATGCTCGTCCATCTTCTTTCTAAGTTCTTCAGATACTGATAATGTTAGACTTGTCATATTCTCACATTTATATTATAGATAAACAGATATTTATAGTTTACGTATATTACGTTTAATACGTTTATATACTAAAATATTGCATCATAAAAGCTTTGCTAATATCTACTCCTATGAGCATTAACCTCTTTATTAATCTCTTTTTCAGATAATTTACCATATTTCTTATTTCTTTCTTTAACAAGTTTTGATAATGTCTTCCAATCATCTTTAAGGAGTTTAACTTCGTATCTCTCATTATAAGCAGGTATATGAACCAACAAGAGTTTCATTTTACCCTTGTAATTGTACGGCGTGTTTTTGGGTACGATTATTACATCAGTTTTTCTCACCATTATAGTTTTACCATTTATAATAAATTCTCCAGAACCTTCAGTAACATAATAAACTCTATCACTTAACGTTGTTTTAATTTTACCATGTTCTCCATTGACTTTGAAAAACGCTACACTTGCATTTTTAAAATCATCTTTAGAGTTATAAGCTTTGCCTTCCAAACCTTTCCAACCAAACTTATACGCATTTTTTAGTGTAAATTTCATAATATCATCTCATTTTGTCATTGATTTGTCGATGAAATGGGCCTTAGCCGAGCCTTGTTTGTTTTGTTCATGTCCTACACCTATGATTTACCATCCCATTCTTTGTAAAATCTTTTTAGATATTCTTCCATGAAATCGTGCCTTTGCTTAGCAATTTTCCTTGCAGTTCTAGTGTTCATTCGATCCTTTATTAATAGAAGTTTCTCGTAAAAGTGATTTATAGAGGTATTTTTCCTTTCGCCAGTATACTGTTTCCCGTACGATTTTGCAGTTAAGTTTATAAGTGGTTTAATATTTGGATTGTAAATCTCCTGTCCAAACTTTTGACCTGAGGCAAAAGTTCTTGCAATACCTATGGCTCCCATTGCATCAAGCCTGTCTGCATCCTGAACGATCATACCCTCTTTTGTTTTTATTTTTGACTTTGAAGCAGCACCTTTAAAAGTCATATCTTGAATAATGTCACATACATGCTGAATTGTCTTGGGATCTACTTTTAGGCTTTCGAGCCACTCCTTTGCCTTCTTAGGCCCAATTTTAGAGTCCACATCATTCATCTTCCAATCAGCTATATCATGTAATAATGCAGCTAGTTGAACAACAAACATATCTGCCTTTTCCACTTTCCCTATAGTAATTGCATTTCTCCAAACTCTATAAACATGAAACCAGTCATGACCTGTAGTTTCACCACTAAGTTTTGCTTTAACATATTGTGCTGTCATTTCAATGGCCTTTTGTTTGGTTGTTCCATCTTTAACCATTTATTCACCATATGTTATAAAACTTTTTTATTTGAATTTTGTCGTCGGAATGACGTCGAATGGGGCCTTAGCCGAGCCTTAGTTGTTTTGTTCATGTCCTCACTTATAAAAATTTTATAATGTAAATGCTTCAAATCTTGTTCTACCAATTTTTCTTGCTAATTTTCCAAAGTAAGCACAATAAAATTTGAAGTCATTGTCGAGATATATTTTTTCAAGTTCGTGTGGTGGAACTTTTCTCAATTCTCTTAAATTTAGTTCTTTAGGTAATCTAAGTGCAACGTTTGGAGTTTTTTTAATTGTTTTATTGAGAAGTATATCGGCTGGGGGTTGCATGCTGGAAAGTTTAGTAGCATGAGCAGATTTACTTTTACCAGCTTCTGCCCAATCTGGATCCAAAAAGGCAGCATCGATTTTTGGAATTTTTTTCATTACTTTATCTTCTAAGATATTCCCTAAAATAAATCTAATTTTCGAATTGACACCAGCAATTTTTATATTGTTTTTTGCTTGTTTAAGGTGTTCAGAGTTTATCTCAACAGTTATGACCTTCTTTACATTTTGGGCGAGAGGTATAAGCATAAAGCCAGCGCCAGTGCAGGCTTCTAAGATTATATCACAATCCGCAAATCTCTGAGCGATATGAGTTCCTAGTATTTGATGTATGCCCATGACATAGGTATCATTAGCTAGCTTGTAGTTTTCTCTACCAAATTTTTTGAGTATGTTTCCCTTATTCATATTTACCTTACCTTGAACGTGGGCCATGAACAGAATGCATAATTTATTTTATCATCGGAATGACGTCGAATGGGGCCTTAGCCGTGCCCTTGGTACAATTAGGGTAATCCCTTCTTTGTGTTTTCATTGAATTACAGAATATAGTACGCTGGCAATTTATTTAATTCTTTCTTAGGAACTAAAACAAGCTAGGAAACATGGCAAAAAGTTAATTATGCTCATAAAGTCTGATAAAAATTAGCTCTTAAAGAAGAGGAACTTAACAGAAAGCCGAACTCAATCAGTAAAGGGGCGTTCCATTCTGCTGCCACCTTTCGGGAAAAATACTGCCAGTTCATCAACAATACTTGAATATATTGCAGTTCTGCCTTGACCGATATCAGATACACCATATATTTCAAGATTTGCTGTATAATCAAGCTGGCTGTCCTTAATCCATTCCTGTGATGGGACTACATCAAACGAAGTAGCCTTAGCAAGCCATAAAAATTTGACATTGATTTCGTTGCGTGCCTTGTCTATTGATACATCCTTTATC
Organism: Candidatus Micrarchaeaceae archaeon; assembly: GCA_050013715.1. Taxonomy (GTDB): domain Archaea; phylum Micrarchaeota; class Micrarchaeia; order Micrarchaeales; family Micrarchaeaceae; genus UBA12276. Next base: position 13,977 of record JBEKES010000017.1, read on the forward strand.
TCTCCTCGGTAGTAATAATGTTCCCCTTGATTCTGTATTTCAAGTTGACCACCTTTATAGGAATCGATTCTGCCTTCAAGAATTTGAACATCTTGTCTACTTTCTTGCCTCAAAGGAGTTGTTGTCTGAGATTTTTGTTGTTTAGTTATTGCCATTTATATCACTTCATTCAATTGATCTTCTCTTAGAAGAACCATTAGTCCAGCACCACCATATCTTTCTACAAGACCTTTTGCGTTGTCTGCATCTTTTTGTGGTGCTAAACCAACATCTGCATATAATTGTATAAGAAATGCATTTACATCAGTTCTGGACATTCTCATATCTGGATGCATATATTTTAAATCTGAATCATAATAATCCGTTAATTTCTTAGCAATTTCATCGAATCTGTCTAATTTTTCTGCTTCATCCAAAAGCACAAACGCGTCTGCAGATCTTCCATCATATAATTTTATGAGTTCTGACACTTTTTTACGATGGTCTTCTTTAAATAAAGCAAGTATTTCACTCATTTTGCTTTCATCTACATCATAACGAGGCACAAGTGCACCAGCATTCGTTGGTACTCCAGGCAGAAGGTATATTCTAATATGTCTACCATCATATCTGTTGTCCGCATCTACATACCTTATAGGTATTCCATTTTTTTGTATGGTTATTACCTTACTCATATCATCACTCAAAATACTCTGTTTTATTAGATATATATAATTAACTGACTTATAGTTCAAGCCTGGAATATCTTGAAAAGTATCAAATTTAGATTTACTAAAAAGAATAGAAAGAATAAATCAAAATAAGGTTGAGGGCCTTAACTTTTTATTTTGTCATCGAAATGACGTCGAATGGGGCCTTAGCCGAGCCCTTATGGTTCAGTTTCAGGGCCTGATAAAATCAGTTTCTTAATATCCAATAATCATAAAACATTATATTTATTAATTATTTCTCATTTTTACAATTATACTGATATTATTTTTATAATATGGAGGAGCTTCCCACGCTTTCTTGAAATGGTCGAAGCTAATCTTAATACTCTTACCATTTTTCTTGTAATAAGACATAAATGGATCATGAACAATGAAGTTTTTACCTTTATAACCTAAAATAACTACAGTGTGGGTGCTTTCGTTATTTATGTTCTTTTTATTGTACCAAGTTCTAGAGTGAATTTCAGGTATTACTGGTATTCCCTTTTTAAGTAGATTTTTAATCAATTTAATATCAGCATTCTTATGTTCTTTAATTAGACCTAACTTCTTGGCTTTTTCTAATTTTGGCTTATACATTCTAAAAATAAACTTACTTGTTTTTGTCAATTCAACATTTCTCTTTGGATCTGACCATATTTCCATTAGATATTTTTTGTCTTTCATTGCTAGCATTATAGTCGCATCCCAACAACCTAATGATTCCTTATTTGTCGGATCCATCAAAACAGATTTACGATATAGATTCTTTTGATCTATCTCTTGACCATAGAATTTAAGTACCATTGAAACGCATGCGGGAAAGCAAGAATAACCATTAAACTGTCTTGCGTACGGTACATTGATTTTCGTTTTATCACATTTCTATATTTTTACGCTTATTCTGTCGTCGATTTGACTTCGAATAGGCCTTAGCCGGGATTTCCTTAAGCTTTTCGATACTTCAAAAAGTTTATGTCGGACCCGGTCTAGAGGATCCACAGTCCTCCGTGCGGCCGTTACACCACTAAGGCCATTCATTAGTATATTTGCACGAACTGTTTTTAATTCCTTTGATTCCTTATTTTATCTCGTAATACATCTCGATTGGATTTGTGTATCTCATATTTTCTTTATTTGAGAGACTTTTAAGGAATTCCGCCCTTTTTGTGAGTTCTTCGTATATGTCTTCAATGCCAATTAAATTGTCCCTCATGTACTTCTCTATTATTTTTGATTTGTCCAGTTGCATTATATCCAATTTGCTTTCGTTCATCAGCCTTATGTTTGTGTAATCCTTTGCTATCATGTCATATTCATTGGCTTTTATCTCATAGCGCTGCAGCCATTTGTATTCAGTAATTCCTGTTATTGCTGCGATTCCATTAACTTCCTGTATCAATACAGAAATATCAACCATATTCATGTTGTTTTTATTTACTTTGAATTCTGAATTCAGTTTTTTTATCAGATTTCTGTTGCAGAATTCTCCATTTACTGATGCAACAAAAGATACGCCGAATTTTGCAAGCTCAAATACATCAGCAAGAAATTCGTTTGCTTTCTCAATTATTATCCTGTCTGGAATTATTCTATTTGCAACGTCTATTTGACCTTCAATCGAATTTCCTAATGCATGAGCATTTATGAAGTTTAATCTGTTATCGAACTTGTTGGATTTACCTATTATCTGAGTGGTGTGGTGATTCGGCACAAGAATGCCTAGCGTGTCCATGAAATCATTTGCATTTGCGCTGTTGTCCGCAAGCAAAAGCATGTTGCGCTGTTCTTCCATGCAAATCCAAAG
>JBEKES010000018.1:0-16417 GCA_050013715.1 Candidatus Micrarchaeaceae archaeon
AACTTTTGTTAGGGGTATGTGGGAACTTGATTCGTATAACTTTCCAATATTTTCGTCAACTGATATATTCACAAAACCTTTACTAAGTAAATTAGGAAAGTTAACTCAGGATGACTTTAACTCTTATTGGAAATCTCTATTAGAATCTGGGCACGTTACAGATATATTCATGACACCAAATTGGCAAATATCTAACGGTGCAACTGCCGAGTATAATATTGCTAAAGAAAAGAATCTAGTAATACATTATTGGGATATAAATCCAAAAGATTGTGTTATATTGTTCGTAGCTCCAGAGGATGCAAAAAGGCATATTTATTATACGTCTGACAAACCGCCTCACTATATGATACATCCTTCTGCAATGGCAAGAGATATGAGATTTCTTAAAACTGTAGGGGAAATGGAATTTAAAGAAGTAAAAGCAATGGTAGATAGGCACATTAGACATTCAAGACGCTTGGCAGGTGAAAAAAGCAGAAATCTCGAAGATAGTAACAGGAAGTGGGAAGAGTATTACAGAGGACAAGATGAATACGAAGTAGTTATTGCACAATTAAGAAAAGATCAAGCTTCGCAAAATACAAAGTAGATATCTGTAAAAATTAGATGATAAATTGTCATACCAATTAAAGTATAATTTAAATGATGTTAATCATAACATACCTACAAGGTCTAGAGCAAATGTGATACATCGTTTCCTGCTTCGCAAGGATGTATCTCATGCTTCTCAAGGTTTTGGTCATGTTCATTTTAAAGGAAGCGATGGGGATAGAGAAATAAAATCCGAACATTTAATAGAATCCATCAACTTTTTCTTAAGAAGGAAAAAATTAGAACGTGCAACAATAATAGCAGAAAAATCTGGCTACTTAACACATGCATCAGATTACTATGCACGTAAAGGTTGGTTTGTAAGTGCTGCAAGAGTAGAACTTAAATTAGGACATGTTGATAGAGCTTTAGAGTTCTATAAGAAAGAAGAATTTGATGGTGCAATTGGTAGATTAATTGAAAAAGAAGTATTGTCAAGAGGTATAGTAGGAGACCCTAAAGAAAATAAGTTTTTAAAAGAGGTACTTGAACGCTACGAAAAAGCTAAACTTTGGGGTAGAGCAGCCAAATTAGCTGAAAGATTCGGATTAGATGAAGAGGCAATAGGATATTATGAAAAAAGAGGATGGTTTGCTAGTGCTGGTAAACTCTCCGAAAAACTTGGAAAAGTAGATAATGCAATAGATTATTACCTAAAAGAGGCTACTGGAAATGCTCCACTTGCTATCAGAGGAGATGCTGTTATCTATAACGTATATCCGAGATACGGAAATTATCATGTATACTATTTTGATAAAGCTGCAAAACTAGCCAAACGTACTGGAAATGAGGAGAGAAGTGCAGATATATATGAGACTGGGGTTAAGTTCTTTGAAACCAGAGAGAATTATAGTGCTGCCGCAAAATTACTCAAGAAGGCAGGAAAAATAGACGATGCCATATCAATGTACATGAAAAGAGGTACAAAACAGGACTGGGTTGTTATAATGGATTATGATTTTCCTAACTTTTACCCCAATAGACTTGTAAGTGCAGCTAGACTCGCTGAGAGGTCTGGAAACTTATCGAGAGCTATGAGCATATATGAAAAATATATGGAGGAAATAGAACACGTACAGTTAGATATCCTAGATTTTGATGATCTGAAAAGTGTGCACAAGCCTGATTACGTTAGAAAACAGTTGCAGAGAGTACAAAAACGTTTTCTAAAATCATCAGAAAACAAACAACTTAATCTTTTCTAGCTCGACAATAGATCATATCAGAAAAAGCGATCAAAAATAATGCAGTATCTTCCTCAAAACCTTACCGCTCAACTTAGGTATCTTCCCAGCTTTAATTTGTTTCTTTCTGTCATAGAATTGCCTTCTTGATATGCCCGAACTTTTGACCTCTTTCCACTTCTTTAAAAAGAAGCCCTTTATCTGTTCTGGATTGTCATAAACGTTGTAATTGACGTTATCCAGTCCACTTAGATTGTCCTCTATTTTGTCGGCTTCCTTGCCAATGTACATTATCTTGTCTACTGTTATATGCCTTCTTTGGAGCAGTCCTACTGTTCCCTCTAACTTTGCTTCGGGGTGGTCTCTGTAATCAGATAGCTCATCAGCTAGGTTCTTGAAATAGTGCTGTCCGTTCATTAGTCTGCCAGTCTTGTAGTCTATGAACTCTCCATGAGGCATTGACTGGGGATCACTGGAGAATGGAGCTATCGGTTTTATGTTTTTATCATTGCTGAAACCTATCAGCATGAAATTGAACGGCTTTATGCTGTCGTTATAGCTCTTCTTTTTGTTCAATCGCTTAAATCTGTTCATTAGACGTGTGGTTGATATTGTAAACTGGGATATTGCATAGAAGTTTCTGTATTTATCAAGAAACTCTTGCTCCGTTATCAATCCATGCTCTAATTCCAGCATGTCTATCCATATCTCCTTTTGCCAATGACCTTCCTTTTTACCGAATGGGTTTAGTAAATGTCCAAGTCCATGCAAAGAATAGTCCTCATCCTTGTCAGTCTCCTTTATCTCTATCTTGCTGTTCTTGTCTATGGTAAATAGAGCATAGCGTTTTGCACTTATAGCGTAAAGCAAAATTCTTTCTTCCTCTACCTTGAAAAGATGAGGTACGTTTTGTAAGGGTTAAGTGGGTCAAAGAACTCTACGATTTCGTCCTTGTACTTCGGTGGTATGAAAAAGCTGTCCGTATCACAGTAAGCTACCACCTCGTTGTGCTTTTGCAGTATGCAGTCCCCTAGTCCTAGCAGCAACTTAGCCCCGTCGGTTATCATCGTAGCTATAAGTGGATGGTAGTATTCCCCTAACTTCTCGTAGAACTTCTTATCGATAAATGCTTCGTTACCGCTGTAGACCATTATGTTTGATTTGATGTCCTCTCTGTCTAATTGGAAATAAATGCCATAGCTAGTGGCATTGGCAAGAATCTTTATTGCTTTTTCTCTGCCGTCATTAACCCTCTTTGATTCCTGTTTCTGTTCTACCAGAATCTTGAACAGATTGTCATTTTTAGGATTAATGTCTATCCCAAGTATTCGGGCTTTCCTGAGGGTTGTTTGTGTTCCTACTGGTAGAAATCTGATCGCTCGCTTTATTTTTGGAATTTTACCAGTTAGTAATCTCGACAGTAGAACGCTTGGAAGTCCATAGTACAAAACCTCTTTTATCCCTTCTATAAAGTTCAGCCAAAATTGCAGATGCAGTTACTAAATTGTCGTCTTCTGGTTGCCTATACCAAGGGACTTTTGTCATGTCTCCGAATCTCTTATCAGCATTAGTTCCAACATTGCCAGCAGCAAGAGTAGTTCTATGAATCAATTGCTTTCTCACTAAGCTACCAATTTTTTGTATGTCGTCTGGAAGGGTTTTCCTAATGAGTTCTTTATATAGACCCGAATTAGTATACATTGAGAACTCAAGATAATGATTAAGGACTTTATTATTCATGTCATCTAACCCTATGTATAGTTGCTCTAAGAATAACTTAATATCTTGCCAAAAGTTACTATAATTAGGTTTCTTGCCAAGATTTTGAGATTGAACAAAACATTAAAAAGGGTTGGTTGCTTATCCTTATTTGAAATATATGGCTTACCATTCGTTTCTGACAATATTACTGCCTGCAATTTTTTCGCTTATAGCAACTGTCGCAGCGATAAAGCTAGTCATGCCCTACTTCTACAATGCTGGAATAGTAGCGGAAGACAGGAATAAGGAGAAAATTAAGAAAATACCTGGCAGTGGAGGAGTTACAGTCGCATTCGGCGTTACGGTTGGAATACTTGCCTATACATTCGGCGCTTCTTTCCTGTTTCCTGCAATAATAAACGTATCTACAATACTTGCGGTTGCTCTTTCCATAATCTTAATAGCGGGCGTAGGCTTCATCGATGACATAAACGTAAAGACAAAAAGAGTTCAAGTTACTGGTATGAAAGGAATAAACCAAGGCCTCAAGCAATGGCAGAAGCCTCTCCTTACAATTATCGGTGCATTGCCTTTAATGGCCATAAACGCAGGAGTCAGCACAGTTCACATACCATTTCTGGGATTGGTGCATTTCGGGATCTTCTTCCCAATAATAATAATACCCCTCAGCGTAATGTTTGTCACTAATTCATACAATCTGCTGGGAGGCTTCAACGGCCTGGAAGCAAGCACAGGGCTTATTGCAGGGGTTGGCCTTATGCTGTATTCGTTCTTCTTCGGAAATGCGATAGGATTGTTCCTTTCAAGCGTATTGGTAGGCTCGCTTCTTGCCTTCCTATGCTTCAACTGGTATCCAGCCAAGCTGCTTCCGGGAGATAGTCTTACCTACTGCATTGGAGGTGCAATAATAGCCATAATGATAATAGGCCATGCAGAGGCATTCGGGCTTATCATATTCATACCATGGATAATAGAGTTCATACTTCACTTGAGGGGAAAATTCAAGGTAACTGACCTTGGCATAAGGCAAAAGGACGGAACGCTTAAGGCGCCCTATGGAAAGAAGATATTCAGCCTTACCCACATAGCAATGAATCTTAAGAAAACAAAGGAAACCGATGTGACCATAATGTTAGCAGCGTTTGAGGTGTTGTTTGTAGTTATTGCATTGGGTTTGGCAGTGGGAGGATTGCTTTAAATGAACGTTTTTATTTATGTAAGTTCAAAGGATATTGATAACGTATTGCAGGGATAACTGGTAATTTGATGTTCGAGAATAAATTTGACATGGAGTATATAGGTAGACTATTTACTGTAATTATATTCTCGCTTCTTTCAGTTGCAGGATTCGGGTTCTCCATATACTTATTCCTGGTGGCAAAAACAGTATTCATATACCTAATAGCAATAGCATTCCTGTTCCTTTCCATAGTTTCAGGATTCTTCAATATACTAGCATCGTATTGGTATTACAAGTCATTTGACTATGAGAAATACGTTGAAAGCGTGAAGAAAAGTCTCAAGCCCATGAAAGTATATCCAAGCGTAAGCCTGGTAATGCCCACTCATGATGAAGACATAAACATGATAGAGAGCAATGTCACCGAACTTAAAAAAATGAAATATCCGAAGAATAAATTGAACATATTCGTGCTTAATGATTCATCTGACCTGAAGAACAAAAAAGCAGTCGAGGGCATTTGCAAAAAACTGAATGTTAAATTCATATACAGAAACAGCAACAAGGGCTACAAGGCAGGCGCACTGAATAACTTTTTAAAATACTCAAAGGATGAATTCGTAGCAATTTTCGATTCTGACGAGCATTTGGAGGACAAGAATTTCCTAATGGAAACAATGCCCTACTTCCAGAACGAAAAGATAGCCTATGTGCAAACAGAGAAAAGATACTCGAAAGGCACGTTCTTCTCAGATTCAGTTGACATATTCGATGCATTCTTCTTCAAGTTCATAGAAACTTCAAGGGCAATGGACAAGACAGCAATATTCTCAGGATCATCTGGTGTTGTAAGAAGATCGGTAATAGACATGGTGGGAGGCTTCCCTGAAGTTGCAATAGAAGATACATTCTTCAGCCTAGAATCCGATCTCAAGGGCTACATGGGCTTTTATCTTCCGAAAATATACGCAAGAGGCAAGCCAATAGATACATTTTCAAAACTGGTAAAACAGCAGTGGAGATACAACTTCGGTGACACTCAGTTCATAGCCTTTTTCTTCAAGAAAAAGGAATTGAAGAAAAAATCCTGGTTCCCGAAAGTGAACTACATGGCCCACGGCTTCGGTCTGAATTACCTGTCAGTAGTACTTATCTTCTTTACGATACTTTCAACGGCAATTGTGTTCTCATCGCTTCCGTTCGCGCACATAAACCTTACTATTTTCTCAATTACTCACCTTAGCGGATTGGAAATTGCAGAATTATTGGGACTTTTTGCGTTCCTATTGTCTATGTTCGCACCTGCAATACTTACAAAAATGTACTTCAAATCATTCAAGAAAGGAGTTATGGTATTCCTTCTGAATTACGCGCTTGCTTTTGTAAGGACAAAGGCCGCACTGGCTGCAGTATTTGGAGACAAGAAATTCAAGTGGATAAGCTCCAGCAGCAAAGCCGCAGCGGCAAGCCCTGAAAAGAAGAAGGGACTATTGTATTCGATAAGCAGGACAAAGGTAGAGGTCGCATTTGTTGTTCTGCTTGTATTTCTGGGATTGTTGGCACTAATCAGATTCAACAACATAGCTGGAGGCATCTGGCTGCTTTGGTATGGAGGAATGTACTCTCTTGCTACAGTATTCTTTTATAAGTATGGTTGATTAATCCTATTGGGGGTTTTTTGTGGTAGTCAAAAAAGCAATAATTACCAGTGCTGGCCAAGCTACAAGAATGAGACCCATATCGAATATTGTTCCAAAGGCTCTGCTCCCGGTTTTCAAAACAATTGATGGCAAGAAATACTCTGTTCCTGTTATTGATTTAATTACCGAATCACTCAGAAATGCAGGTGCAAGTCAATTCTGCTTTGTTGTTGGAGCAAAAGGCCGAATGCTAATGGATTATCTTTCTGAGACAAATGCAACCTATGCAATCCAGAAAGAGCCCAAGGGATTTGCAGATGCGGTGCTTAAAGGAGAGGAATTTGCAGGATCTGACCCTTTTTTCCTTCACTCGGATGATGACTTCATAACTGGAGGTTACAAAGAAGCAATTGATATATTCGATGAATTGGAGGAAATAGACTGCCTTTGTTTACTTACAAAGGTAGAAGACCCAAAACCATATGGCGTTGTAGAAGTTGAACCATACAAAGAGATGTTTTCACATCAGGTCTTCAAGATAAAAAGTGCAGAGGAAAAACCGCTGAACCCGAAATCAAATTTTATTTTAAGTGCTGAGTATATATTTACACCCAAAATATTTGATACGATTAGAGAACTTACTAATGAGATAAACAAAGAGGTTTACGTGAGCACCTGCGTTCAAAAGGTTATAGAAAAAGGTGGAAAGGTATATGGCATGTATATTGATGAAAAGGAAACCTGGCTTACCGTAGGCACTCCCAACACTTATTTTGAAGCACTGGATTATTCCTATAAAAATCTATAAAATAAAGGTATATGATGTACAAAAAAGATACAGTAAATGTAATAATGCCTGTTTACAATGAGGAGAATACTCTTCAAGAGATTATAACAAGAGTATTGGAGCAGAAGGTCGTAGATAAACTAATAATAGTAAATGACAGCTCAAAGGACAAAAGCCTTGATATAATAAAAAATTTATCTCAAAAAGATAAACGTATAATCTACATTACAAACAAGTCGAATATGGGAAAGGGCTATTCTGTAAGGAAAGGGCTTGAGCTTGTAAAAAGCGGCATAGTGATAATACAGGATGCGGATCTTGAATATTATCCAGAAGATTATGGAAAAATGATTCCTTTGCTTAAAGAGGATACATTTGTGCTGGGCACAAGAATAAGGAATAATCAAAAAGGGCATAATTATCTTCTTGGAGCATTTGTGAATTCCTGCCTTACTGCAGAGTTCAATTTATTCTACAGTACACGCATGGAAGATATCAACACATGCTACAAAGTATTCAAAAAGGAAATGATAAGCGAATCTGAACTCAAGCAGAATGGATTTCTTCTGGATCTTGAGATACTGATGATACTTATCAGGAAAGGTTACAAAATGGCTGAGGTAAATGTAAGATACACCAGCAGGACATTCAAGGAAGGTAAAAAAATAACGGCAAAAGACGCAATAAAGCAGTTCGGATTCATAATAAGTAATAGACTCAGTTAACTTGCACTCTTTTTAAACTTGCTTCCGTAGATATAATATGCAAAAATTAAGCCTTTTGATATTCTCAAAGGATTGCCTTGACGAGACGCTAAGCCTAATCAAGGATATGTATGATTATGTTGACGAGATTGTGCTAATAGACCAATCAAGAAAAAAGGAATTTGAGCTTATTCAAAAACACAAAAAAAATAACAAGCTGGGCAAATTAAGGCTCTTTTATACAGTTTCGTTAGGTTATCCTGACCCGTTGAGAATGTATGCGCTTAAAAAATGCAGATACGACTGGGTTATATTCATCGATACTGATGAACGACTATCAGATAAATTAAAATCGGATCTCAAGGAACTAATCAACAGAAAAGTCGATGCCTATGCAATAAAAAGATACGAAGAGGTTAAAGACCCAAATAATCTGCCTCTGTTTTCCACATGGCAGACAAGACTATTCAGGAAAAAATCAGTTGAATTCATGGGAACTCCGCACGAACAGGCAATAGTGAAAGGAAAATTCAAAAGAATAATGGAAAATGATTGCTTCATGATGCATTTATCGAAAATGATGAATAGGAAAGCGCAGCAGGCATACGGTGAAATAGAGAAGTTTGAGCGCCTCACCTACAAAATGCAAAGGGAAAAGATGTTATCATATATTTCCAAGATAGATTCAGATTCTAGCAAAGCAGAGCAGAGCAATTTAACCAAGCTGGTTATCAACTATATGAGGCTCTACAAATCAATAACTTTTAAAGAGGATAATCAAGAGTTATCAAACTTTGATTATTTCATGTACTATGCAATGCTTGACGCAGTTTACTACACGCTTGAAGGCAATTTGAGCGGATTTTTTAATATAATACCATCTGAACAGAAGCACATCAAGCAGATAAACAGATGGCAGCGCGAAAAAGACGGAGGCAAAGTTCTTGAGATATCGAAAATAATAAACGAAATGGGATTAATAAAATTTTTAGGCCTTGAAAAGGAAAGCGTAATTGAAAATTTGAAGAGGAAATACAGCTACGATGATGGAGGGATAACCCTTCTCATGAAACTTATATACGAAAAATACGACAGCATGAAGTAATTTTATCTTATGGTGCATTCCTGAATGCTTGGGTTGATCTCTTTTGAAATGGAGCCCAATTCAATTGATTTAACCCATTTACCCTTGGTTATGTCCATGTTTACTAGTTCGCTGGTCGCCATGAACGGCTGCAGGAACCATCTTTTTGCAGGGCTTATCTGGGTTGCAATTTCTATCAAATCCTCTCTTGTGAGGTTTGGCCCTGCCGTTGTTCTGAATTCATAGTCGATCTTTGAATCTTTTATAAGGTTCATGCTTTCCTTTATATTGGCTATGTTTGCGTAGGTTCCCGTTATGCTTTCATACTTATTCCATGGCGCCTTGATGTCCATGGCTATGTATTCAACGCTTTTTTTGTTTATTATTTTTCTAAGCATTCCAGGATTTGATCCGTTTGTATCCAATTTTATGTGGAATCCTAGTTCATGAAGAGTTTCGATGAATTCCGGGAGGTCCGTCCATATTGTTGGCTCTCCTCCAGTAATTACAACCGAATCGATTAGCTTTTTCCTTTTCAATAGATAGGATATCATGCGCTTGTGATCCGTGGAAATATTTCTTCTGAATACCAGATCAGGATTGTAGCAATAGTGGCATCGCATGTTGCAGCCAGATGTAAATAGTATGGTTGCCACTCTGCCCGGGAAGTCCACCAGCGTTGTTTTCTGGATTCCTCCGAACTGCATTCATACCACGCAGTCGTTCTTCAATACATATACTTTCCTATGCGTGAATTCAGATTGCTTTCCCTGGTTCTACTGGTCCACAGGCCTCAGATAGCCTACAACTCTGCTGTATACTTCGCACTTCGTTCTTTTGGGTTCATCCATGTTTTCACCTTAGCATAAATTCATAATATTTGCATTTGACTCTTGTTTTCAACTAAAATCCCTAATTCTTCATCGCATTTGGGACAATACTCGTGCTCTCCGGCAAGATATCCGTGCTTAGGACATATGCTGAACGTTGGGGTAAGCGTGAAATAGGGTAATTTGAAATTGCCTGATATGCTTTTCACAAGTTCTCTCACAGATTTCCAGTCAGTTAGCTTTTCTCCAATAAATCCGTGCAGTACAGTTCCTCCCGTATATTTTGACTGAAATTCATCCTGCAATTCCAATGCCTCGAATATGTCGTTGGTATAATCAACGGGAAGATTTGATGAGTTTGTATAGTATGGCGCAGCTCCTTTTTTATAGGCTGATTCGTTTGCTACAACTATGTCAGGATATGCTTTCTTGTCTATCTGCGCAAGTCTGTAGGAAGTGCCTTCTCCCGGAGTTGCCTCAAGGTTGTATATGTTTCCAGTATCAAGCTGGTACGCACCGAGCCTTTCCCTCATGTGGTCAAGCACCTTAAGCCCGAACTTCCTGCTTTCCGGTTCAAGTATGTTTGAGCCGAGAAAATTGATCAGCGATTCATTCATTCCTATTATGCCTATGGTAGCAAAATGGTTCTTCCAGTATTCGTTGAACCTGGTTTTTATGTCTCGAAGATAATATTTCGAATATGGGTACAATCCATTCTCGGTCCATCTCTCTAGTATGTTCCTCTTTGCCTCAAGGCAGTCCTTTGCAGTGTCCATGAGCGCATCCAATTTTTCGAAATAGACGCTTTCCTCATTTGAAGTTTTTCCGATCCTTGGCAAGTTTATTGTGACTACTCCAACGCTACCGGTAAGTGGATTCGCTCCGAAAAGGCCTCCGCCCCTTTTCCTAAGCTCCCTGTTGTCCAATCGCAACCTGCAGCACATGCTTCTTGCATCTTCAGGGCTCATGTCGCTGTTTACGAAGTTAGAGAAATAGGGTATTCCATACTTTGCGGTCATTTCGAATACGCTTTTGAGCATTGGCATCTCCCAGTCGAAGTCCTTTGTTATGTTGTAGGTAGGTATTGGAAACGTGAATACCCTTCCATCGGCATCGCCATCTGCCATTATCTCGGCAAAGGCCTGGTTCATCATGTTCATTTCCTCCTGGAATTCTCCATAGGTATTGGAGCTTGCCTTTCCGTTTATTATTACAGGGTCGTTTTTCATAAAGCTTGGAACGGTCAAATCCATGGTTACATTGGTGAATGGTGTTTGGAAGCCCACTCTTGTGGGTACGTTTATGTTGAATACGAATTCCTGCAGCGCCTGCTTTACCTGCCCATAGTTTAATCCATCATATCTTATGAAAGGTGCAAGATATGTATCAAAATTGCTGAATGCCTCTGCGCCTGCAGCCTCTCCCTGAAGGGTATAGAAGAAATTTACAACATGACCCAATGCGGATCGGAAGTGCTTGGCTGGCTTGCTTGAGATTTTGCCTCTTACATGGCCGAAACCACTAACAAGAAGATCCCTGAGGTCCCAGCCTACGCAATATGGACCTAGCGTGCCCAAATCATGAAGATGAAACTCGCCATTGGCATGGGCATTTCTAACTTCTTTAGGATATACCTTGTTAAGCCAGTAATTAGATACAACTGCAGAGGATATATGGGAATTCAGTCCCTGCAATGAATAGCTCATGTTCGCATTCTCCTTTACTCGCCAATCGGTCATGTCAAGGTATCCTTCCACTAAACTGCTGGAGCTTAGAAGAGACTTCATTTCACGTATGTCTGCATGCTGCTTTCTGTATAATATGTATGCTTTAGCTGTTTCCTCAAGATGATTATGCATCAATATCTTTTCAACAAGATCCTGTATTTCCTCAACAGTAGGTGTTTTATTCGTGTAGTTTTCGTTTAATTCGCTTAGTATTTGTTCAGTTAGCCTTTGCGCAGTTTCGGCTCCACCTTCACCCACAGCCCGCATGGCCTTAAAAATGGCCCTTGTTATCTTTGTCTTATCAAAGGGTACAATCTGACCGTCTCTCTTTTTTACTTCCTCCAAACAATTCACCCTGCGTCGTAATGGATATTAGACACTTTCACTTGCCCCCTGGTAGCATACGTTTATCTACTGAAGGGTAGTGGGATCCTTTGCAAGAGGAAGGAAAGTGTAAAATAATCCATTGTATCTAGAAAGAACTTGCATGGATATAAGAATAAGAGTAACCGTTTGGGTAGTGCTAAATTAACAGTCGTAAATTATTGGCCTGTTGAAATGCATACGCTGCATTTCCTGTTTACGCATGAGGAATCAACGCCATATATGCAAATGCCAAGTTTTTTCGCGTCGAGTATGAATTTTTTCAGCATTAATCCTTTCGCAGTTAGATAATATTCCGTATGCAGTATCCCATTTTCCTTCTTCTCGTGCTTTTCTATCAATTCCGCATCGGATAATTCTTTCAAACTTCTGCTCAGATTTTTCGGGCTTATGCCGCCAAGAATCGCCTGCATCGCATTGAATTTGATGTGCTTCTTTGTAGAGTCGAATATCTCAATTATGGGAATGGTCCATTTTTTACCAAGGACATGCATCATCGATAGAGTGGGGCAATAATCCTGCTTATTATCCATGATTTTATATGCACGTCATACTATAAAAGATTTTGCATGTTAATATTTCGAAATGCCTGTGCAATTTTGACCCATTGATTCGTTGGCGTAAATTCCTCAATAAAGAAAGGTAAAGCTTTTAGCCTTAATAATCGATATAACCGCATGGCAAAGAAAAAACTCAGAGTAGGCTGGTTCTCCTTCACCTGCTGCGAAGACAGCACCATGGTTTGGATAGAACTTATGAATGAGAAATTCTTTGAGTGGAAAGAGGTTCTTGAACTGGTAAACGTGCGCGTCATGAAAAAGAAGAACAGATTAGAGGACATAGACGTTGCATTTGTTGAGGGAGCCATAACAACAGAAGATGATGCAAAAAAACTAAGAGAGATAAGAGTAAACACAAAAAAGCTAATTGCCATAGGATCCTGCGCAATAAATGGAATGCCTGCCGCGCAAAGAAACATGTTCGATGAAAAATTGAAAAACGAGATTCAATTCCTTATAGAAAGATTCAAGCAAACTGACAAGGTCCGAAAAGTTACAGATATTGTGGTTGTTGACGATGAGGTGCCAGGATGCCCAATGGAAGAAGAGGTTTTCATTAAAATTTTGGACAAGTACCTGAAAGAATTTGGTGTGGTAAAATGATATTTCACATTGATCCAGTTGATGAGCACAAGCACGACGAAAAAGGAAATCATATCCGCATGAATAATCTTAGCAAGATGGAAGGCCATGGAAGCCTCGACATAAAAATAAAGGACAAAAAAGTAGTATATGTAAAATTAGGTATTACTGAAAGCAAAAGATTTTACACGCAAGCAATAAGGGGAAAATTCGCTCTTTCGCTGCCGTTGATGACCTCAAGGATATGCGGAACCTGCAGCATAGCTCATTTGACTGCATGTGCGGAAGCTGTGGAAAAAGCATTGGATTACAAGCCATCGGATCAGACAATATTATTGAGAAACCTTTCATGCAACGGAATGATGATAAGGGACCACGCACTGCACTTGTTCATATTCTGCCTTCCTGACATTTACGGAAAAGATTCTGTACTAGATTTCGATAAATCACAAGATGAACTGATACAAAAGGCATTCGCGATAAAAAGCGCAGGAAACAACCTTTCTAAGGTAATAGCGGGCAGGGCAATTCACGCAACATACGCAGAAGTAGGAAAATTCAGTCATGTTCCGGAAAAGGAAGCAGTAGCAAAAGTGGTAAAAGAATTGAAATCAGTACGAGACTATGCAATTGAATTCATTGAGATATTCTACAATGCGGAATTCAAGCTTGAAAGAGAAGTAAACTTCGTGTCATTGGTAAATAAGGATTACTTGTTCACTGGAGGAGACATACAAGATTCAGGCGGGACTATAATCAAAAGGGAAAAGTATTTTGATTACTTGAACGGAGTAGTAATACCTTATTCGCAGGCAATGGGCTACAGCTACAAAGGAAAGGAATACATGGTAGGCGCTTTGGCAAGGATGAACCTAAACAAGAATAGTCTAACAAGCACAACCAAAAAGGACGCACAGAAATTCATCAGTGCATTTCCTTCAAATAATATTTATTCGAACAATCTTGCACAGGCTATAGAGATATTGAACTGCATAGATCAATCGATTGCGCTTTTGGAATCTAACGAATTCAAAGAGGAAACAGCAGAACCATTAAAGATAAAAGCAGGGGACGGCGTTGGGCTTATAGAAGCGCCGAGAGGAAGCTTGTATTACATGCTTTCCATAGACAAGACAGGAAAGGTAGATTACGGAACAATTGTTGTTCCAACGTCTCAGAACCAGATAAGCATGGAAAAGAGTGTTGGAAGAGTAGTAGAGGAAAACATAAACAAAAGCAAGGAAGCAATCGAATACGAAATAGAGAAACTGATAAGAGCATATGACCCATGCATGAGCTGCGCAAGCCATTTCCTCAAAATAAAGTGGAAAACTTAATAGATGTTCAAATTTCAGACTCACCAATACTGAAATGGGATATAGGTATTGAGAAAAAATCGGAGTCTGTTACCCTATTTTTGGCTATTTTTTAACCATTTTTTGATTGTTTCCTAATTTAGCGGTTTTTTATCGGAGTTGTTTGTTTCCTAGAGTTATTTGGTAATTTACTGGTTGTTTCCTTGACCTATTTAAGTGGATTGTGACTTTTTATTAGAGTAGAACTAGGTTGTTTCCTTGACCTTTTTGAGTAGAGGTCTACTTTTTTGATTGAGGGGAACTGTGTTTTTGTATCAAACCTTGCCAACAACAGGTCAAGAAAATGTTTATATATTATAAGAAACAGAGTATTTTTAAGTGATAATAATGAATGGATCAATACAGATAAGTCAAAAATTACCTAATGTATTAATATCGGAACAAACAGAAGATCGTAGATACTTAAGGCGTTCTAATATAATACCTATTGGTTATAGAATGGCAACACTTTCAGAGGTTGCTCTATGTTTTGCATACAATCCAAGTTTTAATGAGGCGTTAAAAGCAGTTTCTTTTAGGGAAGTAAATCCAAATGCTACTCATTCAATATTCGTAAAGAAAAGAGTTTGGAGTATTAAAGGACCACACGTGATAGAACCAGATGGTAGCTTTTTGGCTATAAGTAGATCAACTTATGATGCTCTTCCTAAAGAAAAAAGGATATTTTTTGATCTTAATGATAATCAAGTTGGAGGTCTTAAGGTTTGGGTTCGCGACGGTGAGTTACGTGTATCTGTAGGTCATAAACGTGGTGAAGCATTTACCGCATATATTAAAGATAAAAAACCTAAAAAATTAGTTGAAGATTTAAGAAGAACTCTATATCTAAAGGAAGGAGACGTTCTAAGAGTAGTTATAAAGAAACATAAATCTAAAAGAAACGAGATAGTTGAAGAAAGCGTTACAAATTTAAAAAACATATCTGAAGTACATATCCTTCAAAGAAAATAAATGAGTTGATAAAATGACAACAATAGAATCCAAGACTAAAGTTAATGCGACACAAGAAACTAGGACAGTTGGACTACGAGAAGTTCTTAGGAGACCACATTATAGGGTTGGTACTGGTATCGATGATCATAGGATTGAAACACCAGAAGATGCTATTAAAAATGAACGAAAAGTCAAACCAGTAATACTTAGTGGTAAACTAATAACAAATAGTTATAGTATTGATGCCAATTCGGATGGAGATGTTGTATATCATGCGGTAATGAATGCCTTATTGCAAGCTGATGGTAAGAGAGATATAGGATATTATTTTCCTGATAAAAAGGGAGGAGAATGGACGGATAAGAATAGCGATGTGATGGTAAGAATGGTAATGGACATGATAAAACAGGACGGTTACAGAGTAAACAACGCTGGCGTTATGATTACGTGTAATAAAATAATTAGGCTAAATGCACACATAGAAGATATGAGAGTTAATCTTGCTGACTTATTAGAAGTAAGAGATTTAAGTTGTATTGCCATAGGTGCAACAAGTGGTGAGAATCTTACTGAAGTAGCTAGAGGTAAAGGCATTAGTGCATTATCAACTGCAATGTTAATAAGGGAGCAGAGAAAATGGTTCTATGATATGTTTAGTGCATTAAGAAATTAAAAAGATGTTAAAATTGACAAAAGGAACACGATTTAAAACAGATGCACCAGCAAAACTCAATATAACTTTAAATGTAGGTGGAGTAGAGCAATCAAGTGGGTATCATATATTATCCAGTGTAATGCAAACGGTTTCTCTTAGCTACCCTGTCTTTTTAGAGAGGACCAATAATAGTGAAGTTAAAATAAGAGGATGTGAAAATATTCACAAAATACTAAGAAAAGCTATTGATAAGTTATCAGAAGAAACAGGAAAAACCCTATCTTGCATAATTACTATAGAGGATAAACTACTTTTAGGTTCTGGTATGGGTATTGATAGTTCTCATGCTGCAGCTGTACTAAGACTTGCTAATGAAGCCTTTGAACTTAATATGCCTATAGAAAAATTACATAAAATTGCAAGTAAGGTTGGAAGTGATGTCCAATTCTTAGTATATGGAGGAAGAGCTTTCTGT
>JBEKES010000019.1:0-15900 GCA_050013715.1 Candidatus Micrarchaeaceae archaeon
ACAGCAACAAATAAATATTATATCGATTTTAATTTATCTGATCTGTTTACAAGTGAATTGGATGAGCAACGGCCATGCCAAAGGCAAAAAACCCACCAAGAATGCGGAGTATAAGAAATACCTTCGTACTCTTGCAGAAGAATTAAAGGAACGCAGGCAGCTTAACAAAAAGCAAGCTCGGGAATTCATAATGCTTTTTGTAAGGATAAGGCGTCTGGAAAACAAACAGTCTAGCCGAAAGTGAACGTAAATATTCTGAAGTTAGGATTTGCCTCTATTTCCAAAGTATGCCAACCGTAGGATTGAGCTGCAACAATATTGTACAATCTTGATGTACTCACATTTGCGACTGCCTCATTTCCAGAAAGATGATCATCTGCCCCTAAATCGCTGGAGGATAGGTTCTTTCCGTCGAGTTTTATTACTAGGCTCGTATTGGCTCCGTTATTTCCAGAGGCAACGACATTGACATTCTTCGCCTTGTAAACAAGGAATATGTCAGAATTGTTTACGGCTATCATGCTGTCAGGAGCATTGTACCATTGGCCCTGCAGATAGGCTGTGTTATTTTGCAATGTGCCCGTAATCGTGTAGTTTACGGTGCTGTTGGGCACGAAGCCCTGCGAATTGCCAAGGGGCTGCCTTTCCCTTGCATAGCCCAGGTATAATTCTGGAGTTCCTATTCCTGAGAAGTTTACAGCGCTGGCAACATTCGTCATGTTTGAAGGCACAACATATCCTGCGTTTTGCAGTAATTCCCTTATCGCCATTTCCGTCTCGTTGTAATTCCCTTCGCCAAATGAAACATACCTAACATCGCCATTCTTATCTATCAGATAATCTGCGGGCCAGTACTGATTCTGATAGGCATCCCATGTCGAATAATTATTGTCAAGAGCCACGGGATATTCTATCCCGAATTTTTCCACTGCATTTTTCACATTTGTATAATTGTGCTCGAATTCGAATTCAGGAGTTGACACGCCTATTATAACCAGTCCGTTGTTTCCGTATTCGTTGTACCAGGAATTGAGATGAGGTATTGTGCGTATGCAGTTTATGCAGGAATAGGTCCAGAAATCTATAAGGACCACCTTGCCCCTTAGCTGCGTAAGGTTCAACGGCTGTGAGTTTATCCATCCGGCTATTCCCTGAAGGTTGGGCGCCGGGCCGTAGTTTGTAAGATTCAACGGAACGCTGCTTTTCGCTGAAAGGTTCTTGTTAAATACAAGCGTGGACAAAAGCGCGGCCGCTATGATGACCGCAATGATTCCGAATACGATAATGTATGTGTTTGTTTTCATTTGCTAACCTGTTCCGCTGTTGTGCCTGCCATGTAGGAGAAATAGGCAGGAAGTATGGGCAATATGCAGGGCGAAAAGAATGTGAGAATTCCTGCCACTATCGCTATTGCGAAATTCAATTGATTGCTTAGGGACATTGCACCCTGATTGCCTATTAGGAATACTGCAAGAAGGCCTATATACCCTGTTATTACCAGCAATCCTATGGCCACAAGGAAAAGCCCCCCAACTATGTTGAAATACTTGAGGAATTTGTGTATTTTCTTGAAGAAGTTTGATGCCTTCGATATGAATGCACCGAAAACCAGGAATGGTATGCCCAGCCCCAGCGAATACGCAAGCAGCAAAAGAAAGCTTATGCCAGGGGAAGTAGCTGCAAGTATGTATATGGAGCCAAGGATTGCGCCAACGCAGGGAGTCCACCCCAATGCAAAGGCTATGCCGAAAATAAACGATGATGCAAAACTATTGCTGTACCTTTTCGTGGCGATCCTGTGCTCCGTTGAGAAGAAAGGGATTATGTACTTTGCTGAAAGTATGAGTATAACTCCGAAAATGATTATTATGACTCCGCCGATTATCTTTAGTATGTTCATTACTGAAAAGGATACGTGCGTAAGGAATGTTTGCAATAATATTCCAAGCACTGCAAATATCAGTATGAACCCTATTACGAAAAATACCGAGTTTAGGAATATAACCTCTTCTTTCTTCATTTCATTACCCACCTGTCCGTCCGAACTTGTTAAAATATGTAGCACACAAAACTATTTATTACTCTCATTGGATAATTGAGTAGTTATTGTGATCATTTGCATGAATACGAAGCCAAGCTGTTGACTTTTCTGGTGAAGAACAGGGAGGCAAAACTAGTGGAGCTGGAGGACAATCTAGACATGAGCAAGGACTCGGTGCTCTGGGCCATTGAGAATCTTTTGAAAACCAATGCTATTACAGTAAAAAGAGCAAAGTCAAACGCAATTTCCATTACCGATGAGGGCAAAAGTAATTTGGGCGAATTTCCTGAAGAGGCTCTTGTGAAAATGCTATTGAAGTCCAATGGAAAGGAGCACATAGCAAAAATAAAGAACAGCATAGGAATCGTATGGGCAAAGAAAAACAACTGGATTATGGTAAACAATGGCATTGTGGAATTGACTACAGCAGGAAAGAGCATGGCAAAAACTAGCACCTATGACGCAAGGACCATACTGTCTAAATTAAATGAGCTGAAGGGAAAAGAACAGGAGCAGTTAATCAAAAACAACGCAGGCATTATCGACGCACTTTCGAAGAGGGGATTAATACAGCTAAAGGAAAGGAGCTACATAGAATCAGTTTCGATAAATCCCAGCGCCAAAAATCTTCTTGATGATTCGAAATCAGAGAAAGGAATTGGTGCGCTCACAAAAGAGATCATAAGCAATGAAAGCTGGAAAAAGGCAGGATTCAGGTCCTATGACATAAACGCCCCAGTGGAAGAGATTTATCCGGCAAGGCAGCATCCATTGAGGGAATTGACAAATCTCGTAAGGCAGAAGTGGCTGGAGATGGGTTTCGTAGAAGTGTCAGGACCGATTGTGGAAACAGCATTTTGGAACTTTGATGCGCTTTTCTCACCTCAAGACCATCCAACCAGGGAAATGCAGGATACCTTCTTTCTTAAGAATCCAAAACAATTGGACATAGAAGATCTTGAAATGATGCAAAAGGTAAAGCAGATGCACATCAAGGGATGGAAGGAGAAATGGAGCGAAGAGATATCAAGGGGCGCATTGCTTAGAACGCATACAACAAGCGTTTCAGCACATTACATCAAAAAATTTGCCAATGCGTTGGATGAGAATCTTCCTCTGAAGCTATTTTCTCTGGGAAGCGTATTCAGGAACGAGAACCTGGATTACAAGCATTTAGCGGAGTTGCACCAGTATGATGGCATAATAATAGGCAACAACCTCACTCTTGCAAATCTGATAGACACGCTTAAAAGGTTCTACAGGAAGCTAGGACTTGATAATATAGAAATAAGACCTTCATATTTTCCATTTACAGAACCGAGCCTTGAAGTGTTTTACTACGATGAAAAGCGCAGAAGTTACATAGAATTGGGCGGAGGAGGAATCATAAGAAAGGAGATAACAGCTGCAATGGGCACCAACAAGACAGTGCTCGCCTGGGGACAAGGATTAGAAAGACTTATGCTCAACAGAAACATATTTGAAATAAATTCAATTGTCGATCTTTACAAGAACGATGTTGATTGGCTTAGGAAGAGGAAAGTTATCAAGGTTTGATTTGAATGCCAGTAATTACCTTTGAATTGAATGACCTTAAAAAAGAGGGATATGCACTGAAAAGTTTGGAGCAGATTCTTCCAAAGATAGGAATGGAAATTGAGGAAGTTACAGATCACGAGATTCATTTGTCAGCTGCGCCCAACAGGCTTGATCTTCTTGATTTCGCAGGACTCATAAGAACGCTCGATAATTTCACAGGCAAAAAAATACCGCGTGAAAATTTCTATAAAATAAAGAAGGAACCAGTATTGGAGATATATGTTGATGCTAAAGTAAAACAAACAAGGTCTTATATCGGAGGATTAGTCGTAAAGAATTTGGATCTGAACGGAAACTTGCTTAAATACCTAATAAACTTTACGGAAAAATTCGTAGACACTTACGGAAGGAGAAGGAAGAAGATTGCAATCGGGCTCCATAACCTTGATGCAGTAAAAGGGAACATAGTTTATTCTGCATCTTCAGATGAGTCTTTTGTTCCACTTAACGGACCAAAGAAAATAAGTTTCAACGAGATAATGCAAAAGAACGATAAAGGGATAAACTACAGAGACACCATACCAAATTACGGCAATAAAAATGTTGTGTACCCATTCATCAAGGATGATGAGAAAATACTGGCCATGATACCAATAATAAATTCCGAAGCAACTAAGGTTACGCAGAAAACAAGGAACCTTTTCATAGACATAACTGGAACATCGCCCATAGCGATAGAAAATACTGCAAACCTTCTTGCCTGCTCATTCCTTTATGTTGGCGCAGAAGTATACCCTGTAAAAATCAAAAACCAGAAGGAGATGCCCATCACGCCTTTGCTCGAATACCAAAAAATAAGAGTCAACATGCTAAAAGTTGATAAGGTAATTGGCACCGTAATTGAGAAAAAGAAATCCATAGCGCTTGCAAATAAAATGGGCTATGTTGCAGCACAGTATGGAAACGCAACAATGTTCTACGTGCCGCCCTACAGGATAGACGTGATGAACGAGCAGGATGTAACTGAAGACATAGCAATTGCATTCGGCTATGAAAATATTGCACCGCAACCCATAGTAGGTATATCCAGCGGGCTTGCGGGAGATCTGCAGGAATATCAGAACAAGCTCTCTGTGTTCGCGGTTGGATTAGGAATCATGGAGGCGATCAACAGCTCATTAACAAACGAGAAAATGAACTATGCAGATATGCTGCAAAGCCACAAGGATAAAAATTACATAAGCATAGCTGAATCCAAAACCGAAAATATATCCATGCTCAGGACCATGCTGCTGCCCGGATTATTGAACAACCTGAGCAATTCAAGAAGCTACAAGATGCCGCAGCGGCTTTTTGAGGTAGGAAGCACCTTTACGTTCGATAAAAATGCAATAAAAGAATCCATAGACATTTCCATAGTAAGCGAGCATGCGAAGGCTAACTTTTCCGAGATGAGAAGCATGGTAGATGCGCTATTGATTTACCTGGACACATCCAGTTACAGGATACTTGAGCACAAGGATAATTCTTTCATAGAAGGACGATGCTGCAAAATAGAGATAGATAAAAAAGTGGTCGGCATTTTTGGAGAGCTGCATCCTAAAGTATTGCAGAACTTCGGGCTGGATGAGCCCTGCGTTGGACTGGAGCTCACCCTCATAGATGATGTGGAGTACAAATTCTAACTACCCAAAGATAAACCTAATGGCTTTTATTGTCGAAAATACGACCTGAAAAGATTTAAATATTAGGAAAATCATAACGCATTTAGTGATAAAGTGCCAACAGCAGAACTGGAAAAATATAATGTTAGTGTACAACATAGAAAGCCAATTCGTTCAATTATGAATACATTATTGAGGAAATTCAACAGCCACAAAACTGAAGATGCAATAGGATATATAAATGAACTTTCATATAGGGCATTTTTTGACGATCAGGGCAAAGCAAAGTCAAGCATTCTGCTAAAAGACATAGAACAGATAGAGAGAGAATACAACAAATTCTTAGACACAAATGATCCAAACGCACAGCAAGTAGATAGGCTAATCCCAAATCTTTTCATAGAATATCTTGAAGTAGGGAAGTATTTAGTGACATTAAAAGTGCTGGTAAACAGGTGCACAACAGATAGTGGAAGGTTACGGGCCACATTTCTTAATTACATTACCATGGATGACAGAACCAAACTGGCCATGAAACACGAATACTGGCATACCATTGATGATCCCGTAACAAGATTAATGAAAGGTGCATTTGAAATCGTTGAGGAAAAAGGATCATCGAATTTATTTGAAGTGCAAATCTAGCTGCGGTTATTTTCCAGGCTTGCATTGAGCCTTTTCAATACCTTGTACTTTTCGTTGTTTTCTATTCTTGCATTTTCGATTATTTCACTCATAAGCTTGCAAACATTATCGTAGGTTTTCTTGTTTATCTCGAAAGGTATTTTGTCTTTTCCACCTAGATTATAGGCATACATTACAGGATCCCTATAGGCAAGCTCTTTGTCATATATCAGCGATGAGACAAATGCCAATGACCTTAGCGTTGCGCGCCCAACACCCTTTACAAGAAGAAGCTCCCTGTAGTCTTTAGGATCCAGTTCGTTGGCTTTTGCTATTGTAGCAACTGCCCTTTTGCTCATGTCTATATTCATTTCTATTTCATGCCTCATCGGATATGTCTTTGTCAGTATTTTTTGGTACTCTTCCAGTGCCTCGCTTCCCGATTCCCTTACCCATTTGTTGTTATTTGCAGTTAAATCAAGAGAACTTGAATGGTTCTGGGAGTATACGGAAGAATGCGGCTCGTTCGCTATGTCTTTTTCATTTACATAATCGCAATACCATTGGAAGCGCACGGCAATGTCGCTGCCGCTTGACATTCCTTGTTGTACAACTGCCCATTTTCCTTTCGAGAACATTATCGTGTGATGGTATATCCCTATTTTGTCATATACCAGTCCGGAATCCACTTTTGCGGCTATCCTGCTTTTCTCCTGAAGTTCAGTTGCCTGATTTGTAATTGAAAGTATATCTGTGCCTTTGATTATATCACTGGGAGTTTTGAGCCCTGCCTTGCCCTTGCCTCCTGCAATGTAAACTTCGCTGGACTCGTTTAGCGCTTCCCTTAATGCGCCCATTGTAACTGTTGTTGTTCCGCTGCTGTGCCAGTCGTATCCTATTGCGCAGGAAAGCGCCTGGAACCAGTTCGGATCAGCTATTCTTCTTACTAATTCATCCGCTCCGAATTCATCCATTATCACATAGGATATTGCCCTAGAAAGAGTTACCATTCTGCCAAATAGCCATCTTGGCGCCCTACCACCGTGCAAAGGAAGCTCAGTGATTGAATGCATGGTAGTATTGCTCAACTAACCTATATAATTGATTCTCAATTAAAAGTTCTTTTTGATTCTGCTTTTTATCTTTCGTTCAAGTCTTTCGGCAAAGTGCATTGTTTTGCCTTTGAATCTTACCACGTTTATTTTCCTGCTGGACAACTTGACCCTGAAAGTATCTCCAGGTTTCAGAACATCAACCTGAGTCCCATCATAGATCAAATTGCCTTTGTATTTTATCACTTCTATTTCGATTTCTATGTTGGAATCTGTTATTATTGAATTTCTGAATGGAGCATTAGGATTCAAGAAAGTCAGGCAAAGCACCTGCGGAGTAAGTATTACAGGCCCCCCTGCCGATAAATTGTATGCAGTAGAGCCTATTTTGCTTGTTATTATTACACCATCGCCGCTCATCACAAACGGGTATATTTTCCTCTTTGTCTGAGGATAAATGGTGCTATTTGATTTCTTCAATACCTCGTATATATTGAAGCTTACTTCTTCAAGTAGATTATTCAGTCTTGCTTCGTTTACTGCAAAATAATGCTTGTTCTTGTATATTATCTCTATCTTATTTGCTATGTTTTCTACAGTGTAATTGCCCTTTTTTATGTTTTCTATTACTAAATCGACATCTTCAAGCTTCAAATCAGAATGATAGCCTATGCTTCCTCCTTCCTCGTCTCTTATCAATAGCACAGGCTTCTCTGTTGTTTGCGCTGTTCTTATGAAAGTGCCGTCCCCACCTATTGCAATGTATATGTCGCCATCTTTCCCAACAGTAAAATTGTCATGGAATTTCTTGAGTTGCGGATATTTTTTCTTGCTTATTATTGTTACTTTCATACAAATCCAGTTATAGATAACAATTTGGATTTTAATACTTATCTGTGCTTTCTATCCTAACAGCTCATGCATGCAGTATTTGAGTAATCGTAGAACTCAAATAAAACATAGCAATATATTATTTACTTGTGATATTATTTTGCTTAGGGTGTTTTGTTGTTAAAAGTAGTTTTCAACGGCAGTGTAAATTATTTGCAGATAATGGACGAGACAGGTGCCATAGACTCGACACTCTTTCCTAGCGATCTTACAGATGACAAAATAATTGAGATGTACAAATGGATGTGCTTTGCAAGAGCACTTGACGCCAAGGCGCTGAGCCTTCAAAGGCAGGGAAGACTTGCAACCTATGGACCGCTTATAGGAGAAGAGGCAACACAGGTAGGAAGCGCAATGGCGATGCGCGCATCAGATTGGTTTGTGCCTAATTTCAGGCAGCATGGAGTATTTCTTGTAAGAGGATTGCCGCTTGACTTGTTCTTCCTTTACTGGAAGGGCTATGAAGAAGGTGCAATAATACCTGAGAATGTAAAGGCATTGCCGCCAATAGTTCCAGTTGCATCGCAGGTGCCGCATGGTGCTGGGCTTGCCTATGCCCAGAAATACAACAAGAAAGACAGTGCAGTAATAGCCTATGTTGGAGATGGAGGAAGCTCTGAAGGGGATTTCTACGAGGCATTGAACTTTGCCGGAGTTTTCAAGATTCCGCTTATAACAATTATAGAAAATAATCAGTGGGCGATTTCAGTGCCAAGAAAAAACCAGACTGCAGCTGAAACCCTTGCGCAAAAGGGATTTGCTGCTGGTGTTAATGTGCTGCAGGTAGATGGCAATGACGTAGTTGCAGTTTACAAGGCTGTTACCGATGCGATAGCCCATTCAAAGGAGAAGCCAACACTCATAGAATGCGTAACCTACAGGATGAGCATGCACACAACTGCAGATGATCCCACAAAATACAGGAGCGACGATGAAGTTGCACTGTGGAAGATGAAGGATCCGATTTCAAGAGTTAAATTATATTTGACAAAGAAGAACATATGGAGCGACGACCTTGAAGAAAAAATGGACGAGGAGCACAAGAAAATAATCGATGATGCAGTTGATAAGTCAGAATCGGTAAAACACGATCCAAAGATGATGTTCGAGCATGTATACAGCTACATTCCGGACATTTTAAAAGAAGAATTGGATGCAGCTATTGCATCAAACTTCTACCAAGAAGAGGGTAATTGAATGTTGACTAATATGGTAGGTGCGTTAAACAATGCGCTTGAGCTTATACTGAAAGATGATGACAAGGCCATAATACTTGGAGAAGATGTTGGAAAAGACGGCGGAGTGTTCAGAGTTACTGATGGATTGCAGGCAAAATTCGGGCCAGAAAGAGTTGTTGATACACCACTTGCAGAATCGGCAATACTTGGAGCATCGATAGGAATGGCGATAGGCGGAATGCGCCCGATACCTGAAATACAGTTTGCTGGTTTCATGTACATGGGATTCGACCAATTGATAAACCATGCAGCACGCTATAGATCAAGAACAAGATCAACCTATAAAGTGCCCATGATTGTGAGAACTCCGGTAAGTGGAGGAGTGAAAACGCTTGAGCATCATTCCGACAGCCCTGAAGCCTATTATTCGCACATTGGTGGCTTGATGGTTGTGGAACCTTCAAATCCCTACGATGCAAAAGGACTTCTCATAAGGGCATCACATCTTGATGATCCTGTAATTTTTCTTGAGCCTACAAAATTATACAGACTATTCAAGCAGGACATACCTGAAGAGTCCTATGAAATACCTATAGGCAAGGCAAACATAGTTAGCGAAGGAGACAAGCTCACAATAGTTACATATGGAACAATGGTTCCTGTTGTGAAAGATGTAGTTAGCAAGAAGAATATTTCAGCTGAAATAATAGATTTGCGGACAATAAATCCGCTTGATGAAGCTACGATAATAGAAAGCGTAAAGAAGACAGGAAGAGTAGTAATTGTTCATGAAGCAGAACTTAGCTTCGGTGTTGGTGCAGAAGTTGCGGCAAGAATAGCCGAGAAGGCAATCTTTGAACTGCAGGCGCCAATAGTAAGAGTAGGTTCGCACAGCTTCCCGTATCCATTCCCTGGCTATGAGAATTATTATATTCCCAATGCCGTGAAAATATCAAAGGCAATAGACAAGGTTCTGCAGGCGTGATTTATGAAAGAGATAAGATTTGTTGATGTTGGCGAAGGCATAACAGAAGGCCACATACAGAAATGGCTTGTCAATGACGGCGATGCAGTAAAGGAGGATCAATCGCTCGTCATGGTGGAAACGGACAAGGCAGTTGTTAATGTACCCTCGCCAATAGACGGATTTGTAAAAGTTGTTGCAAAGGAAAACACAACAGTGCATGTTGGGGATTTAGTTGCACAGATAGGAACCAAGGAAGAATTGTCAACTTCCAATACCTCACAAAAGCCAGCCGAAAAACCAGAAGAGAATTTGCAGCAAAAGGCAGATGTTCCTGCTGCTGCGCCGCAAAGTTCATCAAAGGAAATAATCACAACACCTTATGTTAGAAAGCTTGCAAGAGACCTGAATGTCGATCTTTCAAAAGTTACAGGAACAGGACCCAATGGCAGAATCCTTGAGAATGACATACGAAGTTTCGGGAAGAGAAGCACTCCAACAGCTTTGATTGTAAAAAGCGCCGAGAAGTTCTCCGAGACCCTTGAGGAAAAGCACAAAGATGACATAGAAAGAATACCGATGTCCCAAACCAGGAAAGCAATTGCAAGGAACATGGAGAATTCACTGAGCGTTCCAAGCGCCGCGCACATGGATCTGATAAATGTTACAAAATTGTTCAACATAGTTTCAACTGAAAAACCAAAGCTTGAAAAGGACATGAATCTGCATCTTACATTCCTTCCATTTATAATAAAGGCTACAATTGAAGCAATAAAGGAGAATCCCAACTTCAACGCAAGCTACGACCACGAAAAATTGGAAATAATAAGAAAGAACTATTACAACATAGGGCTTGCGGCTGAAGCACCAGACGGATTAAAGGTAGTTGTAATCAAAGAGGCAGAAAAGAAAACAGTCGTTGAAATCGCAAAGGAAATACAGGATCTCACAAAAAAGATAAAGGACCAGACAATAACAATCGATGAGATGAAGGACAGCACCTTCACCATAACGAACATAGGGAGCCTAGGAGGAGGATATCTTGCAGTTCCCATCATAAACTATCCGGATGTTGCAATTTTAGGCATAGGAAAGATAAGAGACACTCCAATAGCTGAAAACAATGAGATAAAAATTGCAAAGATTATGCCATTCTCGCTTGTTTTTGACCATAGGGTAGTAGACGGTGCAGAAGCGGTTAAATTCGGTAACGCACTGATAAAGTATCTGGAGGATCCGGATTTGCTTGATATGATATAATTATTCTTTTTAAAGATAACTATAAATATTTCCTTAAACAGAGTAAACTGAGTGAGGAAATGGTAACAAAAACTGGAGATTCAACTAAGAAAAATGTAATACGTAGTTGTGAAGAACTCTGCACAAAGATAATGGGGAATGATACATTATCAATTAAATTAAGTATATCATTGCAAAATTTTGCAGAGAAAACTCCAGAAAGGGAGATGCGTTTTATAACATATACCTGGTATATGCTTCAAAAAGTTGACGGACAGGGTGCAAATATAGTTCCTGCTAGTCTTTCAGCATCAAATGCAATTGTAAATAATACCGTACTAAATATAGTAAACATTTTAGCTGAATTAGAAAAGTATAGGCCTGATCTGGCTTCAGACATATTGGAGCAGTTGAATCATTATTCTGGTTCCTCTAGCCCGGAAAGAGGACATTATGTCGATGGCAAAATAACTTCAGAAGCTGCACAGAGAGAAAGAGTCCGATTATTCCAGTTATCTGAGTTTGTTGCAAGTTATTGCCCAGAAATCTTAGATTTATACAAAGACGCCGCATATCTCCAAAAAGACATAGTGATAAATGCAATAGCTTTGGTGGGTAAAAGTAAAATCGGAGAATATAGAGAAGTTAATCGTGATTCCATAAAAAGGGGGCATGTTCTTTTAGATTTCTTTTCAATTCCAGAAATAGCAAAAGCAATGAAGGAAATTGAACGCAATACGCTTGGAGATGTAAGTACTATTGTATATGAAGTTAGTAATTTGATTGAAAGAACAGGAAGTGATGCGTTGGCAAAAAACATTATTGGCCTTTATGCACTTGATACGCCTACTTTCATTTCGTTCTGCAGAATAATTAATTTTATAGAAAAAGCAAGAAGAGAATAAAATTAATATCTACTGTTTCTGAAGAAAAAGTAAATTTTAATTGATATCAGTTTACGGCTGCGTATAGTTGTCTATGTATCCTGCAATGTTGTAATGCTCTGCGGCATAGGCATTGTTGTTGTTTCCGCTGTAATCATTTAAATTGCCGTTGAGCGGCCACCAGCCCACCAAATATTGTAGATTTGTAGGAGGGCCTGCCAGTCCTTCGCTGTAAAGATTGTAAAGCGCATTCTGTGAGAGCGACGTATTGTATAATTGCACATTTGAGATTATCCCATTCCATGGCGAAGCAATAAGCATTGCGCTTGCGCCTTTTATTGCATATGCGCCCACTGCCAGCGAAGACGAGGCCGTTTGATTGCTGTTTATAACAGAATAACCGATTAGGTTGCCGTTGTTGTATTCTGCAGCTACAAAGACCCATGTATCTGAAGGCATCGAGTTCGTAGTGAGACATGCATACCCTGAGTAGAACCCAACATAAAGTCCTTTGCCGCAGTAATTTGCATTGTTGTTGCTAACATATAATGCATTCCATGGAGGGCCCTGTGCCGTAAAATTGCCATAGGTAAATGCAGTCTGGGACGGACCAGGATCCTCAGTATATATCCATCCAGTTAGTGTTACTGCCCTGCCGTCAGTTGCGGTAATTGTGGGTATGAATTTAGTAGGATTTATTATGATATTGGATCCCTGAAAATTAAGAAATGCAGAGGTGTATGAGAACTTGCTTACGTATTCTGGAAGCTCTCCGCTGCATACTCCGACAAAACCTATCGAATCAAGAGAGCCCGGACCCCCTGGCCTGTATACAGAACAGTCTCCCGGAGGAGCCCTTGGCTGAAAGAACTTTCCGTTCAATATTCCAAAATAGAAGAATACACTTAAAACTACGGCGATTATCAATATAGCCCAGCCATAGGTGCTAATAAACTCTATTGCGGCTTGAGCGTTCTTTTTATTCATTAAGTCACTACCTCCCTTCGACACAATTAACTAAGATATTTCAAATATATATAATTAACTGATTTCTGTTTTCCGATACAAACAAGATCCCATGGACAATAGGTCAATATTATAAGCTTATTAGGCAAATAGTATTGGCGTTGCCATGGTAATGGGCTCTATACCAGAACAGGTGGATCTTGCAATCATAGGAGGAGGAGTGGGAGGCTACGTAGCCGCCATACGCGCAGCTGAATTGGGCCTAAGCGTTGCAATTGTGGAGAAGAACAAACTGGGAGGCCATTGTTTGAACTATGCCTGCATACCATCCAAGACGCTAATAAAAATATCCGACATATTCTACGAGGCACAGCATTCGCAGAAGTTCGGAATTGATGGCAGTGTGACTCTTGATGCTAAGAAGATGCTGCAATGGCGCATGGATGTTTCGAAGAAACTTGAAGATGGAGTTGCATTTCTATGCAAGAGCAATCAGATAGATGTCTTCAAGGGAACGGCAACCTTCATTGGAACGAACACTCTCCAGTTAACGGATGGAATTTCGCTTGAATTCAAGAAAGCGGTAATAGCAACAGGATCGGAGCCAACACCAATGAAAGGATTTGGATTCAGTGAACGAATAATCGATTACAAGCAGGCACTAATGCTTGATCATATACCAAAGTCAATGGCGATAATAGGCGCTGGGTACGTTGCAGTTGAAATAGGCACGCTATACGCAAAGCTGGGAAGCAAGGTAAGCATAATCGCAAGGAGCGACGTATTATCGAGATTCGACAAGGACGCAGTTGCGCTAGTAAAGAAGCGCATGCAGGAATTAGGAATTACAATATACACAGAGGCAAGCCCTGTTTCCTGTGACAATGCAAGCATAACATTGAGCAATAATACGAAAGTAGATGCAGAAGCGATAGTTGTTGCGATCGGATTAACACCATATACTCAAGATTTGGGACTTGAAAACACTAAAGTGCAAATGGATGAAAAAGGATTCATAAAAATTGATAATACTCTTAAAACAACTGATCCGAACATATTTGCCATAGGAGATGTTGTTGGAGAACCCATGCTTGCACACAAGGCGATGAGGCAGGGAGTTGTAGCAGCTGAAATTGCAGCTAATCAGAATTCCAGTTACGACAACATAGTAGTTCCGGCTGTTATTTTCTCTGATCCTGAAATAGCGATTGCAGGAACTGTTGAAGTTACAGATGAAATAAAAGTAACGAAGTTCCCGCTCACTGCATTGGGCAGAAGCATAGCACTAGACACTACAAACGGGTTTGTTAAAATAGCCTATGACAGCGAGAATACAGTAAAAGGTGTTGAAATAGTTTCAGATGAAGCCAGCTCGATGATTTCTGAAGCTGCACTGGCAATAGAAATGGGTGCAAACCTTGAAGACATCGCAGATACAATACATCCGCATCCAACCTACAGCGAAGCGATTCAGGAAGCAGCTGAAGGAGCACTTGGAAAAGGAATACACTTCTTCTACGGTAAGAAAAAGTAGATTAGATGGATTACGACAAGGACTTCGAGGACGGTTTTGAATACACTTCATTGGGAGCATTGCATTTCAAGCATCATCCAGGCACAAAGGAAAAGATAATATTCCTGCATGGAATTGGCGCAGATGTAAAGGTATGGAGCAAGCTTGTTCAATACCTGCCAAGTGATCTTGACATTTTTCTCATAGATTTGCTAGGCCATGGGGAATCGGATGCACCACATATCGAATACACAGTTAGCAGCCAATTCCAGGCACTTAGGGAATTCATCGCCTTGCAGAACAATGGCGACAGCTACATCTTCGGGCATTCCTATGGAGGATGGATTGCCGCATATTACGCATCGCAGCCCTGCAGTTCGAAAGGCATTATACTTGAGGATTCAGCAGGCTCAAAGGAATTTTTTGAACAATTATCCAGTTCGGGCAAATCAAAGGAATACAATGAAAAGCTTTTCAACAACGTAATGATAATGAACAGCAACAAGGATTATGTGATAAGGAGCATACTTGATTTCGATATTTCAGAGGATCAGCTTACCACAGAGCTGCTTTCAGACATAAAGACAAAGACATTGGTATTGTGGGGAGCAAACGACACCGTAATAGACAAAAGCTACGGGCAGAATATTGCAAAAGCAATAACATCAAGCGAATTGAAAGTCATAGATGGCGCAGGTCATGATCCCCATTACACTAATCCAAAGGAAGTGAGCGATGCGATTATGCAGTTCATGAAGTTATAAATATTTAAAGCAAATAAGATATTTTAGTGATTATATGGTCTTAAAAGAGCATGCAACTAAAACGGCAGCCTTGCCAGGTCTAAGACTGAGTCCAGTCAATGAGTATAGGATGTCTATTAGCATAGGCTCCTTTTACTATAGGAAAGAGGTTTCGTTTACAAGCATAGCATCAAACGACAACGCATTTAGAATCTTCATTGACGCAGCAAATTTTGCAGCAAAGCACGAATGGAAAAAGAAGACCACTAGAGCGGCAAGGAAGGCATACGATGCGGCCTTCAAAAATGGTTTAATTTGCAGGGAGCTTGGATTATTTATTAGAGCATCAGCATACTTCAATCAGGCGAAAGGCGTCTCAGAAAAGTATCTAGGAAACCGATTGAATGAACAAGCAAATTTTGCATCAGAAGATTCAACGCTGTCATATGCTGCAAAGCTGGCACTTACAAATATGAGAAGAGAAGAAGGAGAGGCAAGAATGGCAGAGGCATTTAGGGCGAATGTTTAAATATTCTATGTTCGTAATACTTCGTGAAAACAACTAAATGTTAGCCTTTTAGTTATATGCTACGAATACAATA
>JBEKES010000020.1:0-15718 GCA_050013715.1 Candidatus Micrarchaeaceae archaeon
AAAAGGTCAATATCATTGATTCGGGTGTTACTATCTTCAACATATGCTAAGTAAGCCAGACCCCCATATGCTATTGGATTTATATGAACGGAATTGCATAAAATTAGCATTTCATTACAAAATCGTTTTAAATTAGTAAAATGTGCCTTATTTTTAGGGTAAATTGGCATTAGTTTTCACCTTTTTACACAGATGAGAATACTTCTGCTTTCTGAAATTTTGGGTTTTTGGAAGGTTCTACTACTGAATTGATATTTAAGTATGAAACCTGCTTTGTTAAGCATTGTAAGCATTTCTCTTTTGGTATATAACCTAAAATTGTGTTTCGTAGCTTTCTTCAATATAAGATTTTTCCCAACCTTCTTGTAAACTTGAACTGTAGAAATTTCAAAAGTCCTTTTTCCTTTCTTCACAATTCTGCTATTTACAAGTTTTAATGCCGTTTTAAGATCCATTACACTCCAATTTCTCGGATCTGTTTGTTTTATCCACTGTTGTTTGTTTGGGAAATCAAGAAATAGTATTCCGCCCTTATTTAAGTGTTTGGAGAAGTTATTTAAAATTGTTTGATTCTCAGAATCATCATAATAACCAAAACTAGCACACCATTGCAATACGACATCGAATTTTTTCTCTAAACTGAGAAAACGCATATCTTGCCTAATATAGTTGTTGGCATACTCCCTATCGTTCCTCTTTGCTTCTTTTATATAATGTTGATTAATGTCAACTCCTATAATTTCATAACCATATCCCCGCAATAACTTTTCTAAACGTCCATACCCACAGGGAACATCAAGTATTTTATGATAGCTTATTTGTGTCTTTTTAGACATGAATCTTATAACATCATTAATGTATTTTGCATGTTTTATATTAGAAGATTCTATAAACCAATCTGGATTAAGACCACCTAAAACAGTTTCAAAGTACGTATTTTCATCCATTTTTTCACTTTTCAAACCAGTTTTTCATAAAAATTATGATCTTCACTTTGACCAACCAACTTGTAATGCCTATTTAGATAAAATTGGGTTAGCTTATCATCTGCTCTAAGTGCATCAAACCTTATGTAATGAATACCACTCTCCTTTATGTGTTTTTCTGCAAAGTCCATTAATTGAACAGCGAAGCCCTTGCTATGGTGGCTTGGTAGTACAGCCAATCCTCTTATGTATATGGCTTTTGCGCTTTTGTCCTCCCAGAATCCGTGATATGATTCTTTATAATAACCAGCTGGTTTCGCGCTTAGCGAAACTGTACCTACTGGAATTTCTTTTTCATATAAAAAATAGACTTCCATTTCTTTTAGACGCTTTTTCACCTTTTCTTCGTTATAGGCACCTTGCCAATGATCATAACCTCTTGAAGACAACCAGTTTGCACATGACTGGTAGATATTGAGTAATTGCTTCCAGTCTGATTCGTTTGCTTTTCTTATTGTTTCCTTAGTTTTTTGTATAATATAATCACTTAAGACCAAATTTAATCTTAATTGTTCTAACTAATTTTCTCTCTAAATCTTTATCATAAAGTGAATTTATCTCAAGAATAGAAGCTATCTGATTACTAACGGCACCATCTATGTCGGTACGCATATGATATGGTTTTACCTTAACATTCTTGTAAGAAATGCCTTTGCTTAACTCTTTTCCTATTTGTTCTGTTGTTAAATGTTTTTTGTAGAATTCTAATGAGTAATCTATAAAATAATCCTCTATTTGTTTCTTGTTCAAATGAAACCAATAATGAAGCACATACCACATTATCTTTGGTGGTCTTATATTATCACAGAAAATGGTTATTGAATCTGTATTTAAGTCTATGAATTTTTTGCTAAATTCTATATTCTGCGAAGATGTTAAGGAATTGTTTTCAAGACGGATCTGTGCCTTCGATTTAATTATGGGTTTTAGGTATTCTGCCATTGACATAGCTTCTGATCTATGTGGCTGTTTCGGGTCAGTTTTACCACCTGATAATACAACTATACCTACCTTATGCTCATTAACAAACGAGGCAAAGTTGTCTAAATATCTCTTATATTTGACTTTTGTTTTGTCAAATAACCCATAACCCAGTAAAACAGCATAATTTGTCATTGTATCTACCTTATGAACTCACATATAGTAAATTAATGCTATTGGAATAATATTAAATATAGTTGTTGGCGTGGCTAAAAAATCGGCTACTAAAAATTAACCGAAAGAGAGACCGCAGGTTTGATCAAATGCTTTATATATTTCAAAGTTCAATAATAAAATGATAGATATGTCTACGAGAGATAAAGAACATAGGGAATTTGCAGGTGATACTAAATTACTAAGATCAAGCGGATACATTATTCGTACATCAGTATTAGGTTCAAAACTAAACGATCAAGAATTAAATCAGTATCTAGGTGTCGGCAATATTACACCAAGAGGTTCACCTACAAATCTTGCATGGAAGGGCTGGAATGGACAAGCTCATTATCATTTTGTAAAGGCAGAATATTTGACGCCGTTTTTAACGAATATAGAGCAAATGAACAATTGGAATTATGTTCTTTTTGGCATTCCTAGAATAGCTGTTGAAAGGAAAAATGAGGAGGAACCAGTAAGTCCTAGGATAAAAGAAATTGTCGACGACAAATCGACGTCAAAAGCGTGAAAACCCCACAGTTCTCCGACTCCCGATGAGTTACAGAGTCCTCACGTTTTTCACCCTTCCAGACTAAGAAACTAGCCATTTTTCACGAAAATGAAATGAAAGAGTATCATTTTTTGCGCTTGTATATATCCCCGTCAGGAATAGCCCCAGAAGGGAATTGAACCCTCGACTTCCAGTTTACAAAACTGGCACTCTACCACTGAGTTACTGAGGCAGTTATTTTTCTCGGATAAAGAATTGTGCATAGTCCAATATATATTTTACTATAAAACCTATTCTGTAGCTGTTGCACAGGGATTTCAGGAAATCCAGTTCTTTTTGAGTTATTCCTTTGAATATCGAGGCAAGCGGCACGTATACAACTACCGCAAGTATCAAATCAACTATTATTGCGAACTTGCTTTGATTCATTGCATTGGTAATTGCATACAATAGGATAAATGTTATTATAGCGGCGCACATCAGCGCGAATAGGTTTCTTACTTCTGGATTGAATGAGAATTGCTTCTTAAGCGCTTTGAGGTATATGATGTCAAGCACTATTGGCCCTATGAGGAAAATAGATATGAGCACACCTGTTGCCTTAAGATATGGAGTGAGCGCAAAAAGCAATATGATCTCTATTGCTACTATGGCAAGCTGGTACAGCATGAATTTTCTAGTGTCGCCGTATCCGACCAATACAGTACCGGCATATGTTCCGAATATTCCCAATGTTGTGCCAAGAGCGATGATTGCAAAATAGAAAGGAGTTAATGAATAGACTTTTGAGAATAGCAAATACATGAGCGGCTGTGCTATTCCAACCACATAGGCAAGTATTGGCAGCAGGAACAGCAGTGTGTAGTATATTGTCTTGTTGTATAATTTTCCTATATTTGCTGCTGTTTCCTTTTTGGAGAATGTGCTTGCAAAAACTGGCAATAGAATAAATGTTGCAGATGTGAATATTATTCCTACAAAATTGCCCACTTCATAGGCGGCGTTGTAATTACCCACTATTATCGTGCTTGCATAAACACCCAATAACAATATTGCGAAGTTGGGAGGACCCAGCACTGCTATGTTTGATGTTGCGATCGGAGTTGAGAAGTCTAACAATTCTTTTATCAATTTTTTTGTTGGTTTTATTATTTTGTTTATTAGGTGGTTTGAAAGGTAGTACAATCCTAAAATCGAGCCTATGATTATGCTTATTGCAATTCCTGCAATGGCACCAAATACCCCGTAACCCAGAATTACAAGGCTAACCGCAGCAATGGGCTGCAGTAGTGAATATACCAAATCTATTATTGTTGCCTCTTTTACTTTATCCAATCCGACAAGAACCGATATTGTAAGATTGAAGAATACCCAGAAGATTACCAAAACGGATGCAAGCTGCAATGCCTCTGAAAGCTCAGGCTGATGGTATACGCTTGAGGCAATTGTGCTGCTCAGCAGAACACCTGCAACTGCAATGATAACAGCTATCAGCATTGCCAGTGCATAGGCATTGCCTATGAGCTCTGACCTCTCCTCTTTTGTAGTCAGCTCTGGCAGCTTTTTCCTTATGGCTGTTCCTATGCCGAAGTTGCCGCATATTCCAAG
Organism: Candidatus Micrarchaeaceae archaeon; assembly: GCA_050013715.1. GTDB lineage: Archaea > Micrarchaeota > Micrarchaeia > Micrarchaeales > Micrarchaeaceae > UBA12276. The sequence goes on from JBEKES010000020.1 coordinate 4,243, forward strand.
CAATGTGTAAAATGCTATTATTATTGCATACAATCCGAAATTAGACGGTTGCAACAATCGCGCAAGAAGCACCAGCAGAACAAGAACAGAAACCGATGCAACAACCTGCCCCGCAATGTACAATATTCCGTTTTTTGCGGTCTTGATTCCTGTCTCTTTTTCAGGATTTTCCTTTTTTTGTAAAGCAGGCAATTCAAGCACCTAGTCTTTCAATATGAAATTCGGCAAGAGTTCTTTTGCATGCTCCTTTTTCCTTCTATGGACTTCAAGGAATTTGTTTATCTTGTTTGCAAGATCAGCCTTGTGCTCTCCTGCAAGTATTGTGCCTTTTCTCTCTGATTCAAGTATCTTACTGAGCTTTTTGTCATCAGGCTCAAAGAAGTATTTGTAGTAATTGCAGATCACGCATTTGTCAGGATCTCCCCCGTGTTTTCTCTGAAGCTCTGCGGTAGCTTGCTGGCCGGTAAACGCCTTTCCTATCTTTTTCCTTACAGTTTCTGGAGAATCGTTCAGGTAAATGGCATCCGCTCCGCTGGATGACATCTTCGATTCGCCGCTAAGCGCAGGCAGGAATTTTGTGTGCATTATTGCTGGTTTGTAATACCCTAGTTTTCCTATTACGTCCCTTGCAATCCTGAAATGAACATCCTGGTCAATTGCCAATGGGATCAAACACGGAACATTCTTTTTTTCCTCAACAGATTTCATAAATGCAGGAACAGCCTGCATGCTTGTGTAGAATATTTTCCCTATATTTGATTCGTTGGTATAGCCGAACGCATCTTTTGTCATTGAGAAGGTTATGTGTTTCGCTACTCTTACAGCTTGCTTGTACATATGGCCAGCATATTCGGTATCGAAGAATATTTTCGTATGCCTTTTGTCGAATCCCAACGCGATTATGTCCAATAGATTATCCATTGAAATTTGATGTATTTCATCTAGTGTTAAATTAAGGTTGTCTTTTGCAAGGAATTTCTCTTCGTCTGGGATTTGTATGTAAACATCAACCCCAAACTTATCCTGAAGCCATTTGCACAGCGCAAAAGGCAACAGATGGCCTATGGTCATGGGCCCGGATGGAGCCCTTCCGGTATAGACATAGAAATTATTGCCCTTTTCGTATTCGCTTATTATCCAGTCAAGGTCCCTGTGCGCATAGAAGATCTGCCTTCTTATGAGAAAATGCAACTGGCCTCCAGAATATTTTTCTATTTTCTTCTCCAGTTCCTTGTCTATGAGCTTCAAACCATAGTTCTTTGCGAATTGATTGTAATCCACTTTGCCTTCTACTTTATAGGCATCTACATGAAAGGAATCTGCCATTTAATCAGATATAATATCTAAAGAAAGCTTATATGTCTTTTGAACTGAATTTACTAATAAGCCTTTATTTTATACAAACGTTTTATATTACTTAAATTCAAAAGAGATTGATAAATATGGATCAGGAGAGGCAAATAAAATCCGTAGAGGAGGTGCAGGAGGCGGAAACCAGTGCACAGCTTGTTGTTGATAATGCTAAAAAGCTAAAGGAGAAAATGCTTCTTGATGCAGAGGACAAGGCGCGCAGAATTGAAGATCAATCAAAGGAAGATGCTAATTCTCTAGGCGAAGAGATTCTTAAGAAGGCTGACCATGAGCTCGCGCAGCTACGAAAGAAAAGGCTAGATGAGGTACATAGGACAGCTGAAAAGATTAGAAAGAAAAAGCTGGGCAAGCCAACGCTAGAAAAGCTTGCCGATCAGGCAATAAAAGAGATTCTAGGTGCGTAGTAAATGTTCAAAAGCGAGCCCATGCAGAAGGTAAGGATAGTCTGCCTTGACAATGATAAGGAAAGGCTAATCCAGGCGCTGCACAAATTGGGCATATTAGACCTAAGGAAAAGCAAGCTGAACCTTTCCAATGACAATGCAGCTGAGCATTTCACAGTTTTATCCGATATGGAGATAAAGCTTGCAGGAGCGCTTGCTTTGCTGAAGAAGCCCAAAAAAAGCAAGAAGGATAAATTCCCTAATTTTGAAAAGCACATGAATTCTGATGAGCTTATATCCAACTTTTCCAAGTATAGTGCAATAGACAATATATATGATTTGATTGAGGAGCGCAAAAGAGTGCAGCAAACGCTCATGCATTTGGAGCAATCTGAAAAAGTTGCAAATGAATTATCTACCATAGATTTCAGCTTTGAAAAGCTGCATAGCAACGTATTGTCATTCAAGGCCTATGTTGCCTCAAATCCCAAGGACATGGAATCCTTTAGCAAAGAGCTTGAAAAGAAAAAATTCACTGCTGAATTGATCGAATCCAAAAGCAAGAAAATACCCAGCATGATAGTTGCCTACAAGAAAAACCTTGACATGGACAGCATTGCAAAGAAATACAATCTGAAGGAATTAGACCTAACGCTCAATTACCTTAGCGGAAAGCCGATTGATGCATTGAAAAGGATAATGCACCTCAAGCAGGAAGAGCAGAACAAGATAAAAAGCATAGAAAAGGAGCTTGAGGACGTATACAACAATGATCACAGGAAGCTAGCAGCACTAATGGAAATGATAAAGATAGAAATCACAAAGGCGCAAGTGAGCGAGACGTTCAAGAAAACGGACAGGACAATAATAATAGAAGGATGGGTTCCCAAGAAAAGTGAAAAGGAACTCGAGCATGAAGTTTCAAGTGCAACCAAGAACGCATATTATCTTGAGAAGCTTGAAACGGATGAGCTGGCGCCGACCCTTTCCAATAAGCCGAAGTTCCTGCAGCCCTTCGACTTCATGATAAACTTCATATCAGTTCCAAGAAGCGATGAAGTTGATCCTGCAATACCGTTCATCATATCGTTCCCAATACTCTACGGGCTTATGGTAACTGACGTAGGCTATGGAATTCTGTCGTTCCTTTTTGCCTGGTGGATAACAACATTTACAGACAAGGAAGGGCTTGTCTACAATACTGCAAAGATATGGATGTTGAGTTCAGTATCTGCAATAGTTTTCGGAGTGCTTTCCAATCAGTATTTCGGACTGCAGCTCAACAAGTACATACTTCCTGGCTTTGTGGGATTTGACTGGTTCAAGAACGTTACATCGATAATACTTGTTTCAGTAATATTCGGAGTGACAATGGTAATCGTAGGTTTAATACTAGGATTCGTAAACAAGTACAAGCACCATAAGAAGATCGCATTCGGACGATTGACTTCGGTTGCGCTTATACTATCGGGAGTTGTTGCGATAAGCGGAGGATTGTTCCATGTGTTTAATTCCAATATAACACTCATTGCTGGCATAGTTGCAATACTCTCGCTCATAGCAACCATTGTATTGAGCGGAGAGGAGGCAGGAGAGATCACTAATCTGATATCCCATCCGCTTAGCTTTGCAAGGCTTATGGGCTTCGGACTTGCAAGCGTTGTGCTTGCGTTCCTCATAGACAAGGCGTTCACCCCAAGCCTCAGCATGGGTATACCCGTTTTCATACTATTTTCTATACTGTTTATTATACTGCATTTCCTGAATATGATAGTAACAATGTTCGAAGGAGCAATACAGGGGGCAAGGCTTAACTTCATAGAACTGTTTACAAAATTCAACACTGGAGGAGGAATCAAGTTCAATCCCTTCAAGTCAAAAAGAGTTTATACTAAAGAATAAAATTGGTGAAAAAAATATGACCGTAGATATGCCTGCTGCAATAGCCGCTCTTTCTGCTGCTGCAGCAATAATAGGTACAGGAATTGGAACAGCGATAACGCAATCTGCAATAGGAAGTGCAGGTATGGGGCTTCTTGCGGAAAAGCCGGAAGAAACAGGAAAGGTGCTTTTGTTCCTGGTATTGCCAGAAACAATCCTGATATTCGGCTTCGTAGTTGCTATACTGATATTGCTTGGCGCAGGTTTCGTATAATAGTCGGTGAGCTAAATGGCTCTAGATGAACTTACAAGGAACATAGAGCAGGAGGCTAAAGCAGAAGCCTCAAGGCTAGGCAAGGAAGCAAGCAGCGAAAGCAGCGCAATAATAGAGAATGCAAAAAAACTTGCAGACGCACTGAAGAAAAAAAGGAAAGAAGAGGCAGAAGTAGAAGTTGATAACAAGAAAAGAGACGTGGCAAGCGCATTGGAAATAGAATCCAACGAGATTCTTTCCAGTGCAAGGGAGGAAAGTGTTGACAGGCATTTGCCGCAATTAAATGCAATAATAAAGAAGAAGTTCTCCGCCAAAGAATCAGAGATAATAAAAAACGCATTGAAAAGGTTCTCGGACATAATGCCTCTTGACAATGCCATTGTAAAGATAGACAAAAGCAATGCAAAGCTGGTGAAGGCAAATGCGAAAATCGAAAATGCAAGCATAACGGGAGTGGTAATAACCTCAAGCGATGGGAAAGTAAAGGCAGATGCAACGATCGAGAGCCTCATGGACTCGAATCTCGACGCAATAAGGAGAATACTATCAAAGGAACTTGGAAAGTGATGGATTGAGTTTGTACAAGAACGCGATAAAATACGGGTATTCCAACACAAGGACAAAGGCAATGGAATCAAAACTGATAGACACAAGCACCATGCGCAGCATTGCCGATGCAAAGGACGTTGATTCGATACTATCCATACTTTTCCAAACCGACTACAATGCAGCAATAACAAAATTCGGAGGATTGGAGATAAGCCCGCTGATGCTCGACTTTGCAGTGAGCGAGAACATGACAGAACGAATCAACAAACTGGCGCAGATAACCCCAAAAAGTGACCAGCACATAATAAAGAAATTAACCGCAAGGTGGGATTTGAACAACGTAAAGCTTGTTCTCGAGGCAATGGACAGGAAAAAACCGTTTGAATCAATAGAGAGATACATAATAAGCTCGAGCGAATTCAACCCTTCATTGCTTCGCGAGGTAATGAAATACGATAATATAGAAGATGCAATAACAAGATTGATGCGCAACAAGCACTACAGGCCCATGCTTGCAAAGGCATTGGTTTCCTACAAGAAAACTGGAAACGTGCTTGATGCAATGGCAACGCTCGACATAGAGCACTACAAAGATCTTGGAGATCTTGTGGCTGAGCTCGGCAAGGACAAGTCCGTTGAACTGCTCAAGATGGACATCGACATGCGAAACATGATAACATTGCTGCGCGCAAAAAGGAAAATGCTGAAATTTTCAGATGTATCAAACAACTTGATAGAAAACGGGAACATGAGCAAAAGAGAACTATTGAGAATTTACACAATAGCAAGCGATGTTACATCTTTTGTGCTCAGATCAAAGAGCTTCGACCTTAAGGACGCTTCAGAGATATACAACCAGAACGGGCAGTTATTGACATTTGAGATAAGCATGAGGAATCAAATATTCAACCAAAGCCTGAAATTATTGAAGACAAGCGTACTTTCACTTGGAGCGCTTGTGGATTATATTTATTTGAAGGAAATAGAGGTATTTACGCTAAGAGCATTAATAAAAAGCAAGGAATATGGCCTTTCAAAGGAGGACATTCAAAAGCTGGTAGTTTGGAATCTATAAAAAAATACAAGATAGCAGTTGTGGGCAATACTCAACTAGTGCTAGGATTCAGACTATCTGGAATAATTGAAACCTACAGAACAGGAAAGGGAGACAGCAGCGAGAAAACAATGAGAGAACTAATGCAAAGAGAGGATATAGGACTCATAATAACTACCTCAAAGTCATTGGACGAGATAAAAGACAGGAAGCTCTCAACTGCAATAGCAGATAGTGTATTGCCAATGATAATAGAAGTACCAGATTACAAAGAAGAAGGGCAGCCCGACACTTTAAGAAAATTGATACTGAGGGCAATAGGAATTGATATCAGCAAAAATGCTTAACTAGGTGATTATATAGGAATTATTGAAAAGGTCTCAGGACCATTAGTAGTAGCAAAGGATATGTTAGGAAGCAACATGTATGACGTTGTAAAAGTAGGAACCGCAAGTCTGATAGGCGAAATAATACAGTTGAGAGGAGAAAAAGCAGTTATACAAGTATATGAAGACACTACAGGTCTAAGACCCGGAGAACCTGTTGAATCTACAGAGCTTCCATTATCCGTTAAGCTTGGTCCTGGCCTTCTAACAAAGATATACGACGGTATTCAAAGACCTCTTGAAATATTGAAAAGCAAGAGCGGAGCATTCATAGGAAAGGGAATAACAGCAGAGCCAATAGAAACAAAAAAGAAATGGAAATTCGTAGTAGATAAAAACATAAAGAAAGGAAGTGCAGTGAAAGAGGGAGACATACTTGGTTATGTCCAGGAAACGGAATCAATAAAGCACTACATAATGGTACCACAGGGAGTTCAAGGCAAAATAAAAAAGATAAACTCTGGAACATTTACTATTGATGAAACAGTTGCAGTAGTTGAACAAGGAAGCAAGAGCACAAATGTAAAAATGTCCCAGGAGAGATCGGTAAGAAAATCATCAAGAATAAAAAGAAAATTCAGGGCAAACGAGCCGCTTATAACAGGATTGAGAGTAATTGATACATTATTCCCGATAGCAAAAGGAGGCAGTGCTGCAATACCTGGTCCTTTCGGTGCAGGAAAGTGTGTATCAGGAGATACACATGTATTACTTGATGATGGTAGTTTGATAAGAATGGATCAGCTTTATGCAAAATGTAAAGAGATAGGATCATCTAAATTTGGAGATAATGAAGAGATAATAGAATTAAATGGAATAGGACTCAATTCTTTGAAAGATTCAAGGATAATTAAGAGCACATCAAAAACTTTCTATAAAGGCATGTCTGACAGCTTGATAAGTATTAAGACACGTAGCGGCAGAAGCGTAAGAGTAACTCCTGTGCATAAACTTTTTGAAATATCTGGAAATGGCACAATAATAGAAACAATGGCGAAAGATTTGAAAGTGGGTAACTTCATTTCTTCTGTGAGAAAACTTGACATTAACCCAGAGGATTCAGGGATAAACGTGTATGAATTGAAACAGTTACTTGAAGCAAGAGCCGCAGATCCAGAAATCAAAAAGGTTGCATCAGAAATGGCTAAGCATGCTTTGAAAAACAATATAAAAGTAAATCTAGAAAGAAATATTCTGAAACGCATTGTTATTGGAAATAATACACCAAGATTAATATGGATAAAGGAGCTTTGCTCTGCATTGAATGTACCATTAATCATTCCGCAAAAATTAATAGGAGATAGATTTGGAAAGGAAATAAAAATACCTTCAAAGATGAATAGCGATATTGCAGAATTTTTAGGATACTTTGTTTCTGAAGGTTACATAAGAGATAATCGAACAGTAGTATTTACTAACATTGAAGAGGATTTGCTTAATAGATTCATGGAATTATCTTATAATATTTTTGGAATAGAAGGTAAAAAGGAGTATCCAAAAGATAGGACACCCAAAGTATTATTGAATAGTAGGATATTAGTAAGATTTATCGAATCTTTAAATGTAGGAGAAGATTCATCAACTAAACAAATTCCAGAATTATTGCTTAAATCAAGCAATAAGTCAATTTCAAAATTCCTTACTTCTTATTATATAGGAGATGGATCATATTATGATGGAGAGGTAGAATTTACTACAGCAAGCAGCATTTTACAGACCCAATTGTCCTATGTACTTACCCGATTTGGTATATTGCATACAATGGGAAATAGAGTTATAAACGATAAGGATTACTTCAGAATCTTCATAAGAGGAAAAGAAAATCTTACTTTGATTTCAAATGTCATAATTGGAGAGCATCAAAAAATCAAAAAAATAATCGCTTATGTAAATTCTGACAAGCAAACTTATACAAGTATAGACATAGTTCCAATATCCGCAGAGAAGATAGAACAGTTATACAAAGCTAATTTAAAATATTCTGAACTTTTAAAGAAAGGCATAGAAATACATAATTACATAGGAAACAAAGAAAAAATGAGCAGAAATACTTTCAAAAATTTTGCAGAATCAATAAATGTTGCTTCTGGAAACCAATTAATGAAATCTGAGATATCAGAGCTTGCAGAGGCGCTTGATTATATATATTGTGACGAGATTGCTGAGATAAAAGTTGAAAATGGACCATTTGAAGTTTACGATGTTTCTGTTCCTGATTTCGGAAGTAACTTCATTGGAGGAAATGGAGGAATTATACTTCACAATACTGTTACTCAACAAAGCCTTGCAAAATATGCAGATAGCGACATAGTTGTATACGTAGGATGCGGAGAGCGTGGAAACGAAATGACAGAAGTACTTACAGAATTTCCCGAATTAAAAGATCCAAAAACAGGAAGACCTCTTATGGAACGAACTGTGCTTATTGCAAACACAAGCAACATGCCAGTGGCTGCAAGAGAGGCTAGCATTTATACAGGAATAACAATCGCTGAATATTTCCGTGACATGGGCTACAACGTAGCAATCATGGCAGATTCCACTTCAAGATGGGCCGAGGCGATGAGGGAAATTTCAGCAAGATTAGAGGAAATGCCTGGAGAAGAAGGTTATCCAGCATATCTTCCAAAAAGATTGGCAGAATATTATGAACGAAGCGGAAAGGTAGAGAATCTTAATGGAACAATAGGATCTGTTACAATTATTGGTGCAGTTTCTCCACCAGGAGGAGACATTTCTGAACCAGTATCGCAAGGAACATTACGAGTTGTAAAGGCATTCTGGTCGCTTGACGCATCGCTTGCCGGATCAAGGCACTTCCCAGCAATAAACTGGCTGAATAGTTATTCTCTTTACAATGACGCACTTGAATATTGGTACACTGAAAATGTAGGTGAAGAATTCGTAAAGAACAGAAAGGAAACGATGAAAATTCTGCAGAGAGAAGCAGAGCTCAAGGATATCGTGCAATTGGTAGGAGAGGATGCACTTCCAGATTCCGAGAGAATATTATTGGAAATAGGGCGTATGCTACGAGAAGATTATCTGCGACAGAGTGCATTCGACGACATTGATGCATTTTCCAGTTTGAAGAAGCAGGAGATAATGCTTTCCACAATGCTCTACTTTGCAGATTCTGCAAACGAGGCAGTGAAGAACGGAGCGAACGTTGCATCAATAGCAAAAATGAAAACAAGAGCTGATATTTCAAGAATGAAAGGAATCAAGGAAAGCGAAATTGAAGCAGCGTCAAAGAAAATGAAGAATGAGATTACAATGGAATTCAACAAGCTTGCAAAAGAACTGGGAAGCACAGTTTCAGAGGAAGAAACCCCAGCAAAAAAAGAGGCAAGTGAGGAACAGAAACTCGAACAAGTGCCAGAGGAAAAAGCGGAGCATCAGAAAGCTCCAAAAAAGAAAAGGAGATGATTAGATGAAATTAGACATACAATATAACACAATAGAAAGCGTTGCAGGGCCTTTGATAGTTGTAGGAAAAGTAGGCAATGCATCATACAATGAAATAGTAAAGATAAGGCTTGCAAACGGAGAAGAACGATTAGGCCAGGTTCTTGAAACAACGGACGTTCATGCGATTGTGCAGGTATTCGGACCGACAAATGGAATAGACGTAAAAAACACTTCGGTAAGTTTTCTTGGGGAGACGTTCACAGTTAGGGCAAGCGAGGATATGCTTGGCAGAGTATTCAACGGCCAAGGCAAACCGAAGGACGGGGCAGGAGCGATATCAAGCGGAGAGAAAAAGGACATAAACGGAGAGCCGATAAACCCAGCTTCGAGAGGAATGCCCAGCGACTTCATTGAAACTGGAATATCAACAATAGATGGATTAAATACATTGGTAAGAGGACAGAAGCTCCCCATATTCTCAGGTTCAGGATTACCACACAACGAGCTTACCGCTCAAATTACAAGGCAGGCAAAGGTAAAGGGAACCAGCGAAAACTTTGCAGTTGTATTTGCAGGAATAGGGATCACCTACGATGACGCAGAATATTTCGTAAGCGAATTCAGGAAAACAGGAGCAATGAAAAGAACAGTTGCATTCGTAAATCTTGCAGATGATCCGAGCATTGAGAGAATAATTACTCCAAGACTTGCGCTAACAACTGCAGAATATCTTGCCTATGAGAAAGGCATGCACGTGCTCGTAATACTTAACGACATGACAAACTATGCAGAGGCATTGAGAGAATTGTCAAGCGCAAGGGAAGAAGTACCTGGAAGAAGAGGATATCCAGGTTACATGTACACTGACTTTGCAAGCATATACGAAAGGGCAGGAATACTAAAAGGCAAAAAGGGAAGCATAACCCAATTGAATGTAGTTACAATGCCGAGCGACGACGTAACCCATCCGATACCTGACCTTACCGGTTATATTACCGAAGGGCAGATGTATCTAAGCAGAGAACTATTCAACAAGGGAATGTATCCACCAATAAATCCAATAGGTTCGCTTTCAAGGCTTATGAACAGCGGAATAGGAAAAGGAAAAACCCGTGAAGATCACAGAGGAGTTGCAGACCAGCTTTACGGAGCCTACGCAAGAGCCCAGGATGCAAAGTCATTGAGCTCGATAGTAGGAGTAGAAGCATTGAGCGAAAGCGACAAGCAGTATCTTGGATTCGGAAACGAATTTGAGAACAAATTCATAAAGCAAGGAGCCTATGAAAGCAGGGACATAGAGAAAACCTTATCAATAGGATGGGATTTGCTATCGGCGCTGCCTGAAACGGAGCTCACAAGAATAAAAGAGGAATACGTAAAGAAATACTACAAGGGAAGCAAATGATAAACCCAACCCGAATGAATCTGATAGTCACAAAGAGAAAGATAATTATGGCCAAAAAGGGCTATAACGTACTTAAGAGAAAGCGAGAAGTGTTGGTAATAGAGTTTCTGCGACTATTGAAACAATCAAGGCAGAACCGCACAGTTTTGAACAAGCTGATGCAGAATGCATACAGGTCCATAACAATCGCATCTGCATATACAGGAGACTTCGAATTAGAGTCAACGGCGATGCATGTTCCTGAGGCTGAACGCATAAGCATAACGCTCAAAGGGGTCATGGGAGTGCAAATCCCTGAGATAATAAAAGCGGAAAGCATAGGAAAGGCGAATTACAACCTCATGTCAACAAGCATTGCAGTAGATGACATAAACGAATCATTCACAAAAGCATTAGAAACTGTTGTTGATGTTGCGCAAAGAGAATTGGGCCTCAAAAGGCTTGTGCTTGAAATAGAAAAGTCAAAAAGAAGAGTAAACGCGCTGGAATACAAGAGAATTCCCGAATTGGCAAAGCAGTCAAAATACATCTCAATGCGATTGGACGAAATAGACAGGGACAATTTCTCTGCACTAAAGCACGTCAAGAAAAGGCTCCAAAAAGCCAGATAGTTCAAATCTGAATTGGAGCAAATTATAGATGGGGTTATATTAAAGGAACGATTTCACCCATTTGGACCACCTATCCGTTTGATTTCACCCATTTTGGCTACTTATCCAGTTCATTTCACCCATCTTACTGGTTATACCTGCTGTCTGCTTG
>JBEKES010000021.1:0-15496 GCA_050013715.1 Candidatus Micrarchaeaceae archaeon
GGAACTTCGGTTTCGTTCAATTCTTTCCCAGCTAATATGATATATTCTACAAATGCAATAACATCTGGACAAACATTAGGTATATGGCTACCAGTAAATGGTATATCAGGAATACCAGTACCGGTAGGAACAACAGCAACAGGAACCATATGGGCAGTGTATGTGATATCAGGAAGTTTGCCAGGGACTCAAATACAGCAATATACAAAAATAGCAACAATAAACATAAAAGCTTCGTAGCTATTGCTTCTGCTTTGCCAGCGCTTTCATGGTGCCTGATGCATTTATAGTGTAGAATGCCGTGTCCTTCTTGTTTAATTGTTTTATGAATGTAAGTGCGTTAAGCGTTTCTTTATACATGACAAGATTGCATTTGAGTACGAAGCCTTTTCTATCTACATATTTTATTATTTTGGGATTTGCCTTGAAATAATTTATCTCTCCTATGCTGTGAAGAAGCGCGCTATAGAAATAGAATTCGAAGTCCTTCCTTGAATTTTCATCTATTTCATTTGCAGATTCGACCAGGATGTATCTTCTTTTTTCCCTCATCATTTTATCATCAAAGATTTGTTCACTTCGCTTATGCTTCTTCTTGCGTATTCCTCATTCGCCCCAATGAGCTTTGCCAATTCCAGCATTTGCATGTAGGAGCAAAGCTCATGTTCTCTTCTTGCGAAGCTAGCAAAGGAAATGTCAAGCTTCATGGATCTTGCATAGTCAAATAATTTGCTTGTCATGTAGAGTATTTTCGATCTCTGCAAATCAGCGGAATTTGAAATGTTGCTCGTCTGTATGCAAAGTATTATCTCCTTGTCGCGCATCTGCTCTATTGCCTTTTTGTTTATGCGCAGATCAGAAAAGACAATCGCCTTGGGATTAGCGCTCAGCATCTGGAAAAAATCTGTTCCAATTCCGTTTATGAATATGCTGTCTTCTATTTCCTCTCTTCTGCTTTTTGCATTTGTTATTTTCACGTCCTTGTTTGCTATAAGTATTTGCCTGTAGCCTAATCTATTCTCAATGCTTTTGTTTATGTTGCAGGAATCGTATGCAACATCGTAATAATCCAGGATAACACCAAATTAAGCTTGACCTTCTTTTGATTCGTATTCGAATAGTTCCTTCTCAAGAACTTCCTTTGTCTTGTTTGGAGGATACATTAATTTTATGAGCTTTGTATGGCCGCGTATTCCCTTTCCTGATTCGAAAGAAGCAACAAGTCCCTGCATTTCCAATTCGGAAAGATACTTTCTGTACCATCTCTCGCTTTTGGGTTCCTTGTGAAGCCCTTCGGTAATGCTCTTGTATCTGCTGTATACCTCGCCGCTAAACAGGTAAGTGTCAACACCATCGGTGAGCTTTTTGTAGGATCCTCCACTCTGCGTGAGTATTGCAATGGAGTAAAGCACAAGCTTGTGATGTTCAGGAAGTGTTCCTATCAATTCATACACAATGTCATTATCAGCTAGTTTTGAGGCGTCTTCCGCTTCCTTCATGGTTATCTTTAATGCCTCTTTCTCCTCTGCAATTTCACCAGCCTTTGAAAGTATCTTCAGAGAAAGTCTTGCATCTCCTCCCTCCTTTGCCGATGTAGCTGCAATGAAATGAAGCACCTCATCGCCAATTACATTGCTCTTGAAGCCAGCAAGTGACCTGTCTTTTATTATGCCGAATAATTCTGTTGCGTAATATGGAGGAAATACGAGCTCGGTTTCATATAATGTTGAAAGGCTTCTCGGGTCTAGAGATTCCTTGAATGACACTCTGTTAGAGATTCCTATTATCGTGACTCCTCCAGCTTTTATGTCGCTGTTTATTCTTGTAAGCGTGTATATCAGATCGTCAAGGTCTTTTACAACGTCAACTTCATCGAGTATAACTACAAGTATCTTGTTGTCCTCTTCAATCCAGCTGGTCATCTTTTCATATAAGTCAACTGTTCCATAGCCTCTTTTTGCATATGTAGGAAGATGATCGCTTACCACTTTGTTAAGCACTCTGTATCTTGAATTGTAGATCTTGCAGTTGATGTAGCTTATCTTGGCCTTTGTGTTTGGTATTTCCTTTACTTCCTCAAGAACGTATTTCGTGCAAGAGGTCTTGCCTGTACCTGTTTTACCATAGATGAAGAGGTTTCTTCCTCGTTCGCCCTTGAGCGAAGGAGCCAATGCTTTTTCTATGCTGTTTATCTCCTTGCTTCTAGAAATTAGCTTCTTCGGTATATAATGGGGTGATAACACTTCCCTATCTGCAAAAATCTTTGAATCCGAAAGCATTTCATTTAATGATCGCACGATAAGTACCCCCGACTGACGCCTTAATACTATATTTGATATCGTTAGATTTAAATCCTTTCTTTTTTCCCTTTTATGCAATGTATATTAAAATAGCGGTGCAATTATAGGAATTATGGATATTGTTCCTATACTTGGATTGCTGGCGAGCATCATAGTTACTATCGCTTATATACCACAAGTGATGCACACTGTAAAGACAAAGCACACAAGAGGAATATCTAAGCATTGGCTAATTATCCTGGATTCAGGGCTTATTCTGTATACGGTATACGGAATCCTGGTATCTTCAATTCCAATAATAATATCAAGCGGATTCGGAGCTATAATGATATCAATATTATTGGCTTATAAAATAAAATATAAATAAGTATAAATATTTCCAAATTCATAAATTAAATGGTGTAAAGATGGTCGATGCCACAATAAATAATAATTCTGTGAGTAGATCAAGAACTGTACAAGAATTAATCAACAATGTGGCAAAATTGGAGAAGATAGAACACAAAAATAGAACATACAATTCTTCAAAGGTTATCGCCAGTATATTATTCTATTCAAAACATAACAGGAAAAACAGAGAATTTTCGTATGAAGTAAGAGAACATATGGGTGACACCAACAAATTTGAAGCAACTAAAATAGAAAATATAAAAGGCATCACTATTCCACCCAACTTAAATGAACAAGTATTAATAGAACTACTTCAACTTGAAGAATCATATACTAAAAGAGTGGGTTCTAAATTTACTGACTCTGCAAAACAATTAGAATCTATAGATTATGTAACCGAAGCTTGCGGAATACGTGATGCTTTACTCCAAATTTTTAAATAAGGCTATTAAACCTAAAAATAGCGGAAACTATATATACTTAAATTACCATAAATAATTAAGTGATTTCATGATACCTATAATGCTTAAAAGTGCTTTTCCTTGTAAAAAGTTTCTAAGAATAGGGGAAGAAATTGTGGTAGGTGGAACTGTATTATATGTAGGAACAGAATACGTCAGGTCACACCCAATATTTGATCCAAAGAAAATAAGAAGAAACTAATTATAATCCATTAAGCATGTTTCTGTCCCTTAGTTTTCCTATGTCCATTACGCTGTAGCGCCATACTATGTCTCCTCTTTCATCGGTTTGGACTACCCATGGCCTTACTATTACTACATCTCCTTCCTTTATCCAGAACTTTCTTCTAAGTCTTCCTGGAATTGAGCATAATCTTTCCTTTTCATCAACGCATTTTACAAAGAACTTTGTGGCTCCTGCTATTTTCACTACCTTTCCTAGTATTTCGCCTTCGTTCTGTCGTGGAAGCTTCAATGCACTCTCGACTGGCGAGCCCCTTCTTACGTCATAACCTGGTTTTCTCATTGCTATTCAATACACCTAATAATTCTTTACCCAATACCTTGCACCGCAAGCTTCGCATATCAAGTACATTCCCTTCTCTGCGTTTTCCAGATGGGTGTCTGGCTTTTTGCATTCCTTACATATAACATACATCTCAAAGTATTTCTTAACCCTTCTATCTATCTCTTCAGGAGGGAATTTTCCGTTTATGATGAGCCTTTGTTCCTCAATGTTAACAGGAACAGAGAATTCCTTGCCCAAATATCTTGCTATCTCTGTCGGGCTTCTTCTTGCTACATCTGCAATGTTAAGTATGTTTCTTATTATTGTTTTCGTTCCTTCGTTGAGGACATTTGCATTTGGTATTACGAAGTCTCCCTTATCTGCAGATAGGTTTGGCAGCTTCGAAAATGCTCTATCTAATAATTTTTGATATTCTTCTTCACTCAATATTTTCACCATATAATATATGACGATTCTAATATATAAACAATTAGGGTTAGAAAAATTCTCTTTTTCAGTGAGATTTTGAGTAACCCTGAGTTACGAATACGTCACTAGATACTCCAACTTCAACACCTCCAAAGAATATATTATTTTTGGACGAGACAAAGTATTTTGGTTTTGTTTCAAGATATGTTCTGTCAAAATCAAATCTAGTTGCAAAAGCTGGCTCATGCTTTGCATTATAAGATTGATATTCGTATGCGTATATACTTTTACTAAGTGTGATACTAGTTGCATTAATTTTAGGATAAACTAATTTGACAATTTGTGGTGAGATCTCTCTTAAGTCAAAATGATCATTTACCCACATTTCTCGGAATATGCTTGTGGAATAACCATTTTTATCAGTTGTTGTCGAACCCACAAACATGCTTCCCCTAGCTTTTAAATGTTCTTTTGCAAAAGCTCCAGTATTCAAATCAACAGCCTTGATATCCAGCATGCCATTATTTATTTCCATTTCTAAATTAAAGTGATCTCCAATATTAGTTTTTCCATTAAAATTAAATGACGCAGCACCACCATGGCTCGGTTCTATGCTGTTATGTTTATTATCCCAAACTTCATAGGCTAAATAAGTCTTATTATCATAAGTTGTATCTACAGAGGCCTGATACCAATAACCCTGCTCTGTCAAGCCATTTAGTACTATTTTGTTAACATCAAATTTTCCAGTCTGTCCTACAGTCTGGAAATTTGCCTCAATTTTATTAGTGTTTTTATCTATATATTCGATAAGTATTAAATTTTCAGTTGCAGTAAATCCAAATTCTCCTGCAAAAAGTGATTTATAAACTGCCAATGAACCTATCACTAAACTTGCCGAGAATACGAATTTAGAAAAAATCCGAGTAACACGCAATGTCGCAGCCTCCCTTTTTTGAAGTTCTTCTGCACGATATTTTAAACTGGGTTTGTCTTCTATCTGCTCTTCAGCTCTTTGCCTGACTGTTTTTTTAGCTATCGCTTTTCCCATTGGCTCACAAGATTAACCTATACAAGTTCCTTTTCTTTAATCAGATATAAAATACTGCTAGTCTACGACTAACCTACATGATAAATAATAGGTGCAAAAGCTGAAGAATCAGTCAAGATCCTTCATTATCCTGTCGTATTCCTTCTTGGAGATGTCTCCTTTTGCATACCTGTTCCTTGCTGTTATCCTTGAATTGTCGATCCACTCAAAGCCGTGCCTTGACCAGTGCAATCCTCTGCAGGAACAAAAGAAGCTGAAGACCCAGCCTATGAATACGATAAGGAAGATTATTCCCATGAATGATAGTATGTAATCGCTGAAGTATATGCTTGATCTTGCAAACACTAATGATGCTATGAATGAAGCGACTATCAGTATGAACATTGCACCCAAGACAATTCTCAATGTGTTGGAGCTGTGCCACTTGCAGCATCCGCAGGGGCAGCTGTCAGCGTTTTTAGAATCATGAAGGCTCTTTTTTCTAGGCATTGGTATCAACCTCTATAATAGATAAAAGCAAACAAGCCTTTTAATTCTATCTATAGGCATAGCATTTTATTTGTTTAAATTGCAATACATTTGGCAGTAAGGCGGGAAGCTAAGGGTTTCCCTTTTCGCAAATCCCTTTATGGCGAGCCAATGTTAGCCGAGTGTTATCGGAACAATGCAAGCCTGCATTTTAAGACTATGAAATCTTGCCTTAGGTGATAGTCTGGTATGTGAACCAGGCCAGGCCGGAAGGAGCAACCTTAAACATATTTTGGCTATGCTCTTAAGATACAGGATCGAGTTGCGGTGCAGCAAACTTGCATTGAGCTGATGATGCAAGGCTAACTTCTGCCACTGATATATTCAATAATGTTTATATATTTCTAAATTCATAAATTAACTGATAACATGGCAACTGCAACAGTCCCGAAGAAAAGAGACTATTATAAGGTATTAGGAGTTAGTAGAACTGCAACTGATTTGGACCTCAAACATGCTTATCGCAAACTTGCACTGCAATATCATCCTGACCGCAATCCTAACAACCCGAAAGCCGAGGAATGCTTTAAAGAGGCATCAGAAGCATATGCAGTTCTGGCAGATTCCGAAAAGAGAGCACGATACAATAAATTTGGATTTGCTGGAGTTGGTGAAGTAAAAATACCAGAAACCACATTTGCAGATATTTTTGAAATCGTAAAAAAGGCTCATGCACCTAAGAAAACTAACCAAAAAGTAAATGACCATGATTTTAATGCGCGCGTTCTTGAAAAACAAGGCAAATATGAAGAGGCAGAATCTGAATATATTAAGGCATTGAAAGTAACTGGCCGAGAGGAATATGGTGAGCGTACAAACATAGCAAGACACGTTTTTCAAATGTGGGAAGAAGCAATCCGTTCTGATTTAAGGAAAGAAAACAAGGAAGCCGCAAAAAAACACGCGGAGCATGCAATTAAAACATTACAAAGTTTCAAAAGTGCCAATTTCGGCTCACATACAGAAAATTTCCTTCCAAGTTTGATGCAATCTATTAGTTCTTTACTGGAATAAATTGCAGTTGAAAACCAGCACCTTTTGATTCAGCAACATAAGGTGCAAATCTTTATATATTACCAGAATTATAAAATAACTGTGATGATATGAAAAGCAAAGCAGCTGCAATTATTGCGTTTTCCATAGCTCTATCTATTTCCTCATTAAGTTCTGATATCCAATTAAGAAAAGAAGCGCCAAACAATCAATATAAACCGCAGAGTTTAGTGGCAAACGGTTTTACTAAAACTAAATCTGCAAGTAAAGTGAGAAAACAATCACATCAATGCGATCAGAAAGGAGGATATCCTGTTGTTTTAAGGTCAAATAAAAATTACCTAAGACTCTGCTCCATCCAAAAGTAATGATACACTATTCCTAGTCCACAGCTGTAAATCAAGCTCTACAATAAAGAGTTATTTTAAATATATGATATAAGTTAAAAGACTTGTTAAACAATAATACACTCATTGCCGAAGTCGCCTAACCCGGCAGGGCGCCGGATTGCTAATCCGTGTCCGAAAGGACTTGGGGGTTCAAATCCCCCCTTCGGCGAATTAATAAAAGAAAAACTAATAAATATGATTCATATAAAGTATTGTGGAGAAGCAAGCTAAATCAAAACCTAAGCAAAAAGTAAAAGTGTTCTTAGGTCGTAAAATCTTTTTGGAAGAAGAACCCTACAAGAGTAAAAGGCATAAAATAACGTCACGTGTACAATATCAGAGACTAAAGGCAGAATACGAAACTGGAACGAAAATAAAAGAGTTAATAAATGAAATTGATTTTAAAACGCTTAAAAAACTATTTTCAGAAGAATATGAAAGAGCAGGCTTAGATCCACAAGGAATGAATTTTGTTGGGCCGAGACACATTTATAGCAATGCTGGGTGGAGTAATGCTGGATCTTATTATCCTGGACCAAATGTTATAGGGGTAGATGTTGGACACACAGAAAGCTACTATACAAATGATCAATTTGACAAAAAAATATTATTGCTTCATATACTATTTCATGAGGAAGCTCATGCTGTAGAAAAAGTAGAATGTCATATAGGAGAGAAAGAAGACAAAGATTACAATAACATGGGTTATGAGAAACAAAAACTAGAAAAAAATCCTAAAGGTCATAGCTCAAATATTGTAAAAAGATATTTTGAACTTTTTTCAGAAGGCGTTACGGATAAATTGGCCATGGAAATAACCGAAAAATATATTGATATAAAAAATTTAGCAAAAGAAGATGAAGTTATCAAATTTAAAAGGGATTTAAGGACGAAAGGCCCATATTGGTTTAATCAACACATTGTAGATGTATTCATAAGTAAACTTTCTCGTTCAAGTGGAATCTCTCCCAAAGTGGTTTGGGAAGCAATAAAGACAGGAGCTTTAAGGGGCGATAATCTCTATAGTGGTGAATTAAGGGAATTTCTTGATTCAGAGGTTGGTGCAGAATTTATGGATTCTTTGGAAAATAACCGATTTATAACTAAAAAGGTTACTCATGAAAGATCAAAATCAGAACAGTTATTAAGAAATGCAAAATACATTGTATTAAGATTAGTAAGGAATTTGAATGTCGGTAAATTCGATGAAGTAAGACCCTAGCTAAGATTAATATATTTCCAAGCTCATGTTATTATTGGTAGATACTATTCCAACCCAAACAGTTGAAGCACCTTCAAATAAAAAAGGCAGGGTTTCAAATCTAATGACCAGGGCATGGCAAAGAATGAGAGAAAACGATTCTCAAGCCAACCAACTAGATTCCTCCTACAATTTGAGTTCCTCTACACAAAGACAATTTTCAAAAATGTTAAAAAATTATGACACTGCTGCTACCAGGAAAGGAATATCTGATTCTATCAACTCAATGATAGACGATGCACGTAAATACTGCACCGATGAAAGTAGAATAGCATCTATTACTGAAGAAGCTGCCAAAAATCTTATAAATGAATTCAGTTCAAGAGCAGCAGAAAAATTCTTCAATAAAACTGCCGAAAAACTAAGAAAATACGTGCGAGAAGATAGTCGTGAAATAATATCAAGAAATGTTACCGAAATAGCATATGATCCTGCCTTCAAATATGACAGGATTTATTATAATTTAAAAAACTACAAAGAATCCAAACCTAATAAAATGGCTACTGATATGTACGAGAGATGTGGATTAGAACCGCAATTTACAAGGGCGGATTATGCGGCAAGTACCATTATCTGCATTTATGAAAATAACAAAGAATATGAAACGTTCTTCAGAGATAAACTGGGTGTGAGATTTCCCGGAAAACCTTCATTTTTCCTGTATAACTTTGCAAGGCGCAACATCCGAGATTTGAGCGTAAGTGGGGAGTTCGATTCCCAAAGCAGGGACATTTTAATTAATCCCTATATTTATTCTGCAGGTAGCCACGGTGTGTCACGTATTGCAATACATGAACTTGTTCATTTTGTACAGTGCGGAGATAAGAGTGAAGAAGAATTTGAAAGCTATTCCAGACACCCCAATTCAAGCGTGCCAAATGATCCTAAATTAGAAGAAATGCTAACCCATGTGGTCTATGAAGCAGGCACGCAATTAGGGGTATTTTTTTATGATATTGGATCATCCATATCTAAGAATAAATTTACTGATTCATACCACATTCTAAAAGCAATGATAGAAGATTCAGACAACATACTTGATCCCTATAGAGATGATCTATCTATCCAAAGCGCCAAGGCATTGGTGGAAGCCATGTACAATGTGCTAAAAAATCCGAAGGATGGCAATCCTCACAAAGCGCTTTACGATCTGATAAAAAAAGACTATCCAAAAAGCTCACAAGTAAACTATGGGATGAGTCTTGCATTGGCTTCTCTGGTATATACATGCAATGCATATGAAATGAGGGCAACCATCAGTGACCTAATGCAACTTGATGAACCATGCAGGGTCGTTGAGAAACTTTCACGCATAATCCAAAATGACGTAACTGGTGATATACTATACGGCATAAAGCATTTGGATATGCGCAGGAACATAATACCGTAATAAAACGATTAGTTATACAAATAGCACCATTGAATATTACTTGTAAGTGTTGATGGTTTTGGGCATGGGAATTTTATCCATAATATTGTTTATAGTAGTATTGATAATAATTGTAATAATATTTCTGCCTAAAATCATGCAAATATTCCAAATATCAAAAAGCATACTCTCCAATGGGAGCGAACCAAACCTTAATTTTTCAACCAATACGAATTCATTGGCAAACCAGACGATCTCAGAGGGACCGCTTGTCAATTATACGCTAAGCCTTATAAACAAGGACAGGAACGAGAATGGGTTTAGCAATGTCAGCTTATCAAGTGAACCTTCTGCACAGCAGCACGCGGACAGCATGCTGGAATACAATTACTTCTCGCACTGGGACATATACGGAATGAAGCCATACATGCGCTATACTCTATTGAATGGAAAAGGTGCAGTTGAGGAGAACGTGGCGTATACGAAATCGGGTGTCAGGGCATGCTTAGGAAGCATATGCTCTACCTATGG
The DNA here is from genome assembly GCA_050013715.1 of Candidatus Micrarchaeaceae archaeon. Classification (GTDB taxonomy): domain Archaea; phylum Micrarchaeota; class Micrarchaeia; order Micrarchaeales; family Micrarchaeaceae; genus UBA12276. Next base: position 10,211 of record JBEKES010000021.1, read on the forward strand.
CAATCTCAACGTAACTGCAGCAATAGCACAGATGGAGTACAACATGGTTTACAACGATTCATTGTGCTGCAACAACGGCCATAGGTTCAATATACTGGATCCTTACCATAATCAAGTCTCGATAGGAATCGCATACAACAGCACGACAGTGTATCTTGTAGAAGATTTCGTAAATAATTACATCTATTGGCTCAACAATACTCCCAGCTTCAATGGTAATGAAGTTCAATTGAAAGGCAGCATAGCGAACAATTATGTGCTTTCCAGCATTGAAGTTACCTATGATCCGATTGTTTCCAATATGAGCATTGAGCAGCTTGACCAGACTCATTCCTATTCCTACGGCAATGCCATAGCTGGGATTTCAAGCAGTCCGCTCAATTACTATCCAAACCTCACTACCATAGATGCAGATAATTATTACACAAGCGGAAGCGATTTCCTTGTGGGTTTCAATATGGAAAAGCTAATACAGCAATACGGCTCTGGGGAATACACCATAGCGATATGGCTTGACAATTCTTCAGCGAACAGCAGTTTTATCGGCTCTACATACACCATTTTCATAAACAGCAACGGCAATGCATATGTTCCTTCAAACATATGATCATTGGAGCATGTCTCCAAAAGAGCGCACAAAATACTTCATTGAATGCTTGAAAGCAATCCTACCATCCTTTGTAAGCGAGTAAACAATCGTCTTGCCTGTTTTCTTTCCTTCTATCAAGTTTCTTTCGCTCAAATCCTTTAGTGCAGGGTAGATAGTGCCAGCTTTTGGCTTGTCTCCTCTCCTCTTCTCCAATTCCTGTGCTAATTCCTCTCCATGCATCGGTTTTTTCGACAGCAAAAACAGTATCTGAAACGATAATAATCCTCTCATGTCACAGGCATAGGTTTCATGCATAGGCTCACTTATGATAAATATAGGACATCATATATATTTAAATATTTATCTCTTCACTATATACTAGGATATATCGGACATCCGATACATAGGTGAAATAAATGTGTGAATATGGACCTGGAATGAGAAGCTTCCTAACAAGGGAAGAACGAATAGAATTACTTAAGGAATACAAGGAGTCTCTGGAAAAAGAGGCCAAGGGAGTCAGCGAGAGAATAAAGGAATTAGAGAAGGAGAAGTAACTCCTTCTTTCTGTTTTTATTTATATTGCAATAATCTGCAGCAGCATTAGCTAAACTATAAATAAGGTTAGACCCAATTATAGTGAGTGGTTCATTGGCCTTGCGCGTTATAGAATATAGGCAGCTTATACAGATAATTGCCATGTTCCTGATAGTTCAGTTTGCAGGGCTTCTTCTTGCTACCCAAATATTTACCGGAACGACTTTCATGCAGGTTCAGGGCGCACAGGAGATATCATCCACTTTCAATGTGCTGTTCTATCTTGCCTACATAGTAATATTCTCAGTAATTATAATACTCATAATGAAGATATACAAGGGCGACAAGCTGTTCCTGATCCTTGAGGGAGCTGTTGTCTTTGTTGCTTCGTTCATAGTGTTTCTTGTATCTTTTTCTGCATTGGAAGGCGCAGCATTCTCAAGTCTTTTCGGCAACACCAGCATTGTGGTATTTGCCATTGCGGTAATATGCGCAATTGTGCTTGTAATACTGAAATACAAAAACCCAAGATTAAGGAACGTAACGGCAATAATCGCAAGCGTTGGGGTTGGACTGGTCCTTGGCGTGAGCTTCAGCTTCCTTGCAGCGTTTGTATTCATGATAATACTTGCCGTTTACGATTTCATTGCAGTTTTCATAACCAAGCACATGATTGCGCTTGGAAACATGGCCGTTGAAAAGAACCTCTCATTTCTAATAATGGTAAATGAAGTAGAAGCAATTCCTGTAAACTCTCTTAATAAAAAAGAAAAGAAGGAGTATGATCAATCTAAGAGTGAATTGAAAAAGCAGGGAGGCATAGTAACAAAGATAGTTAACAGCGACATGGTACCAGTTGCAGCAAGAACGGCATTGGGTACGGGAGACCTTGCGATGCCACTCATGCTTGCAATTGCAGCATACAAAGTGCACCTGAATTTTGTGCTGAGCTTTGTCATAATAATAGGCGCATTGTTCGGACTGATACTTACAATGGGCATATTGAGAAAATACAAAAGGGCATTGCCTGCAATACCTCCGATACTATTTGGAATTGCTGTTGCACTGCTGGTATATTTCGCAGTTACTATACTGTAAATACCGAAACTAGTATAGAAGCTTTAAAATACTGCAATAAATAAATAATATGGGTGTAATGGTGGCAAAAGATAGCTGGGATATTGGTGCGACTATAGCGCTTATTGGCAGTTTCATAGTTATTTTGTATTCCATTTATTACATGCAGAGCCTTTCCTATGCGTTCGGCGTGTATTCAGGAATATCCCGTACGATCAGCTCCTATAACATAACCGCAAGCTCCACTGTTTTGGCTGCATTATCCCAATCGACAACAATAACTCTTGCGCTGCATTTGACCTATGTGATGATCGCGTTCGCTCTTGTGATGGCCGCTGTTTCCATGCTGTGGTTCTTCTCAAAGAGCTATGCGCGATACACTCCAGAAGTGCTCATAATATGCTCGATAATATATGCAATAATTGCCGCAATTCTTGAATACAACTTCAATTTCTCCAATTCGGTAAATTCATACGGCTCTTTTATTGGGGCCATTCTGATATTCACATCAGGCGTGTATTTCATAGTCAATGCGAACGCGAACAAGGTAACTGCGAAGAGATCAGTATCTCAAATATCGATAAATCCGGATACTCCCTATTCGAACATAAAGATAATATCAAATAAGCTGATGTCAAAGCTAAATGGCGATATAAAAATACTTGATATGCATTTCGATGCGGTTGCGCTCGACAATCTCATGCAATTGCTGGACAAGAACATGGGAAATTATACCCAAATAGAGGTTCTTGCGAAAAAGGACAGGCTCGGGGACAAGTTCACCAAACTGTACAAGGATTTCAAGGCCGAACTAAACAACAAGAACATACAGTTCGAATTGAGAGTGCTTAGCGAGAAAGACGCGTTGAAGCAGCATGAGCGCGTCATAATGGACAACAGCACCGCCTACAAGATACCACCTCTTAACATAATAAACAAGAAGAACGAGCACATAGTCGCCATAAAATACGATGAAGCCTCGAGGAAATTCAATGACCTGTGGGCTGAAGCACAAAAGTACGAGAACATGCTGTCAGAATCTAACAATTTACAATAGGCTTTTATAGTTATTATTAGAAAATATAATGTTGATCAAATGAGTGGGAAATATGCTTTAGGATTGTTAATGGTGCTCTTTGCATTTGCACTTTCATATTCAAGCGCAGCGCTGGTGGGAATTGCTTCCATAAGGGCGCCTGCAGTTGTTCTGTCAAATAATACTGGCAGCTTGACAAACTTCACGCTTACAATAACAAATGGAACAGGCAATGTAATGGTAACTGGTCCTCAAATTGTTGGGGCATCAACTTTGCAGTCTGCACAAACGGCAGCAAAATACGCATCCAATTACACCAATAACAATTTCTCAAAATATAACTTCAATTACAGCATAACCAATGCAGGGTCCAATGTATCAGGGCCCAGCGCAGGAGCAGCAATGACAATACTTGCCATATCTGCATTTTCGCACAGGCAATTAAGAAATGATTTCACAATGACAGGAACCATTTCGCCAAACGGTGCCATAGGACCCATAGGCGGAGTGTACGACAAGGTAAATGCTTCCCACAATGCTGGGATGAAGCTTGTGCTGGTGCCTGCTGTGCCTGGCTCAAGCCAGGAAGACGAGTTGTATTATCTTGTGCAAACCAATTTCCAAATACCTCTGGTGCAAGTGGCAAACGTATCCCAAGCTGCTTACTTTGCATTCAATCCCCAAATCAACGGCACGGCAAACGAGACCGGCTACAGCTTCTACAACAACTATGATGTTGCCTCTCTTCCGGAATCAAGCATAAACTGCACAGGATCGTGCAATTACACACTATTCTCAAAGCTGCTCAATGCTACCTACAACCTGGACCGCGGCGAAATAAACAATTTGAGCAGTGATCCAAGGTTTCTTAATGTGACAATTCAGCTCAACGATGCACTTAACCAGAGCATTGCAATCGGAAGCAAGAATTACTTATACACTTCAGCTGATCTTGCGTTCCTGAATTACGTAAGCGCATACTTCTTCAATGGATATTCGACAAACAGGCCTGATGCGTTGGACAAGCTGGACAACATACAGAGCTTCTGCAATTCATTAAGTCCTCCGCTGCTTACCACTACGAATTATGATTACGTCATAAGCGCGGAGTTAAGGCAGGGATGGGGCAACTACACAATAAACCAGACCATAGGCGCATACAACCTCTCGCAGGTGGATTCCGACCAAATACTCGGAAGCCTTTATCTTGGAGCGCAAGCAAACGGATGGTGCACAGCTGCCAATCTTGTATACAACGAAGCTGCAAGCAGCGGAAATAATTATGTAATATCTTCCAGCGCTCTCAAATCTGTTGCACTGGAAAGGATAAGCAGCGCACTGACCTATGGACCATCGCTATACCTTGCAACTGCGCAAGCTGCATTCAGGCAGAACAACTATCCTGTTGCCATACTTGATTCCGATTATGCAATAGCTTTCGGGACTGCAGCTGCATCTTCCAATCTTTCGGTGCAAGTACTGGATAACAAATCATTGGCAATAATAAACAATTCGACCTATGGGGTATGGGCGACAGAGTTCAGCAAGGAGGCATTCTTCTATGTGACAGAATCAAGACTTACGGGCAATGCTACACTCGCAAAAACCTATGCGGAATCTGGCTATTCTGTGGCTCTTCTCGCGCAGCACATAAGCAACGACACGGCAATAATATCCCAGAACCTTGTGCCGGAATCGCAGCAGCAGGTCCAGCAATCGCAGAATGTAGCATCGAATCAGAAAGCGCTTAATTATCTTGCCTACAGTCAGCTTATTATATTAGTTCTAATAGTAATTATATTTGCCCTGCTTATACTAATAGTAATATTGCTGATCATAATCATGGGCAACATCTCAAATCACAATACGAGTCACAATAAACAAAGAAGGCAAAAAAGAAAGTGATACAATGAAAATACTACCTGGAAAAAAGTGCAGCTCCTGCGGGCATCTCACTCACGAATACACTGAATTCAAGTGCCCAAACTGCGGCAAAGGAAACGTAATAAGGGACAAGCATTGCAGGGAAATATCCAATATTTACAAA
>JBEKES010000022.1:0-15383 GCA_050013715.1 Candidatus Micrarchaeaceae archaeon
TGAGAAGTTTACATAGAGTTTGTCGTGCTGCCCTACTTCAGTGTATATGTTGCCATTAAATTCAGCAGCATACAGGTATTGGTTTACTCTAACGGGAAGTATTCCTGTACGCGCATAATCCCCTACAGAATCTTGCCAAACTGCATTGAAATCATAAACGCCTGGTGAGGTAGGAGTGAAATTATACACTTGGCTTGTTAGGCGAGTATTACCATTCTGCAATACTTGCTGCCCATTTTCATCTAATATAACACCATAGGGAGATGTTCCTCCAGTTACGCTGGTATTTATTTTGTCCAATAATCCAACATCGTCAACAGGAGCTCCATTTAAGAATGCTTCCGGTGCAGGATTTATCTGTGCAACCAAGTTGGGCGTTGTTATTTCCCTTCCCAAATCGTCTTTTATTGTTGCATTGAATACGTAACGTCCTGTCTGTGATGGATTGAATAGATAGGTTGCCTTGTGTAAATCAGTTGTGTTTGTTTGTATCAGCGTCAAGTTCCTATAGAATTTTATTGTAAATATTGGCTCTCCATAGGCCCATGTTACATTTAGATCATGCCTTTGTCCCAAGTCAAATACAGAAAGCATGCTTATCTGAGCGTTGCTTGGAGGAGGATAATAGATAGTTGTTGTCACGGTGCTGATGCTACTTTCAAGATTTATTGGATTTGATCCTGCATTATTTGTGCTTGTCACTGCAACTGTCGGGTTAAATGTACCTACAGCAACTGCATTTGCAGTGTAGGAGAGAACTACTGTGAATAATATAGCTAGCGCTATTGCAAAAACAGTAATTAGATATATCTTATTGACCTTCATTGAACCCCACTGGAGATATTTGCAGGGTTATTTCAACCATACAAATAACATTTTAAAACAAGTATACGTATAACATTTAACACATATATATAGCTTTCTGATTTATTAGGCATTCCTTTTTATACCTTTGCATTGCTTAACCTCGCTTCCTTTGTTGGATATTGATAAAAATATCATTTTGGAAAAAGCTTAAATATCTTTAAAGATATCTTTAAGTATTAGTAAATGTTAATCAGTATAATCTTCAGTATAGGTTAACTTGGCTCTTGCTATATATTAGTGATTAGGATGGCTAAATATGTTTTAATATCTGATGACACGCTCATCTATGACTTCAGGGATTTCCCCCTATTGGACTTTCTGCCCTGCGCACCCACCTATGCGGTTCCCAATAGCGTATACAAATTCCTGAAGGGCAAAATATCCCCTCCTGTTGATAATGGAAGATTATTGTACGCACCCTACGGATTGAGAAAAATAGAAGCCGCACTATTGAAGAAGAATCCGGTTTCTGACGTTGTAGTAGCACACCAGGACCATCTTGACAAATTCATAAAAGATGATACTGAAATAATAGGCGTTAACACAATGGATCCTTTCGGACTAGGTCCGACTACCATGTCATATCACGCATTGTATGAATCGTATAAAAAAGGTCACGAAATCGATGCCTATGTGAGAAGAGACTGGGAGGCATTAGTGGAGAAAATAAATTCACTAAGGATTGGCAAGAAGGCAAAGCTGATAGTTGGAGGCGCAGGAGTATGGGAATACATGCTGCTTCCTGAAGAAATTGAAAAGCATAAGGTAGACTATTTATTCCAGGGAGAAATTGATGATGTAGTAGCTGATCTGTTTGAGCAAATTTCAAATAATAGCGTAGATACCAATATGTTTTCCCACAGCTACATAACCTATGATGATAATTTCAGAAGAACAGTTCAGGATGATCCTAAATTCCTTTCCAGAGGCAAGGGATTGAAAACTTTCCCAAGTCTGGATTCCATACCAAGCATTGTGAATCCGACAACAAAAGGACTCACAGAAGCCATGCGAGGATGCGGCATAGGGTGCGATTTCTGCGAGGTAACACTAAGAGAACTGAGATACTATCCAATAGACAAGATAATGGAGGAGATAAAGGTAAATGTGGAAAAGGGGCATGTGGGACAGGCCTGGATACATTCTGATGAGATATTCGCCTACAAGCATTTCCCAAGATATGTTCCCAATGAAGAGGCACTTCTGGAGATGTTTACGGCAATAATGTCCATAAAGGGAGTTGTAAGAACCAATCCAACCCATGGCAGAATATCAATACCTGCAGCCTATCCTGAGATGATGCAAAAGCTATCTAAAGTAATGAAGGCAGGGCCAAGAAACTGGATAGGAATACAGGTAGGCCTTGAAACAGGGAGCGATTCGCTTGCATTGAAGCACATGCCTGCAAAGACATTGCCATTAAAAATAGGCAGCGATGGAACCTATCAGGAAATTGTCTGGAAGGGCGTTTACAACATGAACAAGGCCTATTGGAGGCCGGCATTTACAGTACAGGTAGGCCAAAAGGAAGAAACAGATGAAGACAACTGGGAAACAGTAGCATTGATAAACAGGTTAAGCAATTCCGTATATGACAACAAACCATTTGAATTCACAGTAACTCCTTTGCTGAATGTGCCATTGGGAAGAATAAAATCAAAGAAGATGGATGCAACGCTCACCAATTCTATGCTTGCAGTTTATTATGCTTCATATAGGCATCTTGCGAAGATGTCCACAAGAGACGCAGTGAAAGACTCAAAGGGCAATTTGCTGGTAAAGACAGGAACTGCAGGAATAATCGGAGTAGGAGGTTACCTCATGATGAAAGCCGTTGAGAGGATAGCGGCAAGGAACAATGTGGATTTGGAAAAGGTAAAAACCTACGGAATAGGCGCAAAGAAAAACATAACAGCATGGAACATCGCCATGAATTCATGATTATGCAAAGGAATATATATCTAGCTAAGACAAAACCTAATTTATTGATAAAATGCAGGACAATACGATAAGCAGACCTAGATTTAAGAAAGTAGAAAGAGACTGGATAAAACACGTCGAGGATTATTACCAAAATCTTAAGAAATTCACTCCCAGTGTGTATAATGCACTTGACAATAATCGAATAAATAGACTAATCATCAATCTTAAAGATACCCAATCAATAAACGTAGCCGCAGAGTTGTGGAAATTGATAAATAATCAATTAGTAGATAAAAATGACAGATTAGATATTGAAACCAAACAATCATTCAAAGAAGAAATTGCAGCAGTGAAAACCGATGAAGGATACAGTGTTGATACACGAAACATTCGTGTTTTGTGGGGAGCACTATATGTAAATTATTTAGCCGAATCCAGCAGAGAGGTATCGTACCTATTGAATAGCAAGATCAATTCATCAACTGACAATGAAAAAAGAAATGCACTTGTAGTTAAAAATATGCTGTTCAAAGAGGATTTAAGTTTTATAAATTCCTTAGTAGAAGAAGCAGATGTAGAAAAGCTTGTTCTTGCAGAAGAAGGATGGGAAAAATGCAAAAAAACTTATGAATTCAATTATCATATTTGGAAAGGAACCGAAGCTGAATACCAATACAAAAAGGTAGAAGTTGCCGTGCCATCCACAGAAACAATAGCAGATAATATCAGAAAATTAGGAGATGAACTCGCTAATTTGAATGCTCAGAAAGGAAAAGCACAACAGGGCATGGAAGCAATAGAAGAAAACAAGAGATTAATTGAGCAGCAAATCAGAGCAGAAGAGGAAAGATTAAGAGAAGCAGAAATAGTTAAGGTAGAAAAACCTTCAATGCCAATCAGCACAGATATATTACCAGTGCCGCTTATGTTCCCAACAGAAGCAAAAGAGGACAACGACCCTCAAGATGGCAGCGAAAGTGCAACTCCAATTAAGCCTAGCCTGAAGGATTTGTTTACGAAAATTGTAACAGGAAGCAAGCCATTAGAACAACAGGAAAATAAGGTAAGTGAATCTGCCATTGTACCACCTATCATACCATTAAGAGAGGAAGTTCGATCAACAAAAGGGGAAATCCAATCAAACGTAGTTGCTGTGGAAGGAGAAGAGTGCACATTAATTCCTGCACCATCAGATGTTCCAATCAAACAGGAAAGAAGTAGAGATAATGGAGAAGCAACAAAACATTTTGAAGCAGATTTAAATGATTTATTAAATGAGATCAGAATAGATCTGTACAATAATAGAGCTAAAGAAGCATCATCCAAGATAAATAGATTATATAGAAATGATAGCATAATTGGAACATATAGTATAGATAAAGTGAGACAAGCAGTAACAGATTTAGAGGTAAAACAAATTACAATGTTTTTGGATGAAAGACTTATTGCTCCTGCAATTGATATGATAAATGAACTAAGAATAAGAGATAGCTTACCGCCAGAACTTGAAGATAAGATATATCAAAAGCTAATAGGTTTGTTCAAAAGAGACAGAGAGGTTGCATTATTAATAGCAAGAAAATTTGTCGAAGGCGGAACATTAAAGGAGTGGCAAAAAGGTAATTATGTTCTAGAATTGAGAACTCAAACTTAAATGGTAGTATAATTATTCCTCTACTTTGCTTGATTTGCTTCTACCCAATGGCTTTTTGACCTTCAAATCAGGGAATATCTTTGATATTTGGGTTTGGTTTATTGATGCATCGTAGCCTATTGTGGTTATTACCTTTCCTAACAGGTAAGTTTCTGCCAATGGTGCAAATTCCTTGCTTGACGCTTCACTTATTACTTTTTTAGCATCAGGGGTTCCAAGCTTTTGCAATGCGCTGGCCAATGATTCATAGTTCTTCTTTGAACCCTGGCATACCTTCTGGGCATAGGCATCAAGAAGGGATGTCTTTATATTAAGCATTGGATAGCTCTTTGAGTCTATTGTAGTTCTAATGCCAGCAAGATAGAACACAACTTCCTCTGGGCGCGTGTTTTCCCTGATACCTATTCGCTTTATCGATATCCAGTCCTTGTATTTTGCCATGAAGTCTATGTATTCATCAGGCTCGTCCAAGTTTATCACTATTGCGTTTTTAATATATAGTAACCTGCCGCCTTTTCCCTTGCTACTCTCTTTATGACGCCCTTCTGCGCCAACGATACAAGTGCATTGGTGACAAGCCCTTTGGGCCTATTGGACTTCTTTGTTATGTCATCTGCTGTCTTTATTACTGAATCTTTTGTCGCTCCAAGCTCTTGCATAGCATTGAGTACCGCTTGTTCTATTGGTGTAAGCTCTACCATTTAATCAACTTTTAACATCATGTGCCTGCCGCTTTCTTGGTCTTTATGGCCTTTCTCCTAGGTCTAAGATGCTTGCAGCCGCACTTCCTGCACAGCTTAGAGCCGGCGTGGTTTCTAGACTTGCAGCTCTTGCATATCCATATCTTTGTTATCTCTGCATCCGCAATAGGAAATTTTCCCATAATAAGACCATATATATTGTTTTTAAGAATTCAAAATTCTAATTAACTTTTATAAACATAAAAGAAAAAAGAAAACTTGCAATTGCAAGTTTACCTTCTTGTTGTCAAATCAGAAAATTCTGCAGCGCTTGCTGCGTTGTCATTGTTCTGCTGATTCTGTGCATTTGGATTCGCAGCAACTAGTACCACGTCACCTATGTTCTTTATGTTCTTGAATAGCACGCTCTTGTTCTGTAGCAATTTTCTCATTTCCGTCTTTTCGATGTTTCTCCATTCCTCCATTAGTAATCTGCTTACTTCTCCGCGTTCCAAGTCCACTATAGCATCTTGCACTTCTCCAAGATATTGGCCGTTGTCTCCGTATATATCCATATTGTATATTTCACTGATCCTCATTTAAGCACCTTCTTCTTGCTAATATATCCTCAATAAACTTTAAATAGCTTGTGCCTAAGTGCTTAGATAAATAGGTGGCGGTTTTTGGGCGGTTTTTGGGCAAACTATGACATAAACAGCTGCAAAAACGTTCTGCACACCAAAAAGCCTAAATATCTAGATGCATAGAACCCTTGTGTGATCAAATGCAAAAAGAAGCAAAGAGAAAGCAAGGACCTTTAGAATCAATTAAAACACATTTAAGAAAAAATGCATTGGAAGTTGTTCTTATTGCCGTTGTAGGTTCTGGAGTTATTGCAGTTATTGCCCATGATGTAAAGAAAGAAATAAATAGAGTTGATAGATTCGAAATTGCAATGCAGCAGAAGAATACGCCAGAAGTTCAAAGAATAGTATTAGAAATGATAGACAACGGTCAAATTGGAAATGGACTTAAGTATGCCAAAATATACGGTAACCAAGAAGTGATAAAAGCAGCTGAAGAGGCAGCAAAGGAGCAGAAAGAAAAAGGATTGGAATATCCAAAGAATCAGAATATCGAATGATTTTTGAATAATGAGCAATTGTGATATCATGCATCAACATAGAAATCCACAAAATAGAACACCTGTTGAAGGTGCAGAAAAGGACCCGATTGGGCGAGCACTTGAAAGGCAAATCCAAAGAACTAAAGATGGAAATTCTATATTAAAAAGTAATGGAATACCACGCCTGGGACCTAAAAGTCATGAGGACCAAAAATCTACTCAAACAAATGAATCTGATGCGCCGAAAAAACATTATAAAATAGCTGCAAACAGTGGGCAATTCCACGAGCTAAAAAACCTTGCCGAAAGCCACGCGAAAATATACGTGACGACAAAAACGCAATTCGGATATGAAGATTCCCAGTATTATTATCTAATCGATGTAAATGAAGAATGCATAAAAGTTTCAGCAGAAAATAGTGATAAAACGGAAAACATTTATTTCGTAGACAGAGGCCTTGCCATATTGAAAATTTCTGCGGTTAACGGAACTGAAACAAACTTAGTTTATTATAATGAATATGTAGAGGGATTCGGCACATCCCTCTGGCATGAAATTAAAGAAGATACAAGTTCATATGAAAGGATTGTAAGGTTTGAAAGAAAAGGTACGATTATTGGTTGATTATCTAATATTCTTATAATCCAGAATCTCTGAAAGTGCCTTTTCGCTTGCTTCTGTGTTTCCAGTACACATTACTGCCAATTCATCATCATTAAGGCCTATAATTTCGCCTATGAATTCCTTTTGCTGCGCATTTATGTAGCTTGTGTTTGAATCAGTATAAAGCATCGTTTTCCCGTTGTTGAATTTGCTGAGCGCATTGCCATCTATTTGATTGTATTCATCTTTGTCCATTTTAATAGCTAATACTCTGCCACCTGATTTTATCGAATCGTATATGTAGGGCACATTCGTATTTATGAAAGCGCTGGTAACATCGTGGAATACGGTTTCCTCTCTTTTCTTGTTTCTTGAAAGGTATGTGCCCCCTTTCTTGTCAAATTTCTGTATGAGCAAGCCAATGGACACAAGAACCGCTATTATTATGTAATATAGGTAAATCTGCTCTCCGAGTATCAGCCATGAGAATAGGAACGTAAGGAAAGGCGACAGGAAGTATATGTTAGTAACAAATGTCGTCTTTATCATTCGCAACGCTCCGTAGTACATCAATCCTACAAACACGTTGTACACTATCCCAACGTACAATATCGCCATTAGCGCGCTTGAGTTGATGGGCTGCATCGGGGCTTTAACCGCAACGAACAGAGCGGCAAAGAACAGGAAAGCTGCAAGATTGAATATGAAGATCGCGATTTCCATGTCAAATGAGTATTTCTTTATTGCCGTGCTCGCATAGGCCATGGAGAATGCTATGGCAATAACCAGCGCTATTACTGGAATGTTTGCATTGCTGAATAGGGATATACTTCCGCCGCTTACGGCAAGGTATAATCCTGCAAACGCAAGTATCAGTGCAACAAGCTGGTATTTGCTTATGCGCTCCCTCAGCATTATGGGCAGGAATATCAGCATCACCAACGGAAATGTCCTGTATATTACTGTTGCAAGAGGAACGCTGATGTATTTCTCGGCGTAGAAAAGCCCGTATTCGAGCATTCCATAGTTCAGAATGCCAAGAAAGGCTATGAATGCCAATTCCTTTGCGTTCATTACGCTTGAGATCAATCTACCTGTCTTCTTTCTTATTAGTATGAAGGAGAATGAAACGGGAAGCGCAACCAAAAATGTAAAGAATAAATATTCGTAAATGTTTATGTTCTGCGATGCGATTTTCAGCATTATCGGCACAAGCGAACCAAGCACTAGCGACAGTACAAGATACACATTTGCAACGTTCTTGGTTTTCATAGCTTCCACTATAATCGGATAAATACACTCTTGCGCCAATCCTAATAAACCTTATCTTATTTGACAAAATAATTGTAAAAGTTTGTTGAAATGATACCTATATATATTTCCTAATTCATAAGTCTAACATGGCAGACAATGGAGACTTCAAAAGCGAGTTCAACAGCAGATATAGTACCTTGCTAAAGAGGATACTGAGAATATTATCCAACAATTCAAGGACGAAGATCTCTGACATCGCAAAGAGGTCCAGCGTATCCAGAAGGACAGCTACGCTCAAGCTCAATGCGATAGAAAAGGAACTCAAGATTTCCTATACTTTGGAATTGAACGAGGAAAGGCTAGGGCTTAGCAGGCCTCATTTGATATTGGTAAAATTCAACGCAAAATCAGATTACAGGAAAATAAGCGAACTTCTCAAGCAATCCTATATACCGCAGTTCGCAGCTTCGGTAAAGGGCACCTATGACATGATCATATACGCAGATGCGATGTCAGGAAAGGACTACGCCTATTGGGACAAGAGCATGCGCACGCTTCTTGCAGATTACAAGGTAGAGTGGTATTCCTCTGAAGTAGTGCACAGGCAGCTGGGCTTCTTCCCATTGAGAAACGAAGCGATAGAAAAGCTCAACATAAAGGAAAAGTACAAGAAAATGCTTATGATACTAAACAGCAATTCAAAGATAAGGTTCCAGGAATTGGCGAAACAGATGAACATGAACGTAAATACAGCTGCTTATAACTTCAATAATCTCATGAAAATGAATTACATAGAGAATTTCACGCTTACCATGGACAAGCCGAAGGACATATCGCTCATGAGCTTCTTCAGCAAGTACATTCCTTCCCAAGGCTATGAGAGCGCAGCTGCAATGGCAAGAGCCGGTTTCACGAGTGATGATGAGGACCCGTTAATAAGCAGATACCTCATTACAGCGCCCTTAATAGGAAGCCACGACTTCTTCACATTGGGCGCATTTGACAGCTTTGACATTGCCTACAAAAAAGACGTATTGTACCACAAGAACCTGTTCAGGAAATTCAAGATAAAAGTATTATATGGAGAGATAAACGAGATCCTGCTGGGAAAGCTACCAATAAGGACCATAGACACAAAGAAGGAATACAAGACGCTGGTATGGAGCACCAAATGATTTTTAAGTCTATTTTTTAATCCATTCAATGACTTTGCCCTTTAATTTTATATCGTAATTTTCAAGATATTTATTGAGTATTTTTCTGTTAATATTCTTAAGTATCGATGCCTTAACCTCGTCTTTTATGTGATCGTTTAGAGAGATCATGTCTATCAATGTTTTTTCAAGATCTGACACAGGTATCCAGAAATTACCGTATTTTATAGATTTGTAACCAAAGAAATGCTCCTTTTTTATGCGTTTAATGCGGTAATTCCTTCCTTCAAAGGCCCTAATGCCTGCCCTTACGTTTCTTGGGGTAACTACAGTCAAGTTTGTTCCTTGATCTGAAAAGCCCATTATCGAAAGCGCACTTTCAAAACCATAATAAAACGGCTCAAAGGCAAAACCCACGACAGACACGTCATTATGGAAAGTATATGCAGATTTTGTAACTCTTCTTATTTCTCCTTTTTTGTTAAGATTATAAAGCATCAAATGAATGTAACTGCTGCTTATTTTTTTGTCGCTGAATTCTATTTTTACATCAGACACTCTAAAAACAGGAAAGTCATACTTGTTAAATCTCTGCCTAAGGTAACTTATATATTTCATTTCAATCTACTTTTTATGTAATCTACCATCGTATCAAATGATGGTGAAATTCCTGAATAGATTAGATCTTCAAGTTTTCCCTGGTCCACAGGACTTTCCACATGCTTGATGAATTCTTTCAGCATTTCGCTGCATTTGCCATCTAAAGATTCAATCGATGCCAAATGATAAATGTCGTATAAATCCCGAACATACTTTCTGCTAATATATGCATCAATTTTTTCCTTTATTAAATCTTTTACAGGCAAAGTAGTAACTATCAGCCTGGAACCGTTTGCACGCAGGTATTCTTTCTGTGTAGTATTGATGCCACTTTTGGGCTTCATTATTTCTAATTTTACCATTGAGGAATTGCTTGATGCCGTGAAAATCATATTTGTATAATTAGGATATTCCAGGTTTATGCCTCTTTTCGAAAGAGCCCATGTTAAGGTGTTTTTGATCTTTCTTGCCTGGAGGTCATTTGCATATATGTCTATGTCTTCGGAGAATCTATTGCCATTGTAGCACCTCCATATTGATGTCCCTCCATGCAATATTATTCCTATATCGATTTCCAATGCCGCCTCAAGAACAGAATCCTGGAGCCTTGCCATAGCTATTTGCACATCGGACTTTAGCTGCACCTCGATGGGTTCACTCATTAAATTACCTAAATTATATTATAATATAATTATGGTAATATATATAATTATCGTTTAGACTTATGCCAATTTAATATCAGTTCATTTGATTATTATCGAATTTCAATTTGTAGGCGCTTTCCTTGAGGAGCTTCTTCTTTTGCCTGTAATCGGGTATTATCTCGCTTACCAGCTTCCAGAATGATTTTGAATGGTTGTGATGCTTGGTATGGGCAAGCTCGTGCACTATCACGTAATCAATGCAGTCGCTTGGCATGAAGAGGAGCTTGTAATTCAGGGTAAGCTTGGCGCCATCGAATCTTCTGCTGGTTGAACAGGAGCCCCATTTGGTATGGGCATTTGTTATCTTTATATTATCGATCTCGCTATGGAAGAATTGGCCATTGAAAAAGCTGATGCGGTCGTTTACCTCATTTAGCATTGCCTTGGATATGAGCTTACGACCAAGCTTTGCAATGGATTCGTCTTTCTGCTCAATGCTCCAAAAAGATGGAATTTTGATGATTATATCGCTATTATTGACATGTGCCCTTGCAGATTTGCGATCCGATTCAAGAATATGCACAGTAAATGGCTTTCCCAGAAGATTCAACAATTGGTTGTCATGAAATGATATTATCTCTTTCTTGCCTTGGTAAAGATAAATCTCAGGCTTTTTGAGTATGCTTTTCCTTATCTTTGAGTAAAGATCTGATGCAAGCTTGTAGGATTGGGCTTTGCCGAGCCGCGATGGTATGCTTATAACAATGGAGCCGTTGCTCACCCGCGCATAGGCGTTCTTGTTGTGAGTGGAGATTATCTTAACGTCTAGTTTCCTATCGCTAACAGCAACTTCAGGAAAGTCCATGATCAATACCAATAGAACAATTAGATGCATTAATTATTTATACATTAGATTAACACATTCGGAAGCCTAAAAATAAAGTAGTGTGTAAAAATAAAAAGAAGAAATAGGAAAGTTTAAATAGTGAGTAATCTAAAGTATATAATAGTATAAAAGAATGATAGATAATAGTAAATTTGATAAGTAAAAATTACAATTATTGTCTTGTTTTAAATTAATTGTTTTGTAATTAATAATACAAAATTATTATTACATAATAGAATAGGTAATATATTGAAAATTATATGGTTGGGTTTAATTATATTATTTCTATTGCCTAATCTGATTATAGCACATTCGCAGGCAGTTGGTAATATTAATAATTGGACCTCTTTTACATTAAATAATAACAATTCACGTTATCAAGCAAATTTTACAATAAATTCTTTTAATATCGGTAATATAGTAGAAAAATGGCAGATAAACACAGGTACTGGTATAGTTACTTCAACACCCATAGTAAATAATGGGAACGTATACTTTACAGATTGGAATGGAAGCGTATATTCTGCAAACGTATTAACAGGATCGCCAAATTGGAAGGCAAATGTAGGGCAAACCATTTCTTCAACACTTTTGATAGCTAATGGAATAGTGTATGTAGGATATGGGTTATCTGGACCTATTAGCGTGATGGCCATAAACGAATATAAAGGTAAGGAAATTTGGCATAGCATTTTATCACCTGAACCTAAACAAAAAGAAATATGGGCATCTCCAATTTTTTATAATGGTTTATTATATATAGGTGCAACTGGTCTAGAAGATACAAACAGTTCTACATCAGGAGGAATTTATGCTCTAAATGCACAAACAGGAACATTAGTTTGGAATTTTAGTACATCAAAAGGATCGGCTGCTGGTGATGGTGTATGGGGATCGATTGTAGTAGATCCTAATTTAAATTCGGTATATTTTGGTACAGGAAACCCTTATCTTAACGAATCGTACCCTAACACATTATATGGATATGCTATAATGTCCTTAAACGCAACGAACGGAAAGCTTGTTTGGTATAAGCAAGTTTACACTAATTATTCAGAAGGACAAGATAATGATTTTGGATCTACACCAAATCTATTCTCCATGACAGTAAACGGGATTACGTACAATGCCATTGGTCTAGGAAATAAAAATGGCAAATATTATATATTAGATCGTGATAATGGAAGTTTCATAAAAAATTACACTATTGAACATTATACACTTTATACTGGTGTAATCGGTCTTCCCGGATTTGTATATCAATCTAATTCAAGTAACCCTGAGTTGTTTATACCTTCATTTTACCATCCAGAATCATTGGCAGGTATTAATGGCATAGTTGAAGCAGTATACCCTTCTAATAATTACATACCATGGAGATTTTATACCCCTGGAGCTATGATAGGATCTGTTTCAGAAGTTCCTGGAACTGTGCTTTTTGGAGATAATTTTAGTAATTTTTATGCAGTAAATATTTTGACTGGTAACTCGCTTTTTACTGATAATTTTAATAGTGAAATATTAGCTGGTATAACTCCTGCAGATGGATTTATCTTAATACCATTAGCAGGATTTGCACCAGGTCAAAAATCAGGGATAGTTGCTTTTACAACACCTGCAAATATTACTAAAACAAATCTTACTGTATGGAATGCAAGTAATTGGCCAACCACTTCTCTTATTTTATCTAATGCCACGTTTACTTGCTATCTAGTATCAAAAGATTATATAGATGTGAATTCAAGTTGGTGCCAAAATGGAACAACACTTTATCAGTCGAATGAAACTGGTTGGAAAACTTTAATAATTAATAATACTAATTACTCGGACTTCGAAATTGACATGAAAGAGAATATAATTTCTGGTAATAATTTTAAAATCTTAATGGATTACAATCCAACTACAGGTGACTTTTATTCGCTGACATTATCTAAGAATTTTAATACCATTACTTTTGATATATGGAAAAATTGGACAAGAATAAATTATATAAAATTAGCAACAGATCAAAATGAAACTAACAAAATTGGCGTCATATCTTATAATAACACATTTTCAGTTCTTTTAAATAATAAAACTATTGCAGTTATTAATAACACCTACATTAGTGGGATTAGTAATACAACTTATTCGTCAGGTAAGTTAGCAATAGCGACAGAATCTTCTTCCGTAATTATAAGTAATTTATCAGTATATTCCTATGCAACTCCTCCGAAAATTCTAGGTAACTTTCAAACGTCTGATTTAGTATTACTATTTTCATTTTTCACAATCTTTGTGCTTATGGCGATTCTAAGTAAAGAAAAAGGTGAGAAACTAAAGAATATTTTGCTAGATACTATAACAGTTATAATTATAATTTTACCGATTTTGATTTTCCTACTTCTTGGAAACTTTCCAGGAATCTTCTTTATATTATATGTAATATATTTGTATATTATTTATTTTATATACACTAAAAAGTTTAAGTTTTATACTAAAAATTTAGAGAATAGATTACTATTCGTTTATGCAATTTTGGTTATACAATTAATTATTGCACTTTTTGACTATTACATAGTTCAAAGTTTCAAAGGATCAGAATTACTTTACCTTTCTGGTACATATCAGAATCTGTTGTTCTACAAGTTTGAACCCATCATATGGTTGCTGTTTGCTTTCATGTATTTCTTAGGTAATAGAAAGGAGTTAGGTAACAGCATAAAAATCTTTATTTTAGGAATATTCATAACTTTTTCACCAATTGAGGATTTCTTGTATTACTTTTTATCTGGCACTAAATTACCAACACAATTCCCGTGGATTACAACCGCATCAAGTTTACTAGGTAATCCACTTACACAAACAAAATTAGTTGTATGGCTTATCTTAATTCTGGGATTATCGGTTTTAATAATATTATTCCCAATAGATGATCTTTTCAAAAAAGCACATAAAACAGAAAAATAAGGTAATGGAATGAATTTTCTAATATTAATTTTAAGCATATTCGCTTTAATAACATGGTTAGTATACTTTCCATTTGCAATATTAATTATTTACTGCTTAAAAAATATATCTCGTTATGAAACAGATACTAAAAAGATTAAAAAAGTTACAACAGATAAATTTATAATATTTAGAATTGTGACAAGAGGCGGAAGTGAAAAAATAATAAATGATGGTATAAAATCAATAATTGATTCTTGTAAACATTGGGATTTTAAAAATTACAATATTGATGTGATTACACAAGGCAGTTTGGATCACTTTAATGTGGCTGGAGATAAAATATTTGTACCGGATAATTATAAAACAAAAAATAATACAAAATATAAAGCTAGGGCCTTACAATATGCAATAGAACATACAAATATATCGAAAAATACATGGATTTTGCATTTAGATGATGAAAGTAAAGTTACCCCACAAACAATAGGCTCAATATTGTTATATTTAAAGAATAAACCAAAATTAGCTGCTGAAGGAGCAATAAACTATCCTCATGAATTTGGGAGAAATTACATCACTAGCTTTTTGGAAGGAGAAAGATCAGTAAGTTGTATGTTCTGCATATCTCAATTAGAAATCGACCCAGTATGGTTACACGGATCAAATTTATTAGTTAGAAGTGATGTGGAAAAAGAAGTAGGCTGGGATTTTGGCTCTGATTCCATTGCAGAAGATGCAAGATTTGGGTTTGAATTAACAAAGAGGTATGGTAAAAAAAGCTTTGGTTGGCATGGAGGAACAATGTTAGAACAACCTACATTTACAATAAGAGATACAATACGTCAGCGTCAGAGATGGTTCCTTGGTGCATTTAGAAACATTAATTTTTTGCCATCAACAGAACATAAAATAATAGAAGTGTATTTCTTATCCACATGGGTGCTTGGCTTTTTTGGCTCATTTTTAGGAATATTGGCATTATTTAATTACTTATACATACCAGTAATCTTTAAACCGATTTTAATCTTTTGTTTAATTGTTTGGGCACTGACTTATCAAA
>JBEKES010000023.1:0-14581 GCA_050013715.1 Candidatus Micrarchaeaceae archaeon
ATATAGTCATATTTACTGCAAACGTAATTGGAGGCACATCTGCGTATACATACAATTTCCAAATAATAAATACTGTAACACCAACAACTGTTTTAGGGAATTATCTAGCAATAAATTCATTTACGGGGAATACTTTCTCTTGGACAATTCCAAGTGCAGATGCAGGAAACACAGTAGAAGCAAACATCATAATAACAGACAGCGCAACAACAAACGAGATAACTAATTCTATTTATTCTGGAACTTTAACGATAATAAGCGGATATACTCCTCCAACAACACCAACATTAACTTTATCTAATACATTAATTGATCAAGGACAATCAATACTGTTTACAGCAAACACAATTCCAGGCCTGGGATTGTCACCATACAGTTATGCTTACAATGTCTATGCCTATAATGTATTAAATTCTGCAAATGCGCTGATCGCAAATATGCTCTTCACAGCAAATACCTACACAAGCAACTCCTGGTTCTGGACACCAAATGCAAATCTATACGCAGGAAACACAATGTTCTATGCGAATGTAGCAATAACAGATGCACATCCAACAACAGTCAATTCTGTCGCAAATTACTTCGGTTACAACAGTTTATTGATTGCTGCTGTTCCTACGGAATCCAACGCACTGATAGATTTGGGGCAAGTGTCGCTGCTAACTGCACAACCATCAGGAGGAACACTATCCTATTCGTACAATTGGTATGCAAATTACGGTTCTAGCGTAACATGCTCAGGAACAGGAAACCAGATAAGTGGTGCAACTTCATCTACTTATCTAGCGAGTACAACTACAACAAACAGTTATGCCTATCGAGTTACTGATTCTGCTTCAGTTCATGTAAGTGCATGCTCATTAGGAAATACAATAACGGTAAATGCAATACTAAATCAACCAACAATAAGTACAAGTAACGCACTAATGGACCAAAACCAATACGCAGTAATCGCAAGTTACGAAACAGGAGGAACATTGCCTTACACGTACAACTTCCTCGTATTCAATGCTGTATCAAACACAATAGTAGCAAACATGATAACAACATCTAATTCGTTTGCATTCCAGTCAAACTCCTACTGGAACTCTAATTCACCACTTAGGGCAAACGTATTCGTACTTGATGGCGCAACAACAAACACATTCGCAAATTCAGTAAACTCAGGAAACCTAATAGTCAATTCAATACTCATAACTCCAACAATCAGCTCATCAAACACAGTTCTTGCAGAAGGACAATATACTGTAATTGCAAGTTATGAAATAGGTGGAACACCTCCATACACTTACAACTTCCTAGTATTCAATGCTGTATCTAATGTAATAGTCGCAAACATGATCACAACAACAAATACATTCACATTACAATCAAATTCATTATGGACATCCAATTCGCCATTAGAGGCAAACGTCCTCGTAATGGACAGCGCAACAACGAGCACATCTGTGAATTCAGTCAATTCAGGAGAAATAATAGTCAGCACAATATCATCAACATCTACCTTATCTACCTCAACAATCTCTAATGGAGGCGGAGGTGGTGGCGGAGGCGGAGGTCTGCCATGTAATCCATATCCAGCATGCGAATCAAGCCAATCCACTACAATATCAACATCTTCTACAACATCAACTACATCAACGACAAGTACATCAACAATATTAAATAGAACTGTTACGCCATTAGCTACCTCATTTACACTTAACGTAAGCAATGGCACTCTTTCCGTTAAGAACAATACCTCGGGTAAACTGGATACAAACTTCTCTCTGTTAAAAGATATTTCTAGACTTCCATCCCCTCCATCTGGATACTCAATATTATACTCAATAAACATAAGCTCCAAATTTACAACTCCAAGCACTGTAAGCATAACAACTAACTACCAATGTGGGATAAGCTCAAATCTTGTTGAGCCATTTCTGCTGCAGAACAACAGCTGGTATGAAATAAATCCTTATTCAATCAATTCAAATTCATGCACGGAAACATTCAATGCGCCTGGCATTTCAACAATAGCTATGTTTGTGGGATCTGGAGCGGCAAAAGTAACGATAATAACTGTATCTACAACAATACCAACAACTACAATACCATCGGAAAGTTTGTCAATTCCTATACAATATGAGGAAATTGCAGCAGCTGTTTTGATCATAGCGGTAATCATTACCCTAGCTTATTACTTAGCTATAATAAAAAGAAAATAAGCATTTATCACAGCCTGCCCTTCGATTCACCACTAGAAATTCCACTTGCTACTATGTGTGCTATCCTCAATGCCTCAAATGCATTGTCTGAAAAATTCTTTAGGTAATGGCTTTCCAGTTTGCTTTGGAAGAAAAGATGTCTTACTTTTAGTATTTTTACTGAAGAATAATTCTTTACTATCTTTATTCTTTCGCTTGCATCTTTTTTATGGATTCTTGAAAATTCATTCAAAGCATTAACAAGTTCTTTTGCATTCTGCCTTCTTTTGTTCAATAATATTATTTTCATTTTAAGCTTCTTTTCCAGAAAATTAGGATTTATTATATTCAAGCCTGCCAGTGCAATGCCATTGAATAGAAGAATTCTTATCTGGTCCTTGAATCTCGATTTATTTATCATTCCTATTATTTGGTTTGTAGAATCAGTTCCATCAACGCTTATTCTTGTTGATAGCAAGCCCTCTATGTAGTTTTCCCTGAATATTATGCCAACAAGTATTGTTTTGTTGTTTTTGAGTTTCTTGCTTATGGGGCCGCTTGCTATGGCAATAAAACGAGCGCCGCTCTTCAAGGAATCTACTTCTTTTTCGATAATTGGGTCTTCAATTCTGCAAAATCATCGTCAATTTTGCCTATTACATTCAATATTTCGTCCTTTGGCTTTTTGCCCTTTACAACTAGAACAGCTTTCCCTGTTTCCGGATGGTCCTTTGAAACACCTGCAAAATCAACATCGTCAATCTTGAGAAGTTCATTTGCCACAAGATCCGGAATTGTCAAGTCTGTCGTATCGAACTCCAACATAAGCTCGTTTTTCTCTTCCTTTAAAACTTTTAATTTCAGTAAATCACCAATTATGTCAGTATCAACAGCTTCTTTATTTCTTTGGGCTTATTATAAAGCGTGCTTATCTTCCTGTTTTCCTTGTGCGTGCAGTCCTTGCATACCAGCAATCTTTCGCCCTTGATTTCTAATTCTCCGGAGCATTTTTCGCATTTTGCGAATATGACTCCCATTTCAGGGCCATTAAGCGCAAGAGTGTATGAATCCTTGTCATTGTATTGGACTCTTGCAAGTATTGTGTCTCCTATGCCGCACATTTTCTCTGGTTTTGGGCTAGAGAACCTGTTGCCTCCTCCATTTCTATCGAAGTGGCCTCCTCCCATTCTAGGCTTTGGAGCGATTATCTTGCCGTCCTTTAGTGCAAGGTAATCCTTGCCTTCAACGTTTATGTCATCAATTCTTACAAAAGTGACATTCTTCATATCATCAGTTACAACTCCAACTATTAGCATGTCCCTGTCTATTATCTTGATTTCCCTGCCAGAGCAGGACACATCTATTGAACCTTCGGTTTTCATTACCTTTCCTATTACTGATGAGTAGATCAATCCGTTCTCAACGTAGGTATTGTGCCCAGCAGCGAATTCCTCTTCAGTTGCTATCTTTTCACCTGGAACAACAAATACATCATTTTCAATATTCATATTATCATTCGACTAATTCTTCCGATATGTTCTTCATTGTGTTTATGCTTCCCAATGCTCTATACACTGCAACAACTGTATTGTATTTTGCTCGTGTTCTTCCTCTTGAGAAAGCCCAGATGTCCTTGACACCTGCAAGTTCAAGCATTCGCTTTACCGGAGCGCTTGCAACTATTCCCAAGCCTCTTGGTGCCGGTTTTAATATGACCTGAACGCTGCCGCACCTTCCCTCTACTTTGAATGGAAGGCTGTGCTTTGTGCCGCAAAGGCACTGCCAGGAACCGCAGCCCAGTATGATGGGTATTACTCTGCCCTTTGCATCTACTATCGAGCTTTCAATTGCAGCTTTTACCTCTACGTCTTTTCCTGAACCTACTCCTACATGGCCTTTGCCATCGCCTACAACAGCGGTTGCCCTGAATTTCATCTTTCTGTTGTTCTTTGTCATTCTTTGAACATTGGCTATTTCTATTATTTCGTTGTTCAGCTCAGGAAGCAGGGCATCTATTATTTCCGGCTCTTCTATCCTTCTGCCAGCATGGAATACCTCTTCTATCGAAGTTACTGTTTTCGCCTTTACCTCTTTTCCCAGCTCTGTCTTCGGGCTCCATGCCTCTATGTTGAAGCGCACTTTTTCTCGTTCTCTTCCTCTATCGTTTCGTTTGAAATCCAAAATATCACTTGCTCATTATCTCTTTCTTTACAGAATCAAATTTCTGCTTTATTGCCTTGGCATCAAAGCCATTCTTAATATAACTTGAGAATTGTTCTTTATATTTGTTGGCATCTAATTTGGTTGCGTAATCCTGTATGTGCGAACCTGATATTCTTGCCTCGTCGAATTCTATATTGCTGTGAAGGTTCGCCCCATTGTCCTGGAAACCCTTTGCCGCAGCGAATATGACAGAGCCCTTTACCGGTCTGTACAATCCTATGTCGAGTATGTAATCCAATTTCTTGTCCTTTAATTTGCTTGCCAGCAGCATGCCAGTCAAATAAGCAGTTGGAATGTTGCATCGCGGCTCCCATCCCTTTTCCTTCAATTCCTTTGAATTTGCGCTTGCAACTATCTTGTCGCCATCTTTTTCGTAGCCTATTACCTGCATTGTCACTGCCCTGTTGCTTTTTCTTATTACTACTCTGTTCATGTCGCTCTTGAGCGCAGCTACCCTTTTCTTGTAGTTCGTTGTTGATGTCCTTTTCCTGCGCCTTATCATTCTATGCATAATATCACACGTGCCTCAATTGGTTGAACTTTTCATCATTGATTTGAACGCCATCGTTTCTTATGTGGTTAAGCAGCGAAACTTTATTCACGAAGTTTCCTCCCTTTACCAATGCATAATACTTCTTGAATCTGTCGTTTGCTATTATCTTCTCGGTCTTCAGCGCTGCAAGAACCCTTCTTTGGCCTCTTATTTTCTTCTTGTATTCGACTGTGCCACGCGCCTTGAGCGTTCCCTTTCTTCTGCCTATTCCCCTTCTTCTGCCCTGCTTTCTCTTTTCCTTGAGCACCTTTGAATAGGCGCTTAAGTTGTGCTTTAGCTTTGTGGTGTATATGCTCCCGTTCTTTATGAGCAAGCGTACATCCTCTCTTGTTATTGCCTTCTTTGCCTCTGCAATCATTTCAGGCTTTATGCGTATTGCGCTCTCTCCCCTTTCGGTGAGCTCGCTTGCTATTCTTTTGGTAAGTTTTATGCTCATTTGTAAGCACCGTTGGTAACTCTCAATTTTGCCTTGTTTGCCAATTCAGTAATTGCTATTCTTTTCCTTATGGATACGCTCTTTGCTATGGTAACATCGGGCGATGCCATCTTTTCATGGCTTTTTATTATCTCATTTACTTCGTTGACATTGTGTACAAGCATTATCCTTTTTCCGTTGGCCCTAATTCCCTTCAATTGCTTTGGATTGCCGTACCCTATTGTTGGCTCTGCACCCATGAAGCTCTTCTTGGTTCTTTTCTTGTTGTCTATTCCTCGCTGCTTGCGCCAACGTGCCTTGACTCTTGACCTTTTCTTTGAGCCAAAGTTCGGTACATTGAAATGCGGGTGAGTTTTCTTGTTCATAATAATCATTCTAATTCATAGTATAATCCGTCCTGGAAGACTCTGTCGTCTTTGTTTCTTATCTTGCATGCCTTTCTGAGGTTTGCAGCCGTTTGTCCAACATCATCAAGGCTTATTCCGTATACTCTTACTGCCTGGCCCTTCACTTCTATTGTTGTTGAGCCTACAATATCTGCAGTTCTGGGAAATCTTTCCCCTATTATGTTTTTTATGAATACTGTTTTGTCCTTCACTTCAACTGTAATCGGAAAGTGCGCAAACACTATCCTCATTTTCTTTTCGAAGTGAGCGTTAACGCCTTTTATGTCGTTTTCGAGCTCAGTTTTGAATGTGCCTTCTACCTTCACTGCCTTTTTCGCAAGTCCCTTGTCCTTTACGGAATCGATAACTATTTTCTTGTCGGATTTTGTGACCTTTATGAGCGAATCGTTGAATTCCCTTTTGTTGGTGCCCAGGCTACCCTTTACCTCGATCATGTTTCCCTTTATTTCAATGCTTGTCCCGTTGGGCACTTCTATTTCCATCATTTGATTCACACTAATATACATAGGCAATAAGCCTTCCTCCTGTCTTCAATTCTCTTGCCGTTCTGTTTGTCATTATGCCCTTGGGCGTTGTAAGTATCAATATGCCGAAGTCCTTGCTTGGTATGTATCTTGACTCGTATTTCTGTATTTGCTCGTTGTGCACCGAATATCTTGGCTTTATCACTCCTATGCTGTTTATCTTGTTTGACAATTGGACCTTCAGGTATTTTATCCTCTTCTCCTGATATTCCTCGTAATCCTTTATGTATGACTCTTTTTTCATGAGCTCCAGAACTGCCTTGAGCAGCTTTGTGGAATAGAGCGTGCACTCCATCCTTCCCAAACGCTCGTTGGTCTTTATCTTGTTAATTGCGTCAGCGAATCTATCCATTATTATCAACCGTATTTCTTGAATCCAATGCCCCTTGCAACTTCACGGAAGCACCTTCTGCACATGTAGAGCTTGTGTGCTCTTATCAATGCCCTTGAATTTCCGCATATTCTGCATTTTCTTATTCCTTTTCCTTTGAATTTTTCCTCCATTCGTACTTTCATTAGCTCACGTTTGTTCTGTTGCACTTACATTGAATTCCTTTTTAATGTAATCTATTATTTCCTCTTTTGTAACGTTTCTGTGCCTTGGCGGTATCTTTCCGTTCAATCTCTTCCTCAAAGCGACTCTCAATCCTTTCCTTTTGAAGGACATGTTCACGTTCATGCCAAGCATTCCAACGTTCGGGTCATATTTTACTCCTGAAATGTCTATGTATTCAGGTATGCCGAAGCTTAAACTGTTGGTTGTTATCGAATCGTATTTTACTCTGTTGTCAATTGCCTCAAAAAGCCTCTTTATGAGTTTTTTGGCATCATCTCCACGTACTGTTACGAATGCGCCTATCTTCTGGCCCTTTGCAATCTTGAAGCTTGGGTTTCTAGTCTTTGAGATTTCATCAGCGGTTTTTCTTCCTGTTATTATTTCTATAAGCCTTTTTGCCTTCCCCTGCTGCTGCTCATCCGGTCCGGTGCCTATGTTTATTACTACCTTGTTGATTTTTATCTCCTGCATTGGATTCTTGTATTCCATAATCATTCAACTACTATGATGTTCTTCACAAGCGTTTCGAAAGAATTTCCGTTGCTCTGTTCCACAACGACTGACTTTACCTTGTGTATGTTGCCTTCGCTTATGCTCTTTATCTTGCCTGTCTTCCCCACGTGTACTCCATCTATTATCTCGCATTTTGAGCCAGCGCTTAGCTTTATTATCTTTGAAACTTTCTTATTTGCGATTGCAATGGAATCATTGACATTCGCATCTGATTTTTCTCCCTCTTTTATTATGCTTCCATCATGAAGCCTTAGCATTATCACGTTTTTCCTGTATTTGTACTTTCCAACTATCTTGTAAACCTGATGTTCTTCCTTCTCAATCTTTTTTATTAGGATCTGACCTCTTTCATTTATGTTTACCACATATTTTTCCTTTCCTATTTCTATGAAGTCATTGAGCCCGATTGGGTATCTTTGATTTTTTATTGTCTTGCTGTTTACCTTTACCAATCCGTTTTTTATTATCTTATCAGCTTCTCTTCTGTTTGCCGTCAAATCAAGTTTTTCAAGTACTACTGTAAGTGCTATTGATTTCTGGAGCGTATGCCTTCCAGGATTCTGCTTTATTATGTATTTGTGCTCTTTTCTGTGGACTGAGAAGTACTTAGGCGCATTGAGCCTTTTTATGTAACCGCTGCTTCCTTTGTTTCCCATTGTATTACCATTATTTTGTTGATTTTTCTAGTACCGCCAATTCTTCCTTCTTTTCCGGATTAGCGTTCTTCATCGTTTGAGTTGTTACCTTCTGCTGAGCGACCTTCAATTTTGCTGCCCTTACCTTATCAGTTAGATTTAGATCGGTTATGTAAACATTGCTTGCATTTACGGAAAGACTGAATTCCTTGCCTCTTGAATTCTTCTTTACTAATCCATCTATGTATACTCTTCCTGTGCGAAGATTCACTCTTGTGACTTTTCCTGAAGTCCCTTTCTTGCTTCCTGACATTATTTTTACAGTGTCTCCCTTTGAGATTTGAGTTGAACGTGTTTTTATGTTGAGCTTTGTTTTTAATGATTTGTCAATATGGGAATGAACAAAATGCTGCCTTACGTGCATTGGTGCATTGAACCTGAAGCGCCTTTGCTTTCTTGGTTTGCCGCTTGCTATCATTTATATCACTCTTGAGGCTATGCCTGCTAACTTTACATAGCGCTCGACAACCTCTCTTGCCATTGCACCCTTTACTTCAGTTCCAACTGCAAGATTCGAATCTGTTACCAATATCCCTGCATTGTCCTCGAATCTAACCCTCATTCCATTGGCCCTTCTTATTGGGGATTTCTGCCTTATTATCATAACGCGCACTTTTTTCTTAACGTATTGCGGATTGCCTGTCTTGACGCTTGCTATCACAACGTCGCAAATGCCGGATTTCGAGTAACGGCCCTTTCTGCCTCCGCCCTTTCCTATCCTGTTTATTATCATAAGCGTTTTTGCTCCGCTGTTGTCTGCACAGGTTAGCACAGAGCTTGGTATGAGATTCTTCGATATTCTTGTTGATAAGCCTTTCATTTATTGCGCCTTTTTAACTATTTTAGTAACTGCAAAGGATTTTGTCTTGCTAAGCCTTCTTGTCTCGAATATTATTACCGTATCGCCTGTTTCTGCGTTTATGCATTCAGGGTTATAGGCAGCGATTCTTGATGTTTTTCTAAGGCTTCTTTCATACTTGTTGAGGAAAGTGGTATATGCGTGCTCGACAATCACTGTCTTTTTGGACTTGTCGCTCACCACAACTCCTTCTATCTCGTTGCCCCTTGTCTTCAAGTTTCCGTGAATCGGACACTTAGGATCTTTGCATTCCAATATGATCACTTAATTTTCTTCTTTTATAGAACTTCAATGCCTTCTCCGTACGCTCATGTGCTCTAAAATTTATCTCTTTGCCATCAACGATGAACGAATCATTGTCGTTGGTGAACTTGAATTTAGAGATGTTTTTAACTACTCTTCTTGTTTTGGATTGTTGCTTCAAATATAGGAGATTTTTTGTCTCGTTTATTATTTTTCCTTTTATTCCAATCTGTGAGCGATCTCTGCAATCTATAACTTCTGCATCGAGACCTATGAGCTCATGAAGCACAATGTTCTTATTATTATAGCCGTGCATTAATTTAAACCTTTCTTTTCTAAGTTTGACGTTATCTAAGCATTAAAATAATCAGTTGTTGGCATTATGCCATTGATTTGCCAGCTTTTCGAGATTTTCCCCACTTGGGTCACATCCTGTTTCAAGACTGCAAACTATCTGCTCTATTTTGTTTAGAGCAGTATTGATAGATCCAGCATTATTGCATGGCACTATTACATGCCAATTCGATTCTACCTCATTCGAAAAAGTGATCAATCTATTATTATCTTCGCGGCAGTAAACATAACAGAAAATAGGTAAATCGACACTTCTGCGATTAAAGCAATCTAAACCACTCCTATCATCCAATGAAATTACAAAGTCTCTGATGCCCCAACTTTCAATAAGGTTTGCAGCATAGAATGATAAACTTTTAAAATTAGTAGGATCTGCAATTACTATAATATCTGTTTTGACAAGTTCCTTGACGAGTGTTTTTTCGCTAGGGCTAATAATATTCATATTCATACCTACCATCAAGCAATCTAATCCAGAAGATTCGTAATATTTGAAATTATCATCTACTTCAGCTAACGTGCATCCAGTAGTATCAAACCTATAAATTACTTGAGTTTCTCCCATAATGTCTTTCGTTATCCTAACAATTTCTTTAATGCTATGGTCTAGTGGTGGTATATTATTAAACATGATTGCACTAATTTCTTCAATTCTCTCAGCTCCTCTCAAGAATCTTTTATAACCTTTAATATCAGAGCCCTGATAAGATGGGATTATACTCCAATTTCTCTCTTTTGTAGTTCTTGAAGATTGTATCGGCATGTTATCACAATGCATTAGGATTTAGGAAATATAAAAGACTTGCGTTTTCCAATTATATGAAACTTAGCGTATCATTACTCTATCTGAAACGCCGGTAATCCTGTCTATTTCGTATTTTATCACATTGCCGTAATCGGTCTTTACGAAGATCACTCCGCGTTTAGAATCTACTTCCGTTATCCTGCCCACATAGGCACCAATGTCGTTTATGACTTTCTTGTCTTTTATCTTTGCACGTGTTATTGCCCTTTTCCTAAGGAATGCGCTGAACAGCGATATGCCATAGCCGGTAATTACTGCGAATACGCTAAGCACCAGGAACTGCCAGAAGTATATCTGGCCTATTATCCACGATGAGGTAAGATAAAGAAGCGCAAGTCCCACTATGGTGTAGCCTACGTATGTACCCTGAGAAATTGCCCTGTAGCGCATTCTCTTGTTGTCAAGGTCTATTACCCTCCCAACAAGGTAAAGCACAAGGCTTACCGGGAAGAGCGTCAGGAATCCCACTATCGCCTGGGAGCCCAGCACAAGCCCGTTGTTTGTGGTTGCCAATGCGGTTGTATAGCCTGCATAGCCAAGGATTATGCTTATTATGAAGAATATTATAGAACCTATGTAGAATACAAAGCTAAGCCTCTCAACGCTGAAGCCTAAGCTTTTGAATGAGTTTACCAATGCCTCTTCAAGCCCGAAGCCCTTGAGTATTAGATATATTCCTATAAGCGCAACAGGAAGCTGCCAGCCGAAGTTCAGATAATAGCTAAGCGCAAAGAGTATAAGCAAAACTGCAGGTATTCCGAATACGATTCTTGCGTAATGCGGCTCCTTGAGCTTTTCCAGTATTGTGAAGTAAGTGCTCTCGAAACCCTGCGCCTGTTTCATTCGCACTATGTCAACGCTGTTTACTTTCAGTCTATTCTTGAGCAATGGAAGTATCCTTGAGTCGCTGCTGCCATCGGTTACAAGAACGCATACGTCGCTTTTGGTCCTTTCGAGCACCAATTCGACCTGTCGCACAAGCTCAACATCGGCAACATATCCTTCTTTCTCTGCGCCAGTTACCGTTGCAACATTGACTGAGTGACCTTTTGCCTTGAGCTCGTCGTATTTTCTAACCGCTTCGAACATCGCGTTTCCATCGGTATCTTGAGGGTCAGCAAGAACAAGCTTTGCAGCAGCTTTATAGTTTTCGTTTCTTCCAACTACTGGACCTGATATCTTCGTTTTGCGATACAGGTCGTTGTCTATGTCTACTGCAAGCACTAATATTCTTTCTGCCATTTTAATCCTCTTGTCCCACCCTCACACATCATGCACATGCAAGAGCTAAAAACTTATCTTTGCGCTTTCTTTATAAGAGGTCAAGTTTTGTATTTAACCTCTAGCAATAGTAATTCGTTGGGATTTGTGTATTATATTGCTTTCTTTATGGTTCGGTAATTAACGTATTATGCTAATTAATTACCCATCAAGGCAACTCTTTTAAGAATCAGATAAGTTGCGGCATATGTTGGCAATTCAACATTTGCATTATCATATGGTCCGAATTCAATTCCATTCATAATAAACTTAGGAACTTTTGCGGTCTTTATTTTCATGTGCTTGTCATCGAATGCGATTGTGCTGTTCATCGGTTCAAAGCTTTCAAGCGCTTTTAGTGATTTCAGTTTTTTTGCTACCAATCCTGTATCTCCGTGAATCGTTCCTGGCAATCTTATGAGATGATACTTGTCTGTGCTTACATTCTTGTCGATAAGATCTCCTTGCTTTATCGAAATTCCTTTGAGTATATTGCTCCAGAATTCTGCTTTTTTTGGTATGTTGACCTTGTCCCAATTGCCTGTTGATATGCCAAGAATTATCTCTGCCCTTTTTCGTGTGAGCATTTCTGCATCCTTTTTGTCAATTCCTAATTCCATCAAACTACTGGTGCCACTGTTTAATACTCTAATTACTCCATTTGCGAACTTGCCTCCCCATCCGTAGTCATTAGGTTTTGGTCCTTCAAGCCGAACACCTCTTCTTCCTAATGTGGGGAAAAATGCATTGAGCTCGATATTATTTCCAGTTATGTAATTGATAATACTCTTTCTTGCATCGCCGTCAAGCTTGAATGTGTTTTCGTTGTTAATATGGATGTGGTAACCTCTGTTTCCGCTGAAGTTAATGCTTATTTCTTTCTCTGAGAATCCGAAATCAGGAACTAGAAACTCTTCAACGAGTTTTACTGTCTCGAATTTAGCTGCATCAAAGCATTTCTGGCATACCCATGAACTTCCGTGCTCCAATTTGCAGGGGAGACCAAGATCGCTCGCATCTATATCAAAAAGAAGATCAGAACCTATCCAACCCTTGTTTTCCATCGGTCTTCCATCAGGTATTCTGTATTCTGCACTTGAATATGAAACAAAAGCAGGAGCATTTTTAGACAAATAATTCTTCAATTCTTTTTCATCCTTGAACTTATAATGACGATATGATATTTTTCTTTCGAAGTCACCAAATCCGAATTCTCTTCTATCTATGTTTCTAGGTGCAATATTATCTATGCTGCTGTAGAAGTCCTTTAGCAGATTGTTTACAAATGCAGATTCCTTAGTTCCTAGCAATAGAACACCTAAGCAACAGTTTTCATAATATTTAGATACGAATAAGAATATATTATGTTAATATGATGCTATGAAATTAAATGAGGAAATAAAACAGGTAATAATACTTAGGTCTGATATCGAGATGAGCAAAGGAAAGGCCGTTGCTCAAGGTTGCCACGCCTCTCTTATGAGTTATTTCGAAACAGAAAAGAAAGACAAAGCCATTGCAAAGGAATGGCTTGATACTGGAGAAAGGAAAATAGTTTTAAAAGTAAGTGATCAAGAAGCACTGGAAAAATTATTCAAGGCATTTGAATTCAAGAAGATACCTTGTGCACTTGTAAGTGATGCAGGACTTACACAATTACCTCCTGGAACAAAAACGGCATTGGGAATTGGTCCTTGGAAGGAATCA
Organism: Candidatus Micrarchaeaceae archaeon; assembly: GCA_050013715.1. Lineage (GTDB taxonomy): Archaea > Micrarchaeota > Micrarchaeia > Micrarchaeales > Micrarchaeaceae > UBA12276. The sequence continues at coordinate 13,322 of JBEKES010000023.1, forward strand.
GAAATAGATTTCTTCACAAAAGGATTAAAACTATTTTAATACTTAATTTTTGTTTCTAGTTGCTATCACGCTTATTTCTAATTTGGCTCCGGCTGGGAGTTCTTTTACGCATACTGTTTCTCGCGCAGGAAAAGGGTCAGAGAAATATGTTCTATAAACATCATTTATCCTTCCGTATAGAGACATGTCTGTGATGTATATTGTTGTCTTTACAACTTCATCAAAGCCTACATCTGCAGCTTCAAGTATAGTTTTTAGATTACTCATTACTTGATGTGTTTGTTCCTCTATGGTGCCTTCAAGGAGTTGACCATCTTTCATATAAATCTGACCAGACGTAAATACAAAATTGTCACTTATTATTCCATCTGAAATAGGAAATTTAGATGCGATTCCCTTCTTAGCCTCTATTTTTATTTTCATTTTTTCACCTTTAAATATAAGTAAGCCATGACTCAAATTCCTTGTTTTTTCCTGTAACTACCTTTGAATATTCTTGCATTATTGACTTTGTTATTGGTCCTGATTTGCCTTTGCCTACTTTTCTGGAATCTATAATTGTTATTGGAGTTATCTCTGCAGCTGTTCCTGTAAAGAATGCCTCATCGCATGTGTATAACTCCTCTCTGTGCATATTCCTTTCTATGACTTCAATTCCAATATTCTCTGCAAGTTTTATTACAGTGTCTCTTGTAATTCCCATTAATATATCTGCCTCTTTTGAAGGAGTTACAAGTTTACCCTCTTCAACTAAAAATATGTTTTCTCCTGGTCCTTCTGCAATGTAACCTTCAAGTGAAGTGAGAATTGCCTCGTCAGATCCTAATGACTTTGCCTCATTGCTTGCTATGATTGAATTTGCATAATTGCCGCTTGATTTTGCTTCAGTTGGAAGTATCTGCGAATTTATCCTTCTCCATGAAGATACTTTGCATTTTATTCCAAGTTCTTCCTGCTTTCCAAAATATGCGCCAAAAGGAACAGTTGCAATGAACACGCTAATCTTCTTGCCTGGAGTGCTCATGCCTATGTTATCATCATTATAGAATGCAAAAGGCCTTATATAACAGGATTTAAGCTTGTTGTATTTTATTGTTTTTACTATCGCATTATGAAGTTCCTTTTTTGTATATTTTAAATTCATGGAGTATATTTTTGCACTGCTAAGAAATCTTTTTATGTGGTCATCAAGCCGGAATATTGCAGTGCCTTTTGAGGCCTCATAAGCACGAAGTCCTTCGAAGATTCCGCTTCCATACT
>JBEKES010000024.1:0-14456 GCA_050013715.1 Candidatus Micrarchaeaceae archaeon
ATATAGTCTGTTTACAAGATTGCATCCCTGGCCTCCTGCGCCAACTACAGCGAGTTTGGCTACAAAGTCTTCATTGTCGGTTCCCTGATTCCACTGGTCGAACATTTGATCCACCTATTAACATAAACTGGTAAACTGTTTAAACATAAAATGAATTAAATAAATATAAAAAAGAAAAGAATAAAAAGGTAGGTATTAACCTACCATTTCAAGCCCTTCGTAACCAACTGCCTTTTTCTCTTCAAGATGACCTACTATGCTTGCTCCCTTTACTCCGCATATTATAGCGACGATCTCTATTTGGTCCTCGTAGCCAGGCATCAGCCTTGCTCCCCATTTTACATTTGCAGTTGCGCTCATTTGTTCTGTTATAACTTCTCCTGCACGTATCGCATCTCCTATTGTAAGTGAAGATCCTCCAGATATGTGTATCAATGCTCCATCAGCACCTTCCATATCTACATCAAGAAGCTTGTTCTTCAGAACTCCTTCCGCAGCGTTTTCTACTTTGCTTGCTCCTCTTCCTGAACCAACAGCTATGAATCCTACTCCACCTTGTCCCATGATTGCACGGACGTCGGCAAAGTCTATGTTTATCAAGCTTGGTTGTGTTATTGTCCATACCAATCCTCCGATTGCCTTTGCAAGAACTTCATCTGCAAGAGCGAATGCGTCGTTCATTGGCAGGTTTGGCACTAATTTTACCAATCTGTTGTTATCTAATATTATAACGCTGTCTGCATACTTTCTAAGTTGTTGTATTCCCTCTTCTGCCTTGACTTTTCTTACTCTTTCAAGGTCGAATGGATAGGTTACCATTGCAACTACTATTGCTCCTTGCTCTTTTGCAACTTGTGCAGCTACCTTTATTGCACCTGTTCCTGTACCTCCTCCCATACCGCAGCATAGGAATACTAGTTGTGTGTCAGCAAAAACCTGCTCAAGCAATTGCTTGTCAACTTCTGCTGCTTTTTCTCCCATTTTTGGGTCTCCTCCTGCACCCAATCCTCTTGTTAGGCTTCTTCCTATCAAGACTTTCTTGATTCGGTCATCAATTATTTTGAAATGCTGAGCATCTGTGTTTACTGCAACGAATTCAGTACCCTTGACTCCAACTTTTAGAAGTCTGTTTACTATGTTGCATCCTGCTCCTCCGAATCCCGCTGTTACTATTTTTATCTGTGTTGAGCTGAAGTCTTCAGCTGAGTCCGTTGTCTGTCCTTTACCAAATAGGTCGTTTACCATATCGGTCATATCGATCGCCTTGCATTAATTAATCTGATAAGCTTTAAAAGCATTTCGTTTTTTTGTATAATATAAGTATTCCACGTTTTGGCGTATATTTTCCGAAACTGCAAGTGTATGAATGTTTACTTCCAATATTAATCTTTTACTTTAGTAAACAAATTATTTAAAGAATTAGCAGATTATTTTGAGAGTTTGCAAATATAAGCTATTGTTACTTTTTTTATACTAATTACTTTTAACTTAGCTTTCTTGAAGATTTTCAATAGCTCATTTTTAGAGAATTGTTCAGAAAATCCATCTACTCCAAAGTCGTCAAACACTACAGTTCCGTTGGGTTTGACTTCCTTGATATCAGTATTTATTTTTCTATATACTCTTAGTCGCTCTTTCAAAGCATTTTCAGAATACACACTTATTATCATGCTGCCTTCATTTTTCAGTACTCTCCGCATTTCTCCTAGTATTTTGTATTTGTCATTATAGAAATTTGCAAATGTGCTTAAGCACAAAACATAATCAAAGCTGTTATCTTTAAACGGCAGATTCTTGCCTTCCGCAACAAGCAGTTTAATATATGGAAATTTTTTAAGTTTAATTTTTGCGTGTTTTATCGCAATCTTATCATTATCAATACCAATTAAATTATTAGTTATAGCGATAATATCGAATAAACTTCTACCGTAGCCGCATCCTACCTCAAGCACGCTTGCATCTTTCTTTATCGTCTTGTTTAGGAATTTCTTTTCTTCCGTAAACCATTTGTTATAGGCTTTTGAATTCGTGCTCACGACTTCTTCCCAACCTATTATATTTTTCTTGCCTACCATTTAAAACCCAAAAATATATTTAAATCTTTATCCATATTGCGACAAAGAAGTTCTAATAATGTAGGTTATTTTTCAAATATCAGTGCTTCGTATTTGAATGCACCAGATTTAAATCCGTTTTTCATGGACTTGAATGCTTTGAGGAAGTTGGTAAATTCTTTGCTGTGATTCCTTGCAAGGGACCATAATTCCTTGTTTTTTATAATTTCCAAGCTGACATCCCATGTTTTCTTGACATTATTGCTGATGTCTTTATGATATTTTAATTTCAATCCATTTTTCTCCAGAATGTCAATGTATTCTCTTGATGTCCACAAAGAAACAAGCATATCATTCTCGATCGGTTTTATGTATTTCATTATTTCTGATTGATTAAGATTATCTGCCATAAACCAATCCGCTATTGCAAATCTTCCTTTCTTTTTCAGGATTTTTGCACATCGCTCAAAGAATAATTTTTTGTTCTGCAAATGCGAAATCATCTCAACGCTCCATAGTATTTCGTATTTTTTCTTGGTTGAAAGATTGTTTGCATCCTCAACAGAAAACTTTGGTGTCATTTTTAGCTTTTCCTGCTTTGATAATTCCTCTGCCATTTTTGCTTGTACTGCACTTATTGTAATTCCAGTTACTTTGCAGTTGTACTTTTTTGCAAAGTATATTGAAGTACCGCCAATGCCGCAACCAATATCCAGAATTAGCGAACTCTTTTTTATGTTAAGTTTACTTGCCAACAGTTTTATCAATTTATCTGTTGCCTCTTGCTTTGATTCTTTTCCCGTAATGTAATACCCATGATGAATGTGAATTCCCCATAGCTTTTGGTAATAGGGAGAAAGAAGATCGTAATGTTTTTTTATCCTGTCTTTTGTATTGGAGCTGTGCATCTAACCAATATCATTGTCTTTGGAAGAAAACATCAATGGACTTGTCGAATAGTATTATGATTCCTGCTATTATCAGCAAGCAGCTGAACAGTATGCTTATTGCAGAGTTCCATATCAATGCAGATTTGTCTATGTTCGCATGCCTTAAATTTTCTATGTTTATTATTTGATTTAGCACGTTTGTTGTTGCCAATCTTCCTATTATTGCATTTAGTCCTATTATGATAAACCCGAATCCTATTAGCAATCGGAATAGGTGCATTGGTTCCTTTTTCTTTTTCCTTGGCATTTGATTACCTCGATCAGTATTAGAATTATGCTGTGCTGTTGTTTGAGATATAATTGCCCACTATCGCTCCTGAAGAATCTATAACAGCATAAACGGAATAGTTTGCGTTGGTTGCCTTGTATTGGACTAGCCATACGTTGTAGAGGCTTTGCGTAAGATGCGTTTGAGTATTATTCAATAATGCATAGTAGGTAGCATGGACGTTTGTGTTGTAATAGCCGAACGTGTTTACATAATCGCTGATCTGGGAAAGGTTCTTGTCATAGGATTCCGCAATCGCTATGTACTTTGAGCTTATCACAAATGAAGGGGCATTGGAAAGTCCGTATATGACGCATTTGCTTGTGTATAAATTGTCAACGCTTGGCACAAGCCCTGTTGCAGGGTAGTCGTAGCCTACTATCGACAATGTGGGGCACGGCCTTGTTCCGTTGTATACTATGCTCAATATTATGTTGTAGCTCCCGTTCTTGAGGCTTGAATTTGATACGTTGATTATGGTTATGTTGGCATTGGGATTGCTTGCCTTAAGGTCGTTGATTACATACTGCTCCGCCTGCGTTGCGGTAAGCTGCGTTTGCTTTGCGGTATGCTGGAACAATATAAATGCGGCAGTGAAGATAACTATCAGAATTACAACTATAACTGCAACCTTGCCAAAAAGATCCATATTCAATCAACTTAGTATTCTCAATTGTTAGTTATATATCTTACCTTACTCTTATAAAGATTTCTGATTCAGCATTATTTGCTAGTGCTTTTCCGAAAGGTATAGAAGTATCGCCTTTTCTATGATCAGCTTGTTTGCAGCCTGTTCCCACACTATGCTCCTGTCGCTGTCCAGTACATCAGCTGTTATTTCCTCTCCGCGGTGCGCAGGAAGGCAGTGCATCACGAGTGCATCCTTGTTCGCATACGATAATACTTTGCTGTTCAATTGATAGGGAGCAAATAATTCAAGCCTTTGCGATGCATTGCTTTCATCGCCCATGCTTACGAAGGTATCGGTATAAATTATATCAACGCCTTCAAGGCCCAATTCCAGCGAATCAAACAGCTCAACGCTTCCGTATTCCCTTGCCTTTGTATAGTAGTAGGTATTTGGCTTTACCGAATTAGGTCCTATGAGCACGATTTCTGCGCCTAGCTTGACAGCAGTTATCATGAGCGAATTGGCAGTGTTTGTTGCTATGTCACCAACAAATGCAATTTTTAATTTCTTCAAGCTTTTCTTGTGCTTGAGTATAGTATAGCAATCCGCAAGCGCTTGAGTAGGATGCTCCAGATAGGTAAGCGCGTTTATAACTGGGACTTTAGAATTCTCCGCTATCGTAAGAAGCTTGTCGTGGTCATTCATTCTCACAATAATGAAGTCGCAATAGGAGCTGAGCACCTTTGCAGTATCTGCTATTGTTTCGCCCCTTGAGACCTGAGTTGTATGCGCATCAACATAGATGGGCGTTCCTCCAAGCTTTGCAATGGCAACCTCAAATGAGACTCTTGTTCGTGTTGAAGGCTCTTCAAAATAAAGGACCATTGTGGAATGCTCTTTCAAAGAAATTTCCTCATTTCCAGTGCTTACATCATCGGCTATCTCAAAGATCCTGTTTATCGCATCTTTTGATAGGTCCATGGAACTAATTAGATTCATTTCAATTACCGAATATGGAGCCGAAGCCCGCATTCGCATTTTCTTCCTCTTGCTTTATTGCAGTTATTACAGTTTCCTCTTCTTCCTTGCTTGCCCTTTTTATTGTCTTGAATTCATTTTTGAAGCGATCTTCGGCATTGTCAAGGAAAACATCAGGAGCGCTCAAGTACAAGTATACTGTATCTTTCTTGAGATTTAGGTTCTCACCATCTTTGAGCTGGTATTCCTGTCTTGTGAATATTACCTTTCCTGCTGGACTTTCTGCAATTTTTCTCTGTGTTTCGCTTATCTGCTTTTCCTTCTCTTCTATTTGCCTGCGCTCCTCTTCAGTTAATGATTCAATTGGACGGTCGTCTTTCTTTGAGCTTGGTATTAGATTAGTATCAAGATATGGATCATAGTTAAGCACTTTCTTAAGAGCTTCGACTTCGGATCTATTACATTCGTATACTCTTACAGGCAAATCTACACCACAAGCCTTGCATTTATCGAGCCTTCACGGCCTGGCCTATTGATAACAACAGCATTGCCAAGTTCAGTCACTATGGTTGCACCCTTTGTTACTATTGCCTGCCTTGCAAAGTTCCTGTTGTCCTTTGATTCGAAAACCCCGGTTATCTTTGCTTTCTTGTAGCCATCTTTTGTAAGCACATTGGCAACAACTGCCTTTTTGAGTCGCACATACTTGGTGCCGCCGCGCCTTCTTATCTTGACATTAATGTTAGATGGCAAAGATGCAACTACCTTTGTTGCGGAGAAATAATTTCCCACTTCGCTCCTCTTCTTGTCTCTGGCACGGACGTTCTTCTTGCCACTTCCTGACATTTTCGTATTTGATTTTGTGTGTATTTGTATACCCATTTGGCTCATGATATCACTTTAATTAAGCAGAATTTTGTAAAATAAAGACTTATTATATGATTTATTCCATAGCTTATTAAGCCTTTGTTGTTGAGAGTTTTTGTTCGTTGCTTATTTCTAATTATAAACTTTATATTATTGATAAAATTGTACCTTCTTATTTACGATTTATAAGCCTTTATTACTGCATTTTCTGCAAGTATGTCTAAAGAATCAAATGCTTTTATAGGACATTCGTTAACTTTCAGTATAATTGAGAGTTCCGTACAACCAATAATTATCGCCTGTATTTGTTCTCTCTTTTCCATTTGTTTTATAATTTCCTTTAGAGTTGTTTTATCTTTTTTATCGAGATTACCAGCCATTATACGCAATATTATATTTGTTATATTTCTCCTTTCTCCATTGTTCGGTAAAATAAGTTTTATCCCTTTAGATGCCAGTATGTCACCATATATGTTGTGGTCGTAGCTACTTTGCGAAGCAAGTAGTCCAACTTTTTTCAGTTTGCTCTTTTTAACTATAGAAACAGTTTCATCTGTCATGCTCAATACAGGTATTCTCGTTTGTTTTTTTATTTTAGCCATAAAATAATGGGCAGTATTGCAGGGGAGAATTACAAAGTCACAACCTACCTTACTTAACTTATTACTGCCAATTATGAATTCTTTTTGCAATAATTTTTCGTTTTTTATACCAGTTTCATCGGATCCTTTAGGGGCCATCGAATAAATTGCAATTTGAGGATATTCACTATCCTGAACTGCTTTGTATTTTCTTTGACAAAGAAAGATTATCCTATTTAGAAGTTCGACAGTAGCCGCTGGGCCCATACCTCCGAGAATTCCTATTGTTTTCATGAAATGACTTTGCCGATATTTTTCATTGCTTGAGCTTAGAAGTACAGAATGCACATCTCTTTGCACCTATTGGCACATCAGATAGGCATTCAGGACATTTCTTTGTTGTTGCAGCTTCCTTTTTCTTGAATTTGGATGCGGGTTTCACTATAAGAAGAAATACAACTAATGCTATTGTAATAAAACTTATTAATGCGCTAACAAATGCACCTATCATGAAAACGCTTCCGTTAATGGTATAAGTCAATGCTGAAAAATTGACATGCCCTGGAATACCTATAAGTGGTGTTATTACATCTGCTACAAATGCAGTAATTACGGCATTGAATGCAACACCTACGACTACCGCTACAGCTAAATCCAATACATTTCCTTTCGTAATGAATTCCTTGAAATCGCTAGCTAAAGACATGAAATCGTTGTTTAATATAATAAAAGCAATATATTCAAATCTTCCGCTAATCTAATTTTTTACAAAAATTTGCCGAAACGTATATATATTATGAGCGTAGTATTAATATCGACCAGGAGATAAAGTAATAAAAGTTATTTGATAGTGTGATTAGATGGAACAAGTAGTTAGACAACGAGTACAACTTGGAGCTAAAGAAATTGTAAGTACATTAAGAAAGATTTCAGAAAGATCAGGCCCAGTAGAAGAAAGAGTCAAAGAAGCCAGAGAAACACCACACACTTATAGATTATCAGTACTTTGTTTTGATCCGGATTTGAATGTATTGAATGCTGTAGCAAAAAATCATAGAACATCGGCTAAGGCACTTAATACAGTTGCATTTGCTTTAGTTTATGATAAAAAGATGAAAGATAACATGCAACTTGCAGTAGATACAGCATATACTATTATGGAACATCCGCATGCAGATCAGAAAACATTTAACACGTTATCTAATTTTAAACACAGAGGAATAGGAAGGGCATTATTAAGAAGGATTTACGATGTAGAAGCAAGAGAAAAATTGATTAGAGAACTTGACTTACACGAATCATTCCACATAAGAACAGATTCTTCTGAAGTCATGGCAAGTGCTTAATTCTTATTTTACCAATTAGTAACTGGTGTATAAATGGTTTCCATAAATGAATTTGCAGCTTTGGAGCTAAGAGTCGGCAAAATCATTGAAATTGAAGATCTTGAAACCGCAAGAAAGCCGATGTACAAACTTAAAGTCGATCTTGGCGAATTAGGCACTAGAAACATTGCCGCTGGACTCAAGGATCATTACCAAAAAGAAGAGTTGCTCAATACACTTGTAATTGTTGTTGCAAATCTGGAGCCGAAGAACATTGCTAATTTTATATCAGAGGGAATGATCCTTGCAGCAGATGACGGAACCAATGTATTTGTGCTGAGGCCGGACAAGGAGCTTGCGCCAGGAAGCAGAGTCAGGTAATTATTCTACAAGTAAGCTTAGTCTTTGAACTGCGTTATTGCCATAGCCAAATTTATTGTATTCAACTTCCTGAGGTTGCATATTTCCTTCGGAATCAATTGCCATACATGAAATAGTGTGCTCGCCTGGTTTTAATATATGATGATACTGCCATGAGCGCCATGCGTATCTTTCATTCGGCCCAATGAGCTGCGCTGGGGACCAATGCAAGCCCCCGTCAATGCTCACATGAACTTCTACTATATACCCTTTTCCTTCCCCAGACCACGCTCTGCCCCTAAGCAAGTGAGAACCTTTAGAAGCATCAAGTTTAGCGCTGGTTATTACTGAATTAACATGCATTGTAGTGACAGGCTTTACCTCACAATTCTCTTTTACATATACGTACCTCTCTTTTTGATAGAAACCATTGAAATTGTAATCTATTGCTTCAATTCTTTTCACAGATCTTGTCCATGCCATCCCATACCATCCAGGTACAACTAAACGCAAAGGAAAGCCGTGCTCGCTTGGAAGAATATGATCATTCATTTTGTATGCCAATATCACATCATCTAATGCTTTTTCTCTTGGCAAACTCCTTTCAAAACTGATTTGATTGCCAGAATCATCAATATGTCCAATATCTGAACCTTCAAACAATATTTCTACAGCAGAATCACAAAGCCCTGCTTCTTTTAATAATATAGACAAAGGTATTCCTGTCCATGTTGCAGTGCTCACTGCAAATCTTCCCCATTGCTCGCCGGGCGGGTTTCTTCCTTCTTTGTCTTTCATTTCTGAACGTCCGTTTCCGGCACATTCCATAGTTGCAACTACTTCCTTGGATGGTAATTTCATCAATTCATCATAAGTTAAAACAAGTTTTTTTCTTGTCTGGCCAGATACAGTTAATTTATAATCATCTAATTCTATTTCTGCAGGAGGAACACGCCCTCTTATGAAATGGGTAGGAGTTAGAAAAGAATGCTCATAAGTAGCTAGATTGCTTTCCGCATTAAAATTATTCAGGTGTATTAAACCCCCACTACTCTTTTGCATAAAATACACATGTCATTATGTATAATTATTACAATTATATATAATTAGAAATATTTAAACCTTTTGGTTCATAGGATAGGCTAATATATTTAACCGATTAAGGTATTGGCTATGGAGGATTGCATATTCTGCAAAATAGTTAAAGGAGACGTTGAGAGCTACAAACTATTCGAAAATGAAGAATTCTTAGCGATACTGGATGCCTTTCCCGCAGTTGAGGGTCAGACAATCATACTCTCAAAAGAACACAAACCGAGCTACGCCTTCTCGCTTGAAAATGAAGAATTGAAGAGGGTTTTATTCCTAGCAAAAGAAATTGCAAAAATATTAGAAGAAAAACTGAAAGTTAAAAAAGTTCAGTTAATATTTGCAGGAACTTCTGTGAATCATTTTCATGCAAAGCTTTACCCAACAGAGGAAAGGATTACAATAGATGGTAAAAAGGCGACGCCAGAAAATTTGGCAGAAGTTAGAGATAAACTAATACATTAGTTTATCATTCGACCTTTTTGAAAAGATAATCTCCTTTTGTTAGTTTTTCGCTAAATTCACTTCTGAATTTGCAGTCGATTAACGCTGGTTTTTCTGCACCAAGTTTTTCTGCCATTTTCTCGCAGGTAGATGGTATGAATGGATACAAAAGTATCGATATTATTCTTAAAGATTCTAGAAGATTATACAGAGATTCTTCAAGCTCTTCGCCTTGAAGCGCCCATGGTTTTTTATCATTCACGTATTTATTGCATGATCTAACGAATCCCATTATTTCTTCGAGCGCGTTATAAAGTTCTAATTTTTCCATTTTGTTATCTATGCTTAATATATTCAACTTCAATTCTAGTTCTTTTTTGCCAGCAAATTTTGCCATTTTTGACTTTTCTGCAAGAGTTAATACCCTATTTACCAAATTGCTTAAATCACCTAGCAATTCGCTGTTTATTTTATTCTTTAATGATTGCTCAGAGAAATCGCCATCGTAACCGAAGGGCATTTCCCTAATTAGATAATATCTTAAAGCATCAGTAGAATATTTTCTGGCCATGCTTAATGGGTCTACAAAATTATTGAAAGATTTGCGCATTTGTTTTCCATCAACTGTCCACCAACCATGAGCAAAAACTTTTCTTGGAGGTTCCATATTTGCAGATAATAGCATTGATGGCCAAATTACAGAATGGAACCAGTTAATTTCTTTACCTACAATATGAATATCTGCAGGCCAGAATTCATTAAATTTATCACCATCAGGCCAATTTAATGCACTTATATAATTTATTAGGGCGTCAACCCAAACGTACACAGTATGATCTTTGTCAAATGGAACTCCCCACTTGACCGTAGCTCTTGTAATGCTTATATCTTTTAATCCTTCTTTCACTCTATTTATTATTTCATCTGCCCTTAGATTAGGTGACAGAAATTCTGGTTTATCACTATATAATTTTAACAATTTATCCTGATATGCACTGAGTTTAAAGAAATGTGTACTCTCTTTTAATCTAATAACTTCTCTCCCGCACTCTGGGCATTTCCCATCTTTTAATTGAAGGTCGGTAAAGAATGTCTCATCGGGTACGCAATACCAACCTTCATATTCCCCTTTATAGATGTCCCCATTTTCAACAAGTTTTTCTAGGAATTTTGATACTACATTTATGTGTTTTTCATCTGTAGTTCTTATGAAATGATCGTATGAGATATTTAGAATTTCCCAGGAGTCTTTATATTCTTTAACTATTACATCAACAAACTCTTGAGGAGTTTTGCCAGCAGCTAATGCCGCTTTTGCTATTTTTTCCCCATGCTCATCAGTGCCTGTTAAAAAGAATACTTTTTCTCCTTTTATCCTGTGCCACCTTGCGATCATATCTGCAGCTATAGTCGTGTAAGCATGCCCTATGTGTGGCTTGCCATTGACATAGTAGATTGGTGTAGTTACGTAGAATCCTTTTGAGTTGCTTATTTTTATCGCCTTTTTATGAATATAATTAGCAATTATATGATTACTCTAATATATTAAGCTATAAAAGTTTTGTCTGAATTGCAATATAAAAAGCTTATATATTTGAAAATGCCAAGTTATTTTGATAGAATGTTTAGGACTAAAGTTCAGATGCCTGAGGCTTTGATAAGATCTGGAAAATACGTCATGGTTAAATCAGTATTGATTAGCTCTCTTTTTATTAGTACTGCTTTTGGCATTCCGGCCGATAAAATAGGCATACCAGAAAATACTGGACCTAATTGGGCGGGAGTCACTGTAGAAAGCGATGAAATCTTAAGATTTACGCAGATAGGAGGAACGTGGCGTGTGCCTAAAGTTACTTTTGATAAAAGTAGTACTGAGACCAAGGAATCATTTTCGCAATGGATAGGAGTAGGAGGCTTAAAATATGACTCTAATGAAAATCTATTACAAATAGGGATTATGTGCAACAATGTAAAAAGAGACTGCAGAGTCTTTTACGAGAAATTGCCAGCTTACCCAGAATATTCCTTTAGTGTTGATCCCGGTGACATAATATTTGCACAGATAAGAGAAGTATATGGCAAGAAGAACGTGTGGTCTTTGTTCCTATGGGATAAAAATAAAAATAGTACTTTTTCTACGAAAACAGAATACGTATCACTTCGAGATTCTGTAGAGTGGATTGTAGAAAGAGATATGGATATTAAAAATTCAAAAGCAGGTAAGGAAAAATATTTTGACCTGCCTAATTTTAAGGAGGTGGTGTTTTTCCATCATAATTTTACTGCTGAGGGTGGGGTTTCCTATTGCACGATCGATATAGATGATGGGAATAACCTGACTAGAACTCGTTTGAAGCATAATGGAAATATACAGATAACTAAGATAAGAAGAAGATAATTTGAGATAGTTCCGCTATTATTAATTATTTGAATGTTTATATAGTTAAGTAGAGAACATTAGCTCTTCGATTCTCTTTTGGGGTGCTGCTTTGGCAGATGCGATGCTCGATGCTATAAAGAACAAGTTTGATGACTTCTTTGACATTCACTACAAAGAGGGAATTGCAGATATCATAACTGGTTTCCCTGACAGAAGAAGCTTAACCATTGATATTAAACTGCTCAGCAGGTTCGACCCCGAACTTGCAAGCGAACTGATAAACAATCCTGATCCCATAGTTGAGGCTGCGCTCGAATCGCTAAAGGACAAGCTAAGTGAAATCGACATAAAAGACAGGGAGCCTCATCCCAGATTCTTCGGCCAGACAGTGAATACTCCGCTTGTAATGGATGTTGGCTCCTCATTCATAGGAAAAATGATATTGCTTGACGGATTGGTAGTAAAAAGATCCGAGATAAATCCAAAGGTAAAGATGGGCGTATTCAAATGCACCTATTGCGGGTATTTGCAGAAATTCAGGATAGACAAGGATGAGATACCTGAGCTTTGCCCGCAGTGCAAAAGGCGATCCTTAAAGGTTGATTCCAAGGATTCTCTTTTCATAAATCTTCAGAAAATAGCAATACAGGACCCTCTTGAGAAGCTAAGGGGAAACACACCCACATGGCAGCTTGAAGTCTGGATAGAAGATGATTTGGTAAATACAATAATTCCTGGAGACAGAATTGAATTGACAGGAATATTGAGGATAAGGCCAAGAAAAAACGCTAAAGGAAAGAATGACACAAACCTATACACAATGTTTCTCGAGACAATATCAATAATACAAAAGCAGAAGGAATTCACAGACATTGCAATATCAGAAGAGCAGGAACGCGAAATTGTGGAAATTTCAAAAGACCCCAATGTTTTTGACAAAATAACAAAATCAATTGTTCCTTCCATTTACGGCTATGATCAAATAAAGCAGGCTGTTGCGCTGCAGCTTTTCGGAGGCACTCCGGGCAAGACGCTTGTGGACGGAGGCGCCATAAGAAGCGATATGCACATTCTTTTGATCGGAGATCCGGGAAGCGCTAAGACAAGAATATTGCAGGCTGTTTCAAGGCTTGTGCCAAAGGGAATTTACGTAAGCGGAAAATCAATAACAGGAGGAGGAATGACCGCTGTTGCTGAAAGAGACGAATTCTCTGAAGGAGGCTGGACGCTGAAAGCAGGTGCGCTTGTACTAGGTTCTGGAGGAATCGTTTCAATCGATGAATTCGACAAGGTAAGCGATGAAGACAGGGCATCACTTCACGAGGCGCTTGAATCACAGACAATTAGCGTTGCAAAGGCAGGAATAGTTGCAACATTCACTGCAAAAGCAGCTGTTCTTGCTGCTGCAAATCCAAAATACGGAAGATTCGATCCCAATGTTTATCCAGCAGAGCAATTTGACATACCGACAACGCTTCTTTCCAGATTCGATTTAATATTTCCGATAAGGGACAATTCAGACATAGAGCTTGACAAAAACATAGCAAAGCACATACTTCTGCAGCACCAGGCCGCTGGTGCACAAATTGCAGAAGTTGAACATGAACAAGTAGAATTGCCTCCAATTGACAGCGAAATGCTAAGAAGATACATTGCCTATGCAAGAAAGAACATATTGCCAAGGCTTACGGATGAAGCAGCAAAAAGAATAGAGGATTATTACATTGAATGGAGGCAACTAGGAAACAAAAGCGGTGCAACTGCAATTACTCCAAGGCAAATAGAAGGATTAGTTAGAATGGCAGAGGCGAGCGCAAAATCAAGGCTCTCCAAACTAGTTGAAATACTCGATGCTGAAAGGGCAATTTCATTAACGGAATACATGCTTAAAACATTGGCAGTTGACAGAGGAGGGAGAAGAGACATTGATACCATATTAACGGGAATGCCAAGGGAGAAGGTAGATCGAATTAATTCGATAACTGCAATAATAAGAAAGCTTGAGGAAACGGAAAGCGTTGCAAAAATACAACGAGTAATAGAAGAGGCAAGCAAGGAGAACATAGATGAAAGCACAGTGAACAAATACGTGAACGAATTAGAGAGAATAGGAGACCTCTACAGGCCAAAGCCAGGAGTAGTCAGATTGATAAAACACGAAAATGAATGAGTATGGATAGAGTAATACTTGTTGATCAGAACGACAGGGAAATAGGGCTTGCGGAGAAGATGAAAGCCCACAAGGGAAAAGGAATGCTTCATAGGGCGATTTCTGTATACATATTCAATTCAAAAGGACAATTAATGATCCAGCAAAGGGCGAAGGCCAAATACCATTCTGGTTTACTGTGGACCAATACCTGCTGCACCAATTGCTATGAAGGAGAGAGTGCAGATTATTCGGCGCACAGAAGCCTGAAGAACGAAATGGGCTTTGACTGCAAATTAAAGGAAGTATTCAGTTTGGTATACAGGGCAGATGTCGGGCAAGGACTTACAGAATATGAATTCCTTCACGTGTTTTTCGGA
>JBEKES010000025.1:0-19617 GCA_050013715.1 Candidatus Micrarchaeaceae archaeon
CTAAAAAACAAACTAATTCTACCTGGGTTTGCATGGAGCAATCCTGCAAATCACGAGTTATCTCGTGAGTGTAAACCGAGGACCACACACCAATCTATAGTGCTAATAGTTCACGAACATATTAGCCATGAAGTTCAACAGCAATACCTAGTAAGGTTAACTGAAACAGTAAAACTGTAGTGTGCCATAAAATGGCTTTTAGTAGATAGGTTAACATTGTGCCGTTGTCGCTCAACGTCAACTCCGATAACAACACTGCCAACAACGGCAGGCGTTTCAACCTCAATGCGAACAACGAGCCTTCCAATGTTGCTCCAATGGTTCTTATTTACATCCAGGTTCAATCGAATAACATGAAAACCTATACTAAATTGTATGAAGAACTTTGTTCTTATGATAATCTTAAACTTGCATGGAAGAAAGCTAGGAAAAGGAAGACATTAAAGAGTTATATAATAGAGTTTGAATCTGATTTAGAAAATAATCTAAATAAGTTAAAGTATGAATTGGAAACATTTACTTATGCTCCTGCGCCTCTTAGAACCTTCATAGTACATGATCCTAAAACTAGAAAAATAAGTGCATCTCATTTTAGGGATAGAGTTGTTCATCATGCATTATGCAATATAATAGGTCCTATTTTGGAAAGAAATTTTATATACGATTCATTTGCAAACCAGAAAGGGAAAGGAGTAAATCTTGCAATAAAAAGATTGGAATATTTTATAAGAAAAATATATAGGACCAAAGCACAAAATTCGCTGAGGGAGGGGCAATTACTTTTGAACAAAAGTAAAACTGGAGGATTTGCCATCAAAACAGATATAAGACACTATTTTGATTCTGTAGATTATGAAATTTTATTAAGGATAATAAAAAAGAAAATAAAAGATACGAATGTTATTTGGCTGATAAAATTAATATTGAAGAATCATAAAACAAAAATTAATGGTAAAGGAATGCCATTGGGAAATCTAACATCTCAATTCTTTGCAAATGTATACCTAAACGAATTAGATCAATTTGTTAAACATAAATTGAAGGCAAGGCACTACATAAGATATGTGGATGATTTTATCCTGCTGAACAAAGATGAACGTGTACTTCGAAGATGGAAAGAAGAGATTGATTTATTTATTAGAAATAATCTAAAAATTGAACTTCATCCTGATAAAACTAAAATTATACTAATAAATAAAGGTATTACTATGCTTGGATTTAGGGTTTTTTTATATCATAAATTTCTTAAGAAAAGCAATGCAAAAAGAATATGGAAAAGGATCGATTTTTTCAAAAAAGATTTTATTGAAGGAAAGTTAAATGAAGTACAAATTAAAGATAGTATAAGCGGTTGGATTGTATATGCAAAATTTGCAAATACATATTATCTTAGGAAGAAAGTTTACCTAAATACAAAAAGAATATTCTTAGATCATTTCTTCTTTGTTACGAATTCGCCCAATGTTGCTTCCTCGTTGTTGCCATAGGAATGCATATTCTCCTTTTGTACCTGCGATTCTTCAGTAAGCTTTATGCTCAATGCCTTCTCAAGCTTCTTTGTGAGCTCAACTGAAGGCATGGTCCTCTGCTGCTCAACCCTTGAGAGAAGCGTTTCCTTCTCGTTTATCATTTCAGCAAGCACTTTCATTGGCAACTTCATAGATTCACGAGCATCATGTATTATTCTGCCATAATTCTCAACTATTTGTGGAATCTCATTCTTGTCCTTTTTGGGCATTTGCAGCACATTGCCTTTTTTCTGCTCCATTACTTTTGAGATTATTTTCTTGCCTTGCGCGCACTTTATGCATACTCTAAGCTCTACGTTATCAACATTAACTACATAGACATCTTTCATCTTTGCCCCGCAGAGTTCGCATTCTTCCATTCAATCCCTATATTTTAATGCATATAAACTTAAAAGCACTTTCCCTATTTTTCTTAATGCACACAGTGCAAAAGGCTATATAAGTTGTCTTGGATAATATCCTATTCATTGCAAAGGCTGGTCTAGATGGTAAAACGTAATAAGGAACTGCTGGTCTTTGCATTAATCATAATATCAATACTTCTTCTCTATGTATTATACGTTTCAAGCTTCATGAATCTGATATTACGCATAATCTTTGCTTTCCTGTTGCTTATTTTTGTAGGATTAAAGATACAGAACGTAATCGGAGCAAGCGGAGGATACGGCTTATACATGATGGGCAGCAAGAAAGGGCTCAATGTAATAGATAATCTTTCAAAGAATCACAAAACATTCTGGGAGGTAATGGCTGTCTGGGGATTGACCCTAGGATTCGGATTGCTCTCCTATCCGTTGCTCAAAGGAAAAATAGACAAAAGAATATACGTATTTGGAATAATATCAATAATACTGATAATGCTTTTTGTGCTTCCCTACATAGCAAATTCGTTCCAGTTCATCAATCTTCCACGATTGCAGAATGCATTATCCACTAGCCAGTCGCAGCCGCAGACGGGCTTGTCCGCCATATCTTCCTATGTAACTCTAGGAATCACAATATTTGCCGGCTTTACCGGCTCTATTTTCTATTCCATAATACTTAACTCAGAATCAATACTCGCGAGCATTGTCTTGTATGTTGTAAACCCATCACTGGGTGCAGCTGGTTCAGGCATCGCAAGCCAGATACCTGGAGTTGCTCCAGTAATACCTGGCATTGACATACCTCTTCTTGCGGGTGTGATTTCCCTTGCATTATTGCTCATAATACACGAATTCTCCCATGGTGTTCTAGCAAGAACAGCAAAAGTAAAACTGAAGTCAATAGGGCTTTTGGTATTCGGGTTCATACCCATAGGAGGATATGTTGAACCAGATGAAAAGATGGTAGACAAGCTCAACAGCACAAAGCAAACTAATATCTTCTCAGCTGGAATAGCTGCAAACTTCCTTGCCATGATAATATTCTTCGTTCTTGTGGTTATATTCACTACTTATGTAATACCCAGTGCAATACCCTATAAAGTTCTGGTATCAGGGACAAGTCCAAACTATCCTGCAAACAACATATTGAAAAGCGGCATGCAGGTACTGAAATGGAACAACTACTCCGTAAATAACATAACTACCCTTACAAAGGCGGCAGCACAGGACAGGCCAAATGGCACAGTTACTGTAGTTACGAACAATGGCACCTATGCTTTCAAGGCAGTTACCTCTCCATCCAATTCATCGAAGGGAGTAATAGGTGTAATGCTCGCCTACAAGCCAGTACTATCTACGCCCTATGAAAAAGTGATATACTTCTTCTATACATTATTCTCGCTTTCCCTGTTGTTGAATTTCCTTGTTGCGGTAGTAAACCTGCTGCCAATACCCGGATTCGACGGTTACAGGATATACAGGGCAAACATAAAAAATACATTTTTCGTGAACGCATTGGGCGCATTTATTATAATAATGATACTTGTTAATGTGCTGCCCTGGCTTTTTTAGATATTGAAGCAATTTGCCTACTCACTTTCAATCTCTGCAATTGATTTATTTGTTACTGCAGAAAAATCATAGTCCTTGGCATCATATCCCTTTTTGCAGTATTTGTCCAAATGTTTAATCAACAGCCAGGAATTCTCTCTTCCGGCAAAACCTTTGGTGCGGACCAAAGCAAAAGAACCCTGCAGCTTTTTCCCGTAGAGCGTGAATTTGAGATTACCTTCTTTATAACTTTTTATGGCAGTTGCCTTCGCTTCTTTTGCATTATTAATTTCTTTTCTTATTCCTTTGCCTATCTCGATTTCTGGATTGTAAGTTCCTTTGTCCCATATCATTACTGGTCCAGCACCGTAATTCCCTTTTGGTATAACACCTTCAAAGTTCCTGTACTCAAGAGAATGATCTGTAGTAGGCAGTGCAAGCCTCTTTACTGTATTATCCAAAGTAGGCCCTCTAGGAATAGACCATGATGGCATTACATCATTTATCTGAAGCCTAAAATCATAATGCAGTGATGTTGCTTTATGCTTCTGAATAACAAATAACAGTTGCCCTTCATTTTTCATTGATACTATTTACTTATAGCATTTTATAAATCTTATTTTATAAAATTTAGCAAAAAGATATGTATAAATATTATATAAAACAGAATAAAATTAGTGATGAAGTGCTTACTAAAGAAAATATAACAGATCGTGAAGGATACAAAATACTTGAAAAATATTCTCAATACGTTAGGGGCGCCACTTCATTCGTAACTGATGGTGATAGAACAGCATGGAAATCTAATGCTGCAATTCATGTAGGGCAGCATTATATAGTTAGAGAATTCTGGCGAGGATTCTTAGGTCCACATCACTGGTCAATAATGAAAAAAGGAATAGATGGCTACAAGGAAGTAGTGGAATTGGAGAAGAAATCCGGCAAAGATAGTGCAGAAGGGCTTAAGTTATTCTATCAAAAACTTGTGGAAAATGGTTTGGGAACAAAAGAAGAATTGGTAAAATTTGCCGATAAATACATATCAACTCATATAGTTGAGACTACCTGGGATATTCTAAGATCTACAAGAAAGCCAAAATTCCTTGCAAGTGTCAATGGTTCAAGCGTAGCTCAAGCCGCTTCAGATATTTTTGGATTTACTAATTGTGCTTCAAATCAAGATTGGTTTGATGTTACTGGAAGGTTAAAAGGTGTAAACATAACCATAAGGGACGGTGAATATAAGGTAAGGGCAGTACATGACATGCTTAAAGCTGAGGGATTACATTTAAGAGACGCGGTTGTTATAGGTAATGGCATTAATGACATACCTATGTTAGAAAAGGCAAGGCTTTCAATAGCTTCACCTTTTGCAATACCAGAGGTAATGGCTGTTTGCGAAGTCCATATGGAATCAATTAACATTGTAACATATTCCAATCTTATATATATGGAAATGCATAATGGAAGAGTATATATCGACTAATTTTAGATTATTTGTGCAAAGCCAAAGGCATACCTCTAGTTATAAATATTATGTCAATCATAATAAAATAAGCAAAATAAGGTCCAGCATATATGCTGGACAAAAAAGGTAATAAATTGAACTGCTTAGGTAATTGTTATGGCTATGTTGAAATTGAAGACAGATTTGAACAGCCAATTGCAGCTGAAGGAAGAGACTGTAACAATAGCCGATGGCAAGCTTGAAGTATTATCCGACAATAAGATCTTGTTCTCAATAGAAGTAAATAAGCTGGAACGCTCGTTCATAGAAGAGGGCCTTGGCCTTGCGAAGCTTGTTATAAAGCTAAAAGACGGCAATGAGAAAGAAATAGCCTATTTTACAAAAAAGAAGGTAAAATCCTTCAAGAAGCTTGCCGATGCGTTGAATCAATACATAGAAAAGAAAAAGCTAGTGAAAACAACCTTTGAGGAAAAGAAGCCAAGGAAAGGTGGCATAGGTACTTTATATTGGCTTTACGGATTCGCAGCTAAGCACAGAACAATGCTCATAATTGGAGTAATACTCTCGCTAATTACTGTATTCTTGAATTTGATACCTCCCTACTTGCTAAAGGTATTGATAGACAACGTAATACTCTCAAGCACTCATTCGCAGGCTCTTTTCCTGGAGCTCACCATAATACTGATAGCATCGTATGCATCTTCAACAGTAATCGGCGCAATACAGTCTTTTGTGCTCAACAAGGCAGGTAATCAGATAGTTACTGAACTGAGGAGCAAGCTCTTCAAGCATGCGGTGAAATTATCTGCAAGCGACATAGACAACATAACAGCAACAAGAATACAAACAAGGCTTACTTCAGATGCAGGTAATACCCAATGGCTTATGACCTATGGACTAAGCACAATGGTAATCAGTTACAACAAGACTTCAGATAGGGCATACCATAAAATCTCAAGGAAAGGCGCAGACATATACACAAAAATAAATGACGTAATACCAAACTATACGATAGTAAAAAGCGCAACAAGGGAGAATTTCGAAGGGGACGAATTCGACTCAAACCTTGGCAGTTACTACAAGACGCAAATGGACATTGCAAAAATGGAATTGAAATATTGGCAGCCTGTGAGCTTTCTGGTTGCACTTGCAACTGTTGTAATATGGAGAGTTGGAGGTTCACTTGTAATAGCAGGTACATTGCAGCTTGGTATCGTAACTGCTTTCCTTGCTTATATGGGAATGTTCTATGGCCCAATACAGCAGATAAGCTCAATACTACCGTACATACAGGAATCAATAACTTCTGGAGAAAGATTGAGGGAAGTATTCGACTCTGAAGATATTGGAAAGGAGCCAAACGGAAAGAAGATAGTTGACATCAACAAAGACATAAAACTTCAGAATGTATGGTTCGGCTACGATCCGTTGTTTCCAATAATAAAAGGGCTTAACGCAACAATACAGCAGGGAAAGGTAACTGCAATAGTAGGAAAAAGCGGTGCAGGAAAGAGCACAATAGCAAAGATACTGCTAGGATTGTATGCAATAGACAATGGGGACATAAAATTCGGAGCCAACAGCATAAATGACATAGATGTAAGCCATTTGCGAGAGAAGATAGCATATGTTCCGCAAGACTCTACATTTTTCGACAACACAGTAGCATACAACATGTCTTATTTCTCAAAGGGAGAGCAGGAACCTGATAGGCTAATAGCTGCCGCAAGAGCAGTTGAAATGCACAGCGAGATAATGCGATTGCCGTTGTCCTATGATAACAGAATACGAGGAAGAGGAATGAGTCTTTCAGGAGGACAGAGGCAAAGATTAGCTGTAGCTAGAGCAATTCTCGGAAAACCTGACATTGTGCTATTCGACGAAATAACAGCAAACCTAGACGCGATAAACGCAAGGAAAGTAAACAAGTCAGTGCTAAATCTGGAAAGCGACAAGACGATGATATTCGTAACGCACGATCTTACTGAAATAATGAATGCCGATCATGTAATATTATTGGAAAATGGAATAATAGCAGAGCAGGGCAAGCCCGGTGCACTCATAAGAAAGAAGGGAAAGCTCTACAACATATTCAAGTACAAGCTTTCGGCAAAAGCAAAGCATAGCTCCCACAAGAGCAAGAAAACGCTCGAATCGTTTGTTGACAAGTACATAGTGAGCGAATCTGCAATAAAGATAAAGCAGGGAGAGCGAAGAAGCCTAGTTGATGTAGTATACAACAACAAAGTCGTAACGAAACTTGTGCCTAAGAAGGCATTTCCTATATCGAATCCGAACATGATAGTATTCAACGCAAAGCAGGAAAAGGACGTCTTCGCAATAAGCGATTACACAAAATTGGACAGTAAGTCAAAGGAATTGCTGGAAGCCGCACTTGAGGCAAACAGCTTCGATCCTGTAATAACTGGAATAAAGGAAATACGAATAACTGGAGATGGATTGGAATGGAACCTCAAGACGAAGAAAGGGGACATGAAATTCGTAACGAAGAGCAGGTCCGACATCATAACTATAGGAAACTACGTTGTCATAATAGACGAGTTCAACACCCCATTGAAGATAGACGTAGGAAAACTCGACAAGAATAGTCTAGATATATTAACTGCTTCAATCTAGTGCGAACTTTATTCAAATTATGATTTTATCTTGCTGATATTTTTCTTAGATCTGCAATTGTTCCAAAATCAAGTGTTGAGCCATAGCCTATTGCAATTGCATGCATGGTGTCCATGCTTGTACTTCTGAGAATTGGGGAAATCAAATTTCCCTTCGGTGCAAAATTTATTTCTGAGCCAGAAGCAAAATAACTAATGGCAGGAAGCACCAGCAAATTAATATTTTCATATTTTCCTGATAGAAAACATCGTAGCCTTTCAACCCTTCCTATGGAATTCAAGATTCCTATTGAAGGATGCTCATGACCCGTAATAAGAAATTTTATCTTTTCTTTCGGGAATTTGGGCAGTTTGTCCCCATGGGCAAAGAAATAATCCCCAATCTTTGCTTCATTGTTGTATATCTTTATTTTAAACGGTCCCCTGTATCTTTCTATAAAATTGTCATGATTTCCTTTTATCAAAATCAGTTCTATCTTTTTTTCATTGCAAAATTTTACAATTTCGTGCAATTCATTGAACTCATCAACATCTACTGTTGAAAAATCATTCTTTATGTCACCGACAACAATTATTTTTCCTGGTTTTTTAAACCTTAATCCCTTCTCAAAATCAGATATTATCTTTCTCACGTTAACTTTTGGTATGAATACTCCATTCTTTGCCAATTTTGTTTCATAGCCAAGATGAAGATCAGAAACTACAAATGCATCTATGCTTTTGATGTAGGCAATGGGAAGCCCTTCCAATAATTCTATATCCTTGTCAAGAATCATTTAGATTCACTTATTCGTTTCATCACAAGCTTGTGTAGTTGCTGCAAATGCTTGTGCCTTTCCTTCATAAGTATTGCATCAGCGTGTCCGAAAGTTAGCATCGAATGCGTGAATGGAGACGGTATAACTGTTTTTATTATCCTGTATTTTACATCTCCATTTTTCAACTTCGAAAGCAAAGTATTTGTTCTTGGAAGATCCATTGTTTCGTTTAATATTTCCCTGTATGTCTCTTTTATTACTGGAAAGTTAGGATCTATCTCTTCCGCCGCCTTGAATACAAGCTGCGAGTTTATCTGCTGCCTTCCTACCGGTATCTTGTATCCTTTATAGTTTCTTAGTATCATGAAGCTTCTTGCAGCGACGTGCCTGAATTTCCTTTTCATAAGCTCTGTTCTCTTTATGTTATTCTTGAGCATCGTAGTAAGCCCTGAAGAATGTATATCATCTATTATGTCCTTTATTGTTTTGTTTGTTATATTGAGTTTCTCTTCCGTACTGAACACAAATCCATTATCATTTATCGAAATGTCAACATCAACATCAAACATTTCTGCAATCCCTATTGCAAGTGCTCTTGAAAGTGTATCATTGATTCTTCTTCCGAAAAGCGAATGGAATATTATGAAGTTTCCTTCTTTTGACGGGTCTTTTGTAAGCTCTATCAATAAAAGCTTGTTTGTAGGTATCTCATCAGCAAAAAGAAGTTGCTCAACAAAATAACCGAATATGGCTCTTTTCGAGTTTGAATCTATTGGCAATGCAGAAAGATATTTGTCTATGTTGTCTGGTATTTTCATTGTTTTGCTGAATATGCTTATCTTCTTGCTTTGCATGTGCTCTTTCAACATCTTCGACATGTTTGCTCTGAATTCTCCTATCTCGTTTGCCAATTCGTAGCTTAGCGGCAATTGTTCTGAAAACCATGGTGGTATTGTTGGAACATTCGTGGTTGCAATGCTCACATAGGCCTTCATGCCCTTTGCATATTCAAATTTGTAGAGCCTTCCCCCTAAAGTGAAGATATCTCCTGGTTTTAATTTTGTGAGAAATTCCTCTTCTATGCTGCCAATCCATTTCTTTTGAGTGTCAAATACGCTAACTGCAACTTCATCTGGTATTGTACCAAGATTAAGCATGTATATTACTTTGGCCATCTTTCCTCTTTTCCCAAATGTCTTTTCCTTTTCATCATACCATATCTTTCCGTAAACTCTCCTGCTTTCCAATCCGACATAAGCGCCGGAAAGATAATTCACAAGGGACATGAAGTCCTCTCTTTCAAGGTCGTGGTATGCATATGTTCTTTTCACAACTGCATATGCCTCATCAACATCCCATTTCTTTGTAAGTGACATTCCGATAATATGCTGTGCAAGCACATCAAGCGCGTTCTTTGGCACAACAAAAGCATCAAGGTGCTTCTTCAGTGCAGCATCAAGCATTACAGAGCATTCAATCAAGTCATCACGATTGAGTACTATCATGGAGCCCTTTGCAACTGCCTTGAAGGAATGGCCTGCTCTCCCTATTCTTTGCACAGCGCGCGTTACACTTTTCGGAGATCCAAGCTGTATTACATTTTCTATTGCACCTATATCTACTCCTAATTCAAGGCTTGTTGATGACACTACACACTTAAGTGAGCCTTTCTTGAGAAGCTCTTCAACTTCAAGCCTCGATTCTCTTGAAAGAGAGCTGTGGTGTGCAGCTATGTCTTCCCCATACTTGAATCTCTTCTTTAGATTGAAGACAACACGCTCGGTTCCGCTTCTTGTGTTTGTAAATATCAGCGTTGACTTGCTTGTTTTTATTATGTTGTTCAATTCCTTGTACATTGCATCTTCTATTTCCCCATCTTTCGCGTATATCATGTCCTTTAATGGACTTATTGTCTTGACATCAAGCTTCTTGCTCCACGATGCATCAACTACTATGCAGTCCTTTGGCTCATTGCCTTTGTAACCAACAAGATACTTTGCAGCTTCATCAAGCGGAAACAGCGTTGCACCTAGTCCTACTTTTGTTGTTTCATGGCCGATTATTTCTTCCAGTCTTGTTATGGAAAGCGAAAGATGAACTCCTCTCTTGTTGTTGGCAAGCTCGTGGATCTCATCTATTATTATATATTCGACGCCCTTCAGGTTCTCAACGAATTTCTCCGAATTAATGAGAATTGCAAGGCTCTCAGGAGTTGTTACCAGTATGTTTGGCGGCTTCACAAGCATCTTGTGCCTTTCCTGCTGGGTCGTATCTCCGGTTCTTACGCCTATTGTTACTTGCTTTATGTTGTCCTTTATTATGTTAATCCCTTTCTCCTTTTTTATGATTTCATAAATCTCTCCAAGCGGCTTTACCAGATTGTTGTATATATCATTGTTGAGTGCCCTAAGTGGAGAAATATAAATGCAGTAAACCTTGTCTTCTAATTTTCCTTCAAGGCTGTAATCGAAAAGCTTGCTTATTATTGAAATAAATCCTGACATCGTTTTTCCAGAACCTGTCGGTGCGGTAATCAGAACATCCTTCTTTTCGCAAATAAGTTTGAACGAGAATTTCTGCGGTGGAGTAAGTTCTTTGAAATTATCCAAGAACCATTCCTTGACGTATGGGTTAAGCTGCGCAAGGCTATCCTTGTCTTCATACGGTTTCTCCAAATATGTTATCATTCTATCAACTAGTTTATCAAAGAACAAGTTGCCCTCTGGGAGCAAATACAATATATATAAATATCTAAGAATATATAACCCTTTTGTGGTTAAATGGTATCTAAAAAAGAACGTGAATCAGTGCCATCAATTGAAAAACAAGCCAATTATGGTCCAATAGCTAGAAAAATTAAAGCACTTCTGCGTGGACTAAACCCAGAAAAAGCAAAACGATTCTTTGATGCTGTTGCAAGCGGGGACACCAAAACAGTAAGAGAATTAGGCGAAAAATATCCTGAAATTTTAAAAATTGGTAACGAAGACCACTTTAAGGGCCTTAAATCTGCCGAGATGATTAATCCCGTAGCATTAACCATTGCGATTTTTAAACAAGACAAAGAAATGATATCAGAATTAATTGCATTGGGTTCTGTTGTTTCAGAATCTCAGATAGCGATTGCCAACTCTAAAGGATATGTTGACATAGTGGAACTTCTTAAACAAATGCGCACTGTTCAAAGAACGGCGCTTTCGCTTATTAAACTAAGGATAATTCCATAAAAAGAAAATATTTGGTGAATTAACAGAGTAAAATCACTTGTATATAGAGTCGTATTTTACTCCAGCATCATCTACTATGTGTATGCATTCTCCTTCGCATTCTATAAGGCAAGCCTGGCAGAGTATGCATGAGCTTCCTGCAATTGCAACGGACAATCCTCCGCTTGTGCCATCATTATCATCTGCGAAGTGCTTGTGTCCATCCTGTACGTCTTTCCATTTTGCATGATCATTTGGGTCTATGGTACCTTTCCATTTCTCATTCTCTGGTGCATTATCTGCATTAGCTCCAGCAGAGTCATTCCTGCTTTTCATCTCGAAAACAGCAACAGGGCAAACGTCCTTGCAGTGCTGGCATCCTGTGCATCTTGTCTTGTCAACCCAAGCGTCCATTTCATTACCTTATACTTATACTAATAGCCAAGCTATATATTGCTTTTTATTCTGGATTGTTATTGCATTAAAAACAAAAAAATTCCAGAATTATGCAATTAGCCTCCGCCGAACAGGCTCGCTAATCCTCCTGCAGCTTCCTCTTCAGTCTTGCCTTCCTCTTTCTTCTCTTCCTTGTGCTTCGCCTCTCCGTGCTGTGCTCCTTCATGTGCAGCCGGTGCGGCATGTGCCTGAACCTGCATGGATTGTGCATTCTTTATAACATCTTTTATGTTAACGCCTTTTAGCGATGCAACAATTGCCTTTGCCTGCGCCTCGTCTGGCTTGAGTCCAGCGGCCTTGACTACTTCCTCTATGGTTTTCTCGTTTATTTCCTTTCCTGCAGCATCCAAAAGAAGTGCAGCGTATACATACTCCATTAATTCACCTTTTTTAGTATCATGATGTTTCATTTGCATTTGTTCCAATGCTGTTGTTCAATGATGCAGCCTGCGAAGCAGCGCTTGCTATGAGCAAGTCAATTATCCCTGAATCAAGGATCTTGCATTCTAATCCAAGATGCTGTGCGTTGCTGTATGCCTTTGTTATGAGGCTGTTTATGGTATAAGCATTTACTATGTTGAACTCGAAGCACAAGCTCAATGCGCTGTTGAAGCCCATTGCGATTTCGTGCGTTGTTGTCTCTGCATTTATTGCAAGGACTTTCTTTGTGAACATGATTCCGTCGCTGAGCAGCATTGCCGGTTCTATGGAAGCAACGAACGGGAATATTTCAAGGGTGTGAAGCGCCTTTGCCATGTTGGAGCTTATTACCTCTCCTTTCTTCACTACTATCTTGTCCTTTGCTATCACTACCTTTCCTTTCTGTATTTGAACGTCAATGCCAGCGCTCTTAAGGTCTGTTACCGTTTGGCCAGGCTGTATTCCTGTTTCCCCGGATTTTACGCTTACGTCTTCTGGTGACATTTGTCCAGGTTTTGCAGCAAGCCTTAGACTGTTTGCCTTGAATTTATTGTAAAGCTCGAATGGATCCTCATTGCTGAGAAGTATTGCAGAAGTGTCAGTCAAATGCTTGGCCAGTTCTTTTGTATGTGCCTGTGTTTCAAGTATCTTGGTAAGAAGCGTCTTCTTGCCCATTATGAATTTTGTATTGCCCTTGAGCTGGTTCTTAGTGGATTGAAGCAATCGGTCAGGAATTCCTTTCAATTGCACAATTCCAATTACTTTGTAGTCCTTGAGAATTTTCTCATGGTCTTTTACAAAGCTTATTTTTTGTGTTTTGGTGAGCATAATAATACCTATAATATTTTCATCGGCTTGCTCATGGTGAGCTTTGCATATACCGATCTTATGTGCTGTCTTCCTACCTTCTTGACAACTGCATTGACTACCTCGTCAATGTTGGCTCCTATCGCATTTACGTCCATGCTTTCAGTTCCTACCATGCAGTGTATTGTTGGGAGATTCTTTCCCTTGCTTCTTAGGTAAACTGATTTAGCGGTATCCTGAACTGCTGTGCTGACATCTATTCCTATGAGTGGCTTAGGCATCTTGTTCCTAGGCCCTAGGAATTGTCCCAATGCCCTTGCTATTTGAGGCATGAGGCTAGGCTGTGCAAGCAATTCATTCTGGAGTAATTCATTGAGCTTTGCCTTGTCTGTAGAAATGCTAACTATTTCCGATCCTGCTATTATGTTTGCTCCGGATGCCTGTGCCTTGCTTACTATGTTCTTGTCATCGGCGAAAATTGTGACTTTGTGCTCCTTGCCTTTTCCGTTGGGTAATTTCACTTCAAGATTGATCTTGTTGTCCTGCTTGCTCATGTCCATTCCTGTGAAATTTATCGCAAGCTCTACGCTCTGCTTGAATTTGCGTTTGCCCTTATTCTCTTGAATAAAAGCGTTGAATTTATCTAAAGTTTCCTTGTCCATCTAATCCCTCCTGCATAATGCAGTAGTGCCGGGAAAATCAGCATATGTATTCTATCTAGAAGGCTTATAAACATTTCGCTTATCTCGATTAATCTTTTAGTTAATTATATATATTTGAAAATGACATTAATATTGTGATGAAATGTTTAAAACAAGCCAAACCGAGTTGAAAAGGAAAGTAGACAAAGCCGTAACTGCCCATGATTTTGTAAGCGCAAGATGTGTAATCCTTTCCATGAACCTTTCATCTACTCTAGATGTATTCTTAAATGCAGATTATCCAAAAGAAGTTAGAGAATATGCTTTATCTTTATTAAAGGGTCAGCAAGAGCTATTTAAAACAAGAGCAGCAAACGACCCAAGTCCTACATCAAGAATAGAATTGCTCAAATTAATACCTGATGCTGAATTTAGAGAGAAAAGATTATTAGAAGATAAAAGCCCCCTTGTAAAAAAATTCCTCATAGGTGAGCTATCAAACAGGGATTTACTAAGGAAACTATCTACAAGCGACAAGGAAGATGCTCATGTAAGAGAAGCGGCTTCGCGCAGGTTTATGCAGCTTTTGTAAGCAATATCGGGTCTGACGGGATTTTCAAAGCTTTTGATCGAATACCTCAAAAACTTATTTGAACCCGCAACCACTTGGTCCGAAGCCAAGTGCGCTATCCAAGTTGCGCCACAGACCCAGATAATTAATTATATAACAAGCTTATTAACCTAGAAGTTAGTTAGCTTTGTCTGCTTTATTCGCTCCATGGTGCTCCATCTCTCTCGTATATTGCCGTCAAGCACTCCTGTCTTCAGATTCTTTTTTATTATGTCTATCGTCTTGTAGTCAGAGGGATATCCTGATCCTATGTGTATTTTTAATTTCTTTTCAAGATTTTTTATTTCCCTGTCCCTTGTGACTTTTGCTATTATGCTTGCTGCTGAAACAACAGGATACCTTGAATCTGCCTTGTGCTCAGCTATGACTCTTGTGTACCTGACTCCCTTCTCCTTTGTGGATTTGACTCCCATGACCTTTATGGGCTTGGAACTAGATAATTTGAATCTTGTGCCGAACCTCTCCGCTATTACATCTGGGGAATCAAGGTAAACTGAACCAACATCCTGGGTTATCTTGTCAAACAATCCTGCAAACCTAACAGCTTCCAATTCGTTCAAGGATATGTGGTTCCTCATTGCCTCGTTTATCTCGCTTGGCCAGATCTTGTCTACTTTTATGTCTATTGCAATCTTCTCTATTTCGCCAAACAATTGGTTCCTGCGCTTTTCCGATAGGATCTTTGAATCCCTGACCCCTATCTCTGAGAATCTGTGCATGCTGGTGCTCTTTACAGCTACTATACTAATAACAAGAGGACCTAATATGGCCCCGCGCCCTGCTTCATCTCCACCGCACAGTATTATATAGACCACCAGATGGGTCCGCTACAGGATTAAAGGTTCTTCCTGTCAACAACAATGTAATCATTGACTGCCATTACGGAATTGTAAGGCACCTTGATTTGATCGTCCTCGCTCTTTATCTTCATTGCCAACGCACTGTCCTGGTCGGGTTCTATAAGCAAATTGTTAATCTTGCCTGTTACTTTGCTTATCTCTGCGTCTACGAATCTTCCGAGGTCAAAACCATCGTTTGTTATTACTTTCTTTCCTACTAGTTGTTTTGCTATAATGAATTTTACCATATAAGCCACCTATAGTCGTACTCATTACTATTAATATGATTAAATTAATAATCTTATGGTTTAATCTTGTGAGTTTAGTAATGCGTGATTACGGACTCATTAATCTAATTGCGACGTAAAGATATTTAAATGTATAACCCCACTCTGTAAATTTAATTTACAGGCCCTTTTCTCAAATTCCTGCAAAATAATGCTATATTATCTGGTTATAATTCCAGCCAACAAGTTTATTATACATACGATAACAATTATAGGTCATAATAAGGTTTGATGTATGCAGCATAAAAAGAGCGTAACTATCTTGGCTGTACTGCTGCTAATTTTTGTAGCTCTATACTCTGTATTTCTTTTGTGCATTGGCTCAAATCTTAAATTAGGTTCACTCTGCATAATACCAAAGCGCATCGCGTTGGAGGCCCCAGCAAACTCCAGCAACTATACAAATACTACCACACCCTGCACGACCACAATAGTTCAGAATGACGCCGCCGCAAATGCTACGGTAAATTCTACTTTTACACCAAACACAACTACACTGTTTCTAAACCAATCGAATGCCACAACGAGCAGCACAACCTCAACACTAAATACAACAACCCTGAACACGACCACAAGCACTAACTCTACAACGATAAATCAATCCGAGCATACGCAATTCAATGCAACATTAAAAAATTTCATATTCTCTCAGCTTTCTAATTACAATTCAACATTTATAACAAACTACACAAACCAGACGCAGCTCAATTCTACCATGGCGATAAATTCAAGCAACGCTGCTCATCTTAGCGGCGCGATAACCAACGAAACAAATTTGCTTAACCTATCTAATTATCAGATAATGGAAAAAACAATTAACGTTTCCTATGGGTACCTGAAACAGAATGGCAGAAGAGCAAGAGCAAGAAACCAGTTGACCTATGTAAGCATTATCAATGGAACAATCCTAAACAACGTTACTGTTGCAAATCCTGAGATTGTGTTCTATAATTTTAAGATTCAGAAGAGGGCGCCTAATCTGCACATAAAGCTTAAAATTAACCACAAAGAATATGAATTCAGTAACGCCGGAGTGAACTACATACACATAAATACATTTCAAATAATCAATGGGGCTGTATCCTATGGTAATTACACTGTGAATCCCTCATTCTCAGCTAGCAACCTGAATGATCTAAATTATACCTATGTAATAAAGCAAGGGCAAAGCATTCTGTACAACGGCACGGTTACATCCAATTCTTACAATGGCACCTTCCCTAACATAACAACAAAATCACTTCAACCCATAAACATAACATTCGATACTAAAGGAAATTCCAATTATTCTGCGCTTGATCCTACAACTCTGATACTTCCCACAAACGTTATGAATTTTATCCAGATCACTTTTGCAAATCAGCAGAGCACCGCAATCGCGGCTAACACCCCTCTCCCCATAGGGAGCTACGGTTATTATGGAAACATAATAGGATTCAACGCCTTGAAATACTCACAATACTACACATGCAATTTAAACAATGCAGAGTTCTTCTTTGCGAATGGCTTGGTAATAAACTCATGGCTTGAGGGCAACATGTTAAATGAAATGGCTGCAAACTCTGCCTGCACTTCAAGTGCTTCGCCCAATGCTCTGGTTGACAGCGCAAACATACTCTACTGGGTAAATTATCCCTGGCCCTCCTCTTTTCTAGCTGCAAATACCGGATCTGCAATAACAAATACAATATTCCTGGGATGGACTGGTAATGTCCTAAGCAACGCGAATAATTTGCTGAACAACTTCGATAATGGGGAAGCACCTCAATTGTCGTGCCCGAATGGTGGCAACACAATAACCTGCTACTATAGCGAATACGATGATGGGGCAAACGTCTTCAATACTCTTTACCAGAGCTTTGTAGGAACAACAACACCAACTGGCTGGTTGGCCACTTCAGTTACTCAGGACAACGGCATAACTACACCAACGTCAGGGCCTGCAAACATTGTTACCACTGCAACATATCCTCTATCTGACGGAGCCAATGTTGTGGACGTGTTTGCAAACACAATAGTCCCATCAGGAAGTGATAACTATGTATATGTGGGTTATACGGACGGAACCGGCCAAACAAATGTGGCTGCCTGGATTATCGATGGTTCTGGTTCTACAATACAGAGCGTTGTTCGTTCAGGAGGCACCACCTATAATGGCAATACTTTTTGCAGCGGCGGAGCTACTCCTGGCATTTGCTTCCCAGGAGTTTATTCAACGCTTTATTCCTCCAGTTCTTTAACTACGTTGCCCATAACCTACAACAACATTGACGGCATAACTCACGTGCCTGCTGTCGCATTGCCCATAGGATACGAAGGCCGAAGTGGAACAATACATTCTGCGCACATAGGTTGGATACGCATAAGAAAAAAGCCGCCTAATCTGACATATCCTAATACCACTTATGGGAATATCGTGCCTCTTAATACAATTCTTTACTATACAACTGCAAACACAAACTGCGTTGCATTGAATGGACAAGTATTATCTAGCAACTGGGTGTGTGGAACTCTAATAGTGAATACGGGCAACACGCTCACAACCAACGGCTACAGCATATTCGTTAACAATTCAATAATCAATCACGGCATTATAACTGCCGGAAATCCGAACAATGGCGGAGCCGGTGCAGTTGTAGATTATCAAAACGGAGGCACAGGGGGCTCTTTTATCAATTCCTTTGCTGGTTCTGGTGGCGGAGGCGGCGGTGGATGCACATATAATGGAGGTAGGGGCGGCAGCACATTAGTGGCAGGAGGTGCAGGAGGGAACAGCGACATAGGTAATGGCGCAGCCGGTTCTGCACCAGGGGCGCCAACCATAACCAATACTTTGATACTGAATTGGTACGAGAATGGAATGTCTGGCTATCTTAGTGCAGCCGGAGGAGGGGGAGGAGGTGCAGACAGTGGCTGCTACGTATCTCAATCTGGAGACAACGGAGGTAGCGGCTCATACGGCGTATATTTACAAGCTACGAATGTAATGAACTATGGTTCAATAATTGCCAATGGTATTGCAGGAGGTGCAACTGCTGGGGGTCCAGGCGGTGGAGGCGGCGGTGGAGGTGTCATAGTGGTTTCTTATCAAACCACAAATACTCCTACTGGAAACTATCTTGAAGCTGCAGGCGCTGGGGGCAGTGATGAAGATCTTGGAGGTAACGGAGGTTCTGGCCAAATTCTGTACTATCAATATACAATACCTCCAATACTTGTGTGTCCAAGTACTGGTTGCACTGCTGCTAGCTATACTGCCCCAACAACACCAACACTAATACTCTCCAATGCGCTTATAGACCAGGGACAATCCATTCTTTTCACTGCCAATACAATAGCTGGACAGGGAACCTCTCCATACACTTACGCATACAACGTCTATGCCTACAATACTCTTAATTCCGCAAACGCGCTGATTGCAAACATGCTGTTTACGGGTAATACCTACGCAAGCAACTCCTGGTTCTGGACTCCGAATCCAAATCTCTATATAGGAAACACAATGTTCTTCGCGAATGTCATGATTACCGATGCCCATCCAACAACGGTCAATTCAGTTGCCAATTACTTCGGATACAACGCCCTACTGATTGCTGCTGTTCCTACGGAATCAAACACGCTGATCGATTTAGGGCAGGTGTCGCTGCTAACTGCACAACCATCAGGAGGAACGCAGTCCTATTCCTACAAGTGGTATGCTAACTATGGGTCAAGCGTAACATGTTCAGGAACAGGAAACCAGATAAGTGGTGCAACGGCATCCACTTATCTTGCAAGTCCAACAACAACAAACAGTTACGCTTATCTGGTCACAGATTCTGCATCAACCCAAGTTGGTACATGTTCAGCAGGAAATACTATAACAGTATATCCAGCACTAGGGCAACCAACAATCTCAGTTTCAAACACGCTTCTTGACCAGGGACAATACACTGTAATCGCAACCTATGAAACAGGAGGGACTCTTCCCTACACCTACAACTTCCTAATATTCAATTCGGTATCAAACACGATTGTCGCAAA